>NZ_WQGG01000010.1:0-202202 GCF_013034565.1 Ruegeria sp. HKCCA5491
CCGTTATCGCCGCCGTTTCCGTCGCCGTTATCGTCACCGTTTCCGTTATCGCCGCTGTCGTCGTTATTACCGCCACCTGGTGCGCCGCTAGTCGGTGACGGACTAGATCCGCCGCCAGAACCGCCGCCGGAACCACCGTCATTACCGCCACCAGATCCACCACCAGTACCGCCGCCGCCCGAATCGTCAGAAGCAGTTTGAAAACTAGGATCGTTATTTGCAGGCCCGTCGCCGGAGCGTTGTGAATTGCCAATGGCCGCTGTCGGAATATCAGTCAGAACAGCCGCGAACGCGGGGCAGGCCTCTAAAGTGCGCGCGAGAATGTCGTCAAAGTCTGGCCGGCGCTGAATGTAACGCAGCATTCGGGCGTCTACCGTCTGGCAACTACAAAGTGTTTCGGTGGACACTGATTGCCGCGCGGTTTTGACCGTGCACATTTCGTTGGCCTGAGCGGCCCCGACCGAAAGAAAGGGGAAAGTTGCGGACACAAAGACCACAGATAACAAACGGGATTTCACGCGCATAGCGTCACTCCTTCGAACTCTTTAACACGTCACTACTGGACACAATGATGTCACAGTTTGACCACAAATACATCCATCCTTCGCCATAATTTCAAGAAGTGAGGGTAAAAGAAAAGTTAATTTTAATCGCCCATAGGTAGAAAGTCGTTTCTAAACAAGGAAAAAGCCCACCGGGTGGGTGGGCTTTTAGGGTGCGATTGTCCCCAAATGGGGATCAAAAATACAACACTCATGTCATTGTTTTTGGGTTGTGAAGTTATTCACTGAAAACCCTATGCAGACTTGGCCATCCGCTTGCGTTCATGCGGATCAAGATAGCGCTTGCGAAGCCGGATGGCGTTGGGCGTAACCTCAACAAGTTCGTCGTCGTCGATATAGGCAATCGCCTCTTCTAGCGAGAACTGGACATGCGGCGTCAGTCGTACCGCGTCATCAGACCCGCTAGCGCGCACGTTCGTCAGTTTTTTGCCCTTGAGTGGGTTCACTTCCAGATCGTTGTCGCGGGAATGTTCGCCGATCACCATGCCCTGATAGACATCGGTCTGCGGAGCCACGAACATGCGACCGCGTTCCTCAAGGTTCCACAGGGCGTAGGCGACAGCCTGTCCGTTTTCCATCGAGATCAGAACACCTGCACGACGACCGGGTATTTGGCCTTTATGGGCCGCCCAGCCGTGAAACACGCGGTTCAGCACGCCGGTGCCGCGCGTGTCGGTCAGAAACTCGCCGTGATAGCCGATCAGACCCCGCGACGGCACATGCGCGATAATGCGGGTCTTACCGGCGCCTGCAGGGCGCATTTCCACCAACTCGCCTTTGCGCGCGCCGGTGACTTTCTCGATCACAGCGCCCGAGAATTCGTCGTCGACGTCGATGGTGACTTCTTCGATGGGTTCCATGCGCTGACCGTCTTCTTCGCGGAACAGAACCTGTGGGCGCGAGATGCTGAGTTCGAACCCTTCGCGACGCATGTTTTCGATCAGAACGCCCATTTGCAATTCGCCACGGCCTGCGACCTCGAACGCTTCGCCGCCGGGCGTATCGGTGATGCGGATGGCGACGTTCGATTCGGCCTCTTTCATCAGACGGTCGCGGATCACGCGGGACTGAACCTTTTTTCCGTCACGACCGGCCAGAGGCGAGTCGTTGATGCCAAAGGTCACTGTGATGGTCGGCGGGTCGATGGGTTGGGCGGGCAGGGCCTCTTCAACCTGCGGGGATACCAGAGAATCCGCAACGGTCGCTTTGCTCATGCCAGCGATGGTGACGATGTCACCGGCCTCGGCTACGTCGATCGGTTGTTGCGCCAGACCACGGAAGGCCAGGATTTTCGATGCGCGGAAGTTCTCGATCAGCGTGCCATCGCGGCTGAGCGCCTTTAGGCTGTCGCCCGCTTTCAGTGTGCCGCTCTCGACGCGGCCGGTCAGGATTCGGCCGATGAACGGGTCGCTGCCCAGCGTCGTTGCCAGCATACGAAACGGCTCGTCTTTCTTGTCGGCCTGTTTGGGGGCAGGGACGTGATCGACGATCAGGTCGAACAAGGCGGTCAGGTCCTTGCGCGGACCGTCTAGCTCCATATCCGCCCAGCCGGATCGGCCCGAGGCGTACATCGCCGGGAAGTCCAACTGGTCATCATCAGCGCCGAGATTGGCGAACAGGTCGAAGCATTCGTCCAGCGCCCGGTCGGGTTCAGCGTCGGGTTTGTCTACCTTGTTCAGCACCACGATTGGACGCAAGCCCAGCGCCAGCGCCTTGGAGGTCACGAACTTGGTCTGCGGCATCGGGCCTTCGGCGGCATCGACCAGCAGAACCACACCGTCGACCATCGACAGGATTCGCTCAACCTCGCCGCCGAAATCGGCGTGGCCGGGGGTGTCGACGATGTTGATGCGCGTGCCTTTCCATTCGACCGAAGTTGCCTTGGCCAGGATGGTGATCCCGCGCTCGCGCTCCAGATCGTTGCTGTCCATGGCGCGTTCCGCCACGGCCTGATTTTCCCGGAACGCGCCGGATTGTTTGAGCAGCTCATCCACCAGGGTCGTCTTGCCGTGGTCCACGTGAGCGATGATTGCGATATTGCGCAGGTCCATGAGAGGTCAGCCTTTGAACGGGAAGTTGCCGCGCGCATAACGTGGTTTGACCAAATAGACCAGCCCTAACCGGCGATCAGTGGCCAGCGGTTTTTGAAAAAGGATGAATGACAAAGATTCCGGTCAATATCATTGTCAGTCCGAGTACGGCTGGCCAGTCCAGCTTTTGGCCGAAGACAATAAACCCGATGATCGCAATCAGAAAGATGCCAAGACCGGACCAAATCGCGTAAACGATTCCGACTGGCATGTACTTCAACGTCAGACCCAGCAGATAGAACGCGATGCCATAGCCCACAACAACAAGTACTGATGGCCAGAATCGGCTGAATTGCTGGCTGGCTTGCAATGACTTTGTCCCAACGGTTTCAGCAATTACTGCCAGAAGAAGGATCAAATAGGCTTTGGGCACGGTAGGTCTCGATATGATTGAACCAAGCGTTGTTGAGCACGGTTTTTCTGATCACTGCAAGACCTTTTTGGATGATCAGGTTTTTCGAGGGGGAAAGAGCAAGAAACTCCGTTGAAGGTCCGGTTTACCTTACTGTTTAGACACGCAAATTTGTGGCATTCGGGAGGTGTTAGAAGGTTGTATTTTATGAGTAATTTTCATGACGAAATTTGCAATTTCTGTCATTGCTGTATCGGCTTTGATTGTGGCGCTGGGGCGGCTGACTGACGGAGGGGAAGTAAACGACAGTGTGGCCGACAATGTTGAATGGTTAAATGGTGCTCGGGTCTAAGCGCCCGCCGGTTGCGGGGAGAAGGGGCATTTGCGCCCCTTCTTTCGTTATTCGGCCAGCGTTTCTGAAAAATACCTATCCAGTTGGGGGCGCAGCCATGACCACAGTTTTGGGGCGCCCCGCGAAATAGGTTTGCCGACGCGGCTTTCGATCTGGGCAAAGGTCACGTTGTAATCCACCCACGATCCGCCACCGGTTTCCAGATTTCCGATCGGGGTTTGAAACCGGTCAATCGCTTTGGCAAAACATGCATCTGTCGTCTCCGCGGCTTCGAACTCCTGCCAAAGTGCATAAAACTTCATGTTCTGCTCAGGCGGGAGCATTCCGAACAACCGGGTCGCCGCAGCCTGTTCCTCGGCTTCCTGGGCGGCGTGGTCTACCTGACCGTGGATTGGATGATCACCGGCGTCAATTTCGACGATGTCGTGCAATAAGAGCATTTTGAGGACCCGGTCGATTGATACATCCGGGTCGGCGTACTCGGACAACACCCACGCAAACAGCATGATGTGCCAGGAATGCTCCGCAGAGTTTTCGAACCGCTCTCCGGACAATAGCCGCGACGCCCGTGACACGGATTTGAGCTGGTCAGACTCGGTTAGGAAAGGAAGACGTCTTGCAAACGGTGTGTCTTGGCCATCCGTGTTTTCCAGCATTGCACGGGCAAGCCGGAACGCTTCGGGGAAGTCTGTTTCCAGATAAGCCGCACGTCCGCCGTTCAGGTTGTCGCGGACGACGTCCAAATGGTCAGAGCGCGGTTTCGGCGCGTACAGTACCTGGAACATGGGTTGGCACCGGTCAAGGATCTTGGCGAAACGGGCGTCTGCGGATGTGTCCGCCTCAAATTCTTGCCATAGCGACAGGAACGACTGCGACTGATCGTCAGGAAGCAGCCCGAACAACTCTGCTGCCGCTGCTTGTTCCGCGCGCTCAACGGCCTGCCAGTCTGTCTCTAGGTGGATCGGATGATCGCCGACTATGATCTCAACCAGATCATGCAGCAGAAGCATTCGTATGACGCGGTCGATATCAACGTCATCGCTAGCCAAAGGCTGCATGACCAAGGCCCAAAGAGCTAATTGCCAGCTATGCTCGGCCGCATTTTCGGCACGGGACTGATCCAACAATGCGTTGGCGCGATCAACCGATTTCAGTTTGTCCGCGCGATTCAGGAACTCAACTTGCGCGGACAGCCTGTCAGTCATTGCTTTTCAATCGCTTTTACTTGCTTGCGGTGTTCCGACAGGCGCTTGATGACGAACTGTCGCGCCTTGCGTTCGGCCAATCGCACCCGGATTTCCGTCAGAAATGCCTCTTCCAATGTCTGAGAGGATGCGCCCAGCAAGTCGCCGACCTGGACAAAGAAGCGATCGTCACCGGTTTCATCCATGACTTTCAACGTGTCTTCGGCCAGTTTCGCCGCAAGCGAGTTGAGCGTGTCAGACATCAGCGCGTGGTCTCGGTCAGCCGGCGTTTCACATAGTCGCTGACATCGGTGATCAGGGTGTCCATGTGGCGATCCTGGAAAAAGTGGTCAGCGCCTTCAACCTCGTTATGGGTGATGGTGATGCCCTTTTGCTCGTGCAGTTTGTTGACCAGCGATGTTGTGTCTGCAGGTGGTGCAACACGGTCTGCGGAACCGTTGATGATCAGCCCGGACGAGGGGCAGGGGGCCAGGAACGAAAAATCGTACATGTTGGCCGGGGGCGATACACTAATAAAGCCGGTGATTTCAGGACGACGCATCAGCAGTTGCATACCGATCCACGCACCGAACGAGAATCCGGCCACCCAGCAGTGTTTCGAGTTGTTGTTCATCGACTGCAGGTAATCCAGCGCCGAGGCGGCATCGCTCAGTTCACCGACGCCTTGATCATACTCGCCCTGGCTGCGGCCCACTCCACGGAAATTGAACCGCAGAACGGTGAAGCCCATGTTGTAGAACGCATAGTGAAGATTATAGACCACCTTGTTGTTCATGGTCCCGCCGAATTGAGGATGCGGGTGCAGCACGATGGCGATCGGTGCGTCTTTTTCCTTTTGCGGGTGGTAACGGCCTTCCAGGCGGCCTTCTGGTCCGGGAAAAATCACCTCGGGCATGTGTGCGTCGGTCCTGTCTTTTTCTTCTGGGTGCCTGTCTATACTTGACTGTTATCGTCAGGCACCTTAGAACGGTTCTAATTGTAATGCTGCGCGCTTTGGCGCTGTCAGTCGGAGATACGCACTGGCAGCGGCGGCGTCAATGTTTTCGCGCGATGTCAGCCAAGAGGGAAAGAAAATGAAGCTGTCGACCAAAGGTCGTTATGCGATGGTCGCTTTGGCTGATATCGCACTTCAACCGCCCGACGGGCTGGTGACGTTGGGCGAAATCTCGGAAAGACAGGACATTTCCTTAGCTTATCTCGAACAATTGTTCGTCAAACTGCGTCGCGCCAATCTGGTGTCGTCAGTCAGAGGGCCGGGTGGTGGCTATCGGCTGGCGCGACCCGCTTCGGAAATCCGTATTGTCGAAGTTTTGGCTGCGGTTGATGAGACTGTGGATGCGCTGCAAAAGGGCGCAGGAGCGTCAGGCGGATCCTCTGGCAGTCGCGCGCAATCCTTGACCAACAGGTTGTGGGAAGGTCTGAGCGCACATGTCTATGTCTTTTTGCATCAGACCCGTCTTTCTGACGTCATCAAAAATGATCTGGCGCCTTGCCCGGCAGTTCCAAATCTATTTTCGGTCGTGGACGACTGAAATGATAAATTGCGCATTCAGGGCAATCATACGACATGATGAGCCGTTAAAGGTGCATCCATGAATCGCGTTAATCTGGATCATAACGCGACAGCTCCTCTGCGGCCCGAAGCACGGGATGCTATGCTGGCGGCAATGGATTTGTGTGGCAATCCGTCGTCGGTCCATGCGGAAGGGCGTGCGGCCAAGGCGCTGATTGAGCGGGCGCGCGCCCAGGTTGCTGCGGCGTTTGGGGCGGATGGTGCCGATATCGTTTTTACCTCTGGGTCGACCGAAGGTGCGGCGCTGGCGTTGGAGGGCCGCGGCTTGCATGGAGCCGGGATTGAGCATGATGCGGTCAGGGCCTGGATACAGGAAGACCTTACAGTTTCCGAAAACGGACTGGTCAATGTACCAGAGCCGCAAAACGCCACCTTGCAGCTTGCTAATTCCGAGACGGGGATCATCCAGTCTTTGCCTGCGGGTCTGGCAGTAACGGATGCGACGCAGGCGTTTGGAAAATTGCCCGTGGCGTTCAACTGGCTGGACGTACAAATGGCGTTGATCTCGGCGCACAAACTGGGTGGGCCAAAAGGGGTTGGCGCAGTCGTAATGAAGCGTGGAACTGATCTGGCCGCCCGAATAAAGGGCGGCGGACAGGAAATGGGGCGTCGGTCCGGCACCGAAAATGTCATTGGAATCGCGGGTTTCGGAGCGGCGGCTGAGGCGGCTGCGCGCGATCTGGCCAATGGGGTTTGGGCGCAGGTTGAAGAATTTAGAAATATTCTAGAAATGGCTCTTGAGGCTGGTTCTAAAACTACTATTTTTATCGGGAATGGTCAGGATCGCCTGCCGAACACGCTGTGTTTTGCCACTCCCGGCTGGAAAGGCGAGACGCAGGTCATGCAGATGGATTTATCAGGGTTTGCGGTCAGTGCTGGCTCGGCCTGCTCCAGCGGCAAGGTCCGGGCAAGCGCGGTTTTGACTGCAATGGGTTTTGATGAGGAGGTGGCATCCAGCGCAGTGCGCGTGTCGCTTGGACATCAGACAACGGAAGAAGATGTGCTGCGTTTCGCGGAAACGTGGCTGGCAAAAGAAAAGAAACATCGCGCGCGGGCCGCGTGATCTGACGGAGGGTGACTTATGGCCGCTTTGGACCATACCCAGGTAAAAGAGGGTGTCGATCAGGAAACCGTGGACGCGGTACGCGAGGTCGGAACCTATAAATACGGTTGGGACACTGATATCGAGATGGAGTATGCGCCCAAGGGCGTGAACCCCGATATCGTCCGTCTGATCTCGGAAAAGAACGAAGAGCCCGAGTGGATGACCGAGTGGCGTCTGGCTGCGTTCGAGCGCTGGACACAGATCGAAGAGCCGGACTGGGCGATGGTCAACTATCCCAAGATCGACTTTCAGGACCAGTATTACTATGCCCGGCCAAAGTCGATGGAAGAAAAGCCCAAGTCGCTGGACGAGGTCGATCCCAAGCTGTTGGCCACTTATGAAAAGCTGGGTATTCCGCTGAAAGAACAGATGATTCTGGCTGGCGTCGAGGGGGCCGAGGATGCGCCCGCCGAAGGTCGCAAGGTTGCCGTGGACGCGGTGTTTGATTCGGTGTCCGTCGGAACAACATTTCAGGCCGAATTGAAGAAAGCCGGTGTGATCTTTTGTTCGATTTCCGAGGCGATCCGCGAGCACCCCGAACTGGTCAAGAAATACCTTGGGTCAGTGGTTCCGGTCTCGGACAACTTCTACGCCACGCTGAATTCGGCCGTGTTCTCGGATGGCTCGTTCGTCTACATCCCGCCGGGTGTGCGCTGCCCGATGGAGCTGAGCACCTATTTCCGCATTAACGCGGAAAACACCGGTCAGTTTGAGCGGACGCTGATCATCGCCGACAAGGGATCGTATGTGTCCTATTTGGAAGGCTGCACCGCGCCGCAGCGCGATACCGCGCAACTGCACGCCGCTGTGGTTGAGATCATCATCGAGGAAGACGCCGAGGTGAAATACTCGACCGTTCAGAACTGGTTCCCCGGGGATGAGAACGGCAAGGGCGGTATCTATAACTTCGTGACCAAACGCGCCGATTGCCGGGGGGATCGCTCCAAGGTGATGTGGACGCAGGTTGAAACCGGTTCGGCTGTGACGTGGAAATACCCGTCCTGCATCCTGCGTGGTGAGGAAAGCCAGGGTGAGTTCTATTCGATCGCGATCACGAACAACTACCAGCAGGCCGATACCGGCACCAAGATGGTTCACCTTGGCAAGAACACCAAGTCGCGGATCGTGTCCAAAGGCATCAGTGCGGGTAAGGCGCAAAACACCTACCGTGGGCTGGTCTCGATGCATCCCAAGGCCAAGAACAGCCGGAACTATACCCAGTGTGACAGCCTGCTGATTGGCGACAAATGCGGGGCGCATACGGTGCCGTATATCGAGGTTAAGAACAACTCGAGCCGGGTTGAGCATGAGGCAACGACATCCAAGGTGGATGACGATCAGCTTTTCTATTGCCGTCAACGCGGCATGGACGAGGAAGAGGCCGTGGCGCTGGTTGTCAATGGGTTCTGCAAGGACGTCCTGCAGGCGCTGCCGATGGAGTTTGCCATGGAAGCGCAGCAATTGGTTGCGATCAGCCTTGAAGGTTCTGTCGGGTAACCCTGAACTCTCTCTTGAAATCTGAATTTATCGGGGCCGGGTGGTCCCTTGCGATATGCTAAAGGGTCAAAAAATGCTGGAAATCAAAAACCTGCACGTGAAACTCGAGGAAGAGGAAAAGCAAATCCTCAAAGGTGTCGACCTTACCGTCGAGGCGGGAAAAGTGCATGCGATCATGGGGCCGAATGGCTCAGGTAAATCGACGCTCAGCTATGTGCTGTCGGGTAGGGACGGATACGAAGTCACAAATGGGTCAGCCACGTTGGATGGTGAGGACCTGCTGGAGATGGAGCCCGAGGAACGCGCCGCCGCCGGTGTTTTCTTGGCCTTCCAATACCCGGTCGAAATTCCGGGCGTTGGCAACATGACCTTCCTGCGCACCGCTGTGAATGCACAACGCAAAGCACGCGGCGAAGACGAACTGTCGGCCGCTGATTTCCTGAAAGAG
Organism: Ruegeria sp. HKCCA5491; assembly: GCF_013034565.1. Taxonomy (NCBI): domain Bacteria; kingdom Pseudomonadati; phylum Pseudomonadota; class Alphaproteobacteria; order Rhodobacterales; family Roseobacteraceae; genus Ruegeria; species Ruegeria sp. HKCCA5491. The sequence continues at coordinate 9,186 of NZ_WQGG01000010.1, forward strand.
GTTCGCGCCAAGGCGAAATCCTTGAAGATCGACGCGGACATGCTGAAACGCCCCGTCAATGTCGGCTTCTCGGGCGGTGAGAAAAAGCGTAACGAGATCCTGCAAATGGCGATGCTTGAGCCCAAGATGTGCATCCTGGATGAAACGGATTCGGGTCTTGATGTCGACGCGATGAAACTGGTCGCAGAAGGCGTGAACGCGCTGCGCGACGAAGGTCGTGGGTTCCTGGTAATCACGCACTATCAGCGTCTGTTGGATCATATCAAACCGGATGTCGTGCACATCATGGCAGATGGTAAGATCGTCAAGACCGGCGGTCCTGATCTGGCGCTTGAGGTTGAAAACAACGGTTACGCTGACATTCTGGCCGAGGTGAACTGATGGCGCTGCCCGAAGTGAAACAAACCGCAACCGAGGCGCGCCTGGCCAATCTGGTTATGCCCGACGCTGGTTGCACGCGCGCCGCGCGCGAAGATGCGCTGGCGCGGGTTCTTGAAATGGGTCTGCCGGGGCGGCGTGATGAGTATTGGAAATATACACGCCCCGATACGCTGGTCTCGGCCGAGGCGCCCACTGCTGCCTTGTTCCACCCTGATGAGGCGATGCTGTTCAGCGAGTTTGACCGCTTGAAAATCGTGTTCGTGGACGGTGTTTTTAGTCCCGAAGAGTCGGATGATCTTGAGCTGGAAGGCATCACGATTGATCGGATCGAAGACATCTGCTGCAAAGACATCCACTGGGCAAAAGAACTGTATGGCGTTCTGGAAGCACGTGGGCAGACTCCGGTGCAGCGTCCGCTTGCTGCGTTAAATACGGCATTTGCCGCAGACGGTATAGCGATTCATGTGACTGGGAAGCCCTCGAAGCCGATCAGCTTTATTTATCGGCACGCGTCGGAAACCTCGGATGCGATGTTGCATCATATCATTCGCGTGGAATCCGGAGCAGAAGTGACCATTCTTGAGAATGGGCCAGCCGCGTCGCGTTTCAACAAATGCATGGAAATCGACATCGCCGATGAAGGCGTTCTGCACCATGTACGCGCACAAGGCCGGGACCATGAGCGTCGGGCCGCCACCCATATGTTCACCCGTTTGGGTAAGGAGTCGGTCTACAAGTCCTTTACACTGACCGTGAACGGAGTGCTGACCCGCAACGAGCAAGTCATCGAACTGACCGGCGATGACGCCGTGGCGCATGTGGCGGGTGCTTGTGTTGGCGACGGTGATTTTCACCACGATGATACGGTTTTTGTCACCCATGACGCGGTGAACTGCGAAAGCCGTCAGGTGTTCAAGAAGGTTTTGCGCAACGGCGCTACCGGCGTTTTCCAGGGCAAGATCCTTGTGAAAGAGGGCGCGCAGAAAACTGACGGGTATCAGATCAGCCAATCGTTGCTGTTGGACGATGACAGCCAGTTTCTCGCCAAACCCGAGCTTGAGATCTATGCCGACGACGTTGCATGCTCGCATGGCTCGACTTCGGGCGCGATCGACGAAACGGCTCTTTTCTACCTGCGCTCGCGCGGAGTTCCGACCAAAGACGCGACCAACATGCTGACGTTGGCGTTTCTGGCCGAGGCCGTGGACGAGATCGAGGATGAAGCCTTGGCTGAAGCGATCGTGAGCCAGCTGGAAGGCTGGTTGTCGCGACATAGCTGATGCCGGTTACGTCCGATATTGTGGCCACATATCGAGGGCCGGGCCGTGTCGTGCGCCGGCTTCTCGAATTGGGGCAACGTGAAGATCGCGCTTTGGTCTTTGTCATGGCGTTTTGTGTCGTGGCCTTCATTGCGCAACTACCCAGCCTGTCCCGACGCGCGCATCTTGAAGGGCTTGAGTTGAACATGCTCATGGGCGGTGCGCTTTTGGGTACGGTGATTATCCTGCCTCTCTTCTTTTATTTGCTGGCGTTCATATCGTACGGCGCAGCGCGTTTGATTGGCGGCAAAGGTTCGGCCTATGGCGCGCGGGTCGCGCTGTTCTGGGCTCTATTGTCATCGACGCCGCTGGTTCTGCTAAATGGGCTGGTTGCGGGATTTATTGGGCCGGGGCCAACGCTTTCAGCGGTCGGCCTGATCTGGGTCGCGGTATTTCTGTGGTTTTGGATGTCCGGTTTGCGGCAAGCGCAGGGGTTCTCAGAATGAATAGTGCCTCTCTCAGCCATCTTGCGGTTCTCACCGTAACCAATCCAGCCGAAGCCGCCCGCCGCTTGCTGTCACTGCGTCCGGGGCGCGAGGTTTTATGGTTGGCCTTTTTCCTGGCGGTTGTTCTGAATGGACTCGTTCAGGTTGGAATCGACCAACTTATCGTAGTTCCGCAGGGACAGGGCGTGTTGGAACCTGAACCGGTGCTTTTGAACCTTGTGCGATCGGCGGGTGCCATGCTGCTGAGTATCGCGGCCTTCCTGTTCATTGGAAAGTTCATGGGTGGTACCGCCTCATTTGAAGACATCATGATTCTGTCCGTTTGGTTGCAGTTTCTTCAAATTGTCGCGCTTACTGTGACTCTGCTGGTGTCACTGGTCGTGCCCTTCTTTATGGTCATGTTGATGCTGGCGACGGCGATACTAAGCCTTTACGTCACACTGCATTTCCTGAACGAAGCGCATAAGTTCGGCTCACTCCTCAAATCCTTTGGGGTCATTGTGTTGTCGGCTTTGGTTGCATTGCCATTTGTCCTTGTGCTGACACCCAGTGGTCCGGTGTAGGAAAGAAAATACCATGTATGATGTGCAGAAAATCCGCTCTGACTTCCCGATCCTGTCCCGAGAGGTGAATGGAAAGCCGCTAACCTATCTGGACAATGGCGCTTCGGCGCAGAAACCTCAGGTCGTGATTGATGCGGTGACGCGGGCGTATGCCGAAGAATATTCAAATGTTCATCGCGGTTTGCATTATCTGTCGAACCTCGCGACCGAGAAATACGAATCCGTTCGTGGCACCATCGCGCGGTTCCTTGGCGCCCAAGATGAAAACGAAGTCGTTTTGAATTCTGGCACGACTGAGGGAATTAACCTTGTAGCCTATGGCTGGGCGATGCCGCGTCTCGAGGCCGGTGATGAAATCGTCCTGAGCGTCATGGAGCACCATGCCAACATCGTTCCCTGGCACTTCCTGCGCGAGCGGCAGGGCGTTGTCCTGAAATGGGTCGACATTGATCCGGACGGCGGGCTGGACCCGCAAGCGGTTATTGACGCGATCGGCCCCAAGACCAAGCTGGTTGCCGTAACACAGTGTTCGAATGTTCTTGGCACAGTTGTCGACGTAAAGGCAATTACCGAAGGCGCACACGCCAAGGGCGTTCCAGTGCTGGTGGACGGAAGTCAGGGCGCCGTACACATGCCGGTGAACGTGCAGGAAATCGGCTGCGACTTCTATGCGATCACGGGGCATAAGCTGTATGGTCCGTCCGGTTCGGGTGCGATCTACATCAAATCCGAGCGCATGGCCGAGATGCGCCCCTTTATCGGCGGTGGCGACATGATCAAAGAAGTCAGCAAAGATCAGGTGATCTATAACGACCCTCCCATGAAGTTCGAGGCCGGTACCCCCGGCATAGTTCAGACCATCGGGCTAGGTGTCGCGCTGGATTACATGATGGATCTAGGTATGGAGAACATTGCCGCGCATGAGGCGGGGCTGCGCGATTATGCGTTTGAGAAACTTGCTGGTCTCAATTGGCTTCAGGTTCAAGGCATGCGTCCGGACAAGGCCGCGATCTTTAGCTTCACGCTTGATGGGGCCGGACATGCGCATGATGTGTCCACCATTCTGGACAAGAAGGGCGTCGCGGTCCGCGCCGGTCATCATTGCGCGGGGCCACTGATGGATTTCTTTGGTGTTACCGCAACTTGCCGCGCGAGCTTTGGTCTTTACAACACGACGGATGAGGTCGATACGCTGGTCGACGCGCTTGAACTGGCGCATGATTTGTTTGCGTAGATGCCGGCGCTATGGGGCGATTTGCAGTTGCACCCGGATCGGATCAAGGTTAGCTAACGACCAACGCACCTGTAGCTCAGCTGGATAGAGCGCTGCCCTCCGAAGGCAGAGGCCAGAGGTTCGAATCCTCTCAGGTGCGCCATAATCATCCGATCAGTTTATCTATCCTGACGTCGCAATTCTGCATTTGTCGGTATTGCGCCCGTCGTCAGACCTTCCAGAAAAACAAAAAGCGCCCGTGGGCGCTCTGTGTTTTGGGGGGTGGGTTGTTATTAGCCGCCCCAGCTTCGGATTTCACCGCAATCCATGTGGACGAAATTCGAGCGGGAATATTTGCCAACACCACCGGCCCGGCAGGACATTGCGGCCTTGGCCATTTGCGAGACTGAACGGGACGATAGGCGCAGGTCAGCAGCCTGACCTTTCATGTGCAATGAGTTCTTGGCAACGCGACGCGACCGTGACCGCAACATCGCGTTTGTCTGCGGCGAGCGATAGCCCGACAGCAGCATATAAGGCTCGTCAACATTCAGGAGATTGTGAGAGGCAGCCATGATGTCGATGGTGCGCAGATCCATAGGTTTGACCTGATCGGTGCGCCAATCACGCATGAAGTGGTTCACTTCCTTGACGGCATCCTTGATGTATTTGCCGTCGACCCAGTAGATCATGTCGATCCGTTCACCGGTGCGACCCGAATACATGCGAATACGGCGAATGTCGCCACCGCCGCGGAGAAATCCTGCTGCATTGGAATAAGTCGGTGCCGCGACAACTGCCGTAGCTGCGAATGCGCCCAATAGGGCACGCCGGGTCAAGCCCGAAGTACTGCTCGTAGTCATTATAGTTTCGTCCCGTACTGTTCCTGCCTGCACACGATGTTACGCGCGCGTTCTTAATTTTTTCCCATCCCAGATGCCGAATTTATGGCACAGACGCGAAAGACCGCCAAGAAGTCTTTCATACTCATCTATTCAAGGGGGAATTTTCGGCAGTTTTTTGCGCAGATGATGCATTTCGGTATAGTCTTTAAGCAGATGGGTTATGCTGGTCCCTTGACGATGCAAACGCGCATCACGGCCAAAAAGAAGATTTGAAGTGATGCATTTGTGAATGGACAAGCGGTCTGACCCGCAATCATATTTGTTCGACGTGAACTGAAAAAGCGTCCAAGTTATTGAATAATCAGGGTCATCCCATGCGAGCATTTTTACGTGCGCCATCTGGTTTCATATTCGCAGCCTGCATTGCGGCGTCTGCGGCGATGGCGAACACCGATTCCAAACCCGCGACCGCGTTTCAGATGTCCGTTGCCGAATTTCTGCCCTCAGGCTCTGGAATGTCCGATTTTTACCGCTCTAACGGGTTTTCTCCGGTTTGGGTTGGCAATTCGGCCGCACATCAGGCACGCAGGTCAGGTTTGATCCGCGCACTGTCCAGCGTTGACATGCACGGTTTGCCACAGGGCGCTTACGACGTGCAGGGTTTGCTGGCTCAGATGCAGGACGCGCAAACCCAGCGCGATCTAGGTGCGGTCGAAATGTCGCTGAGCCGTGCTTTCGTCGCCTACGCCAATGACATGTACTCAGGCGCCTTACGCCCATCCCAGATTGACGACGGGCTGGTGCGCAAGGTCGAACGCCGGACAGCCGCCCAGCATCTGCAGGGCTTGGTGGATCACGATGCCGCGTATTTTGATCTGCTTACCCCGCAAAACGCACAGTACCGCGCGCTGATGAAGCAGAAGATCGCGCTTGAAAACCTTATTCGACAAGGCGGCTGGGGGGCGGGCGTTCCCTCGGATAAGCTGGAATACGGTGACACGGGGCCGAATGTAATTAAACTGCGCAATCGTCTGATTTCCATGGGGTATTTGAAGTCCACGGCAAGCCCTGAATTCGACGATGCGTTGCTGGATGCTGTAAAGAGGTTTCAATCCGATCATGGCCTTGCTGCGGATGGGGTGGCCGGTCAAGGAACAATCTCAGAGTTGAACCGGACGGCATCTGACCGCCTGAAGTCCGTATATGTGGCGCTCGAGCGTGAACGCTGGTTGCCGAAAGAGCGGGGCGCGCGGCATATCCTTGTCAATCAGGCGGATTTTTCTGCCAAGATTGTTGATGATGGCTTGGTCTCATTCGAAACCCGGACGGTGATCGGTAAGAACACTCATGATCGGCGCAGCCCTGAATTTTCGGACGAAATGGAGCATATGGTTATCAACCCCAGTTGGTACGTGCCACGTTCGATTATCACCAAGGAATACCTGCCAAAGCTGCAGTCCAACCCTAATGCTGTTGGGCATATTCACATCACCGACCGCAGTGGTCGGCAAGTGAACCGGGGGGCCGTGGACTTTACCCAATTCAACGCTCGCAACTTTCCGTTTGCCATGCGACAGCCGCCGAGCCAAAGTAACGCTTTGGGGCTGGTAAAGTTCATGTTCCCAAATCAATACAATATCTATCTGCATGATACGCCTCAGAAATCTCTGTTCGCGCGTGAGGTTCGGGCGTTCTCGCACGGGTGTATTCGTCTGGCTCAACCGTTCGAGTTTGCCTATGCGCTTCTGGCCAAACAGGAAGAAGACCCCAAGGCGTTCTTCCATCGCATTCTTGCCACCGGAAAAGAGACCACGGTGCCGTTGGAGCAACACGTGCCGGTTCATCTGATCTATCGAACGGCCTATATCGGCCCGAAGGGTGAGGTGCAGTATCGGCGTGATGTCTACGACCGCGACCGGAAAATCTGGGAGGCGCTCCAGAAAGCAGGGGTAGCCCTGCCGGACGTTCAGGGGTAATCACCGGGTTAAGTCCTAGTTCCGGGAAGCCCGACATGCAGTACACAATTCTACAAATCGCCGAAGCCCTGGGTGCTGAATACCAGGGCGAAGGTGATCTTGCCATTGAGCGCGCAGCAGAACCCGGTGATGCGGGCCCTTTGGATTTGGCAATGGCCATGTCGCCAAAATATGCCGACGCTCTTGGTGCGGGGAACGCGCAGGCGGCGGTTCTGTGGGCAGGGGCCGATTGGCGGGCATTGGGCCTGAAGGCTGCTATTTTTGTTGCTCGTCCCAGAATGGCCATGGCCGGGATCACTTCGATGCTTGATCCGGGGCAGGGTGTTGCGCCTGGCATTCACCCCTCGGCGGTGGTTGACCCAACGGCAGAATTGGCCGACGGCGTTTCGATTGGTCCATTGGCGGTGATTGGCGCGCGCGCAAAGATCGGCAAAGGGGCCGTGATTGGCGCGCATTGTGTGATCGGAATGGATGCCGTCTTGGGTGAGAACGCGTTGCTGCGCGAGATGGTCAGCATCGGCGCCCGAGCCCAAATCGGCCATCGTTTCATTGCGCAACCGGGTGCCCGGATTGGTGGCGACGGGTTTAGCTTTGTTACGCCCGAGGTGTCAGGCGTAGAAAACGTGCGTAAAACGTTGGGTGACCAGGGCGATGCGCGGGCGCAAAGTTGGTTGCGTATCCACTCGCTTGGCGCGGTTGAAATCGGGGACGATGTCGAAGTCGGCGCAAATTGCACGGTCGATAACGGCACAATCCGAAACACGTATATCGGTGATGGCTCGAAATTGGATAATCTAGTGCATGTCGGCCACAACACGCGTGTTGGTAAAGATTGCCTACTGTGCGGACAAACAGGCGTCTCAGGTTCGGTCGAGATCGGCAATAACGTGGTTCTTGGCGGTCAAACCGGTGTGGCCGATAACATTTTTATCGGCGACGGTGTGATCGCAGGTGGGGGTACGAAAATCCTTTCCAATGTGCCGGCCGGGCGTGTGATTATGGGGTATCCGGGCGTAAAGATGGAAACGCATACGGACATGTACAAAGCCCAGCGCCGCCTTCCACGCATGGCGCGTGACGTAGAGGCGCTCAAAAAGGCTGTTTTCAAACAGGCTCCGAACGATTAAATCACCCTCAACGGGACAATCAGAGGTTCGACATGAGCATCACCGAACGCGTCATCGCCATCATCGCCGAACAGGCCGTGTTGGAACCTTCGGATGTGACGCCCGAAAGTACGCTCGAGGATCTTGGAATCGACAGCCTTGGTCTGGTGGAAAGCATTTTCGCCATCGAGGAAGAGTTCGATATCACCGTTCCATTCAATGCCAACGAACCCACGGCAAGTGATTTCGACATCTCGAACGTGGCAGCGATCATTTCCGGCATCGAAAAACTTGTGTCGGAAAAGGTCTGACACAAGATCATGAAACGCGTTGTCATTACCGGGGCCGGGACGATCAATTCGCTGGGCCACTCCGTTCCCGCCACACTTGAAGCAATGCGTGAGGGCCGCTGTGGGATTTCCGAACTGGAGTTCCGCGACGTTGAGAGGTTGGCCATCAAAATCGGTGGTCAGGTCCGGGGGTTCGAGGCCGAGGGCCGGTTTAACCGACAGCAAATGACCCTGTACGATCGGTTCACGCAGTTCACGCTGACGGCTGCTAAGGAAGCAATCGAACAATCCGGTATCGAGTTTCACGGTGATCTGGCCGCGCGGTCCGGTGTTGTGCTGGGCACGGCCGGAGGGGGCGTTTCGACGTGGGACGACAATTATCGCTCTGTCTATGAGGATGGAAAGAACCGGGTTCACCCGTTCGTCGTGCCCAAATTGATGAATAATGCTGCTGCCAGCCATGTGTCGATGGAACATAACCTCAAGGGGCCAAGCTTTACTGTTTCGACGGCCTGTGCGTCCTCGAACCACGCTATGGCGCTAGCATTTCAGATGGTGCGCAGCGGCGCTGCGCCAACGATGCTGACCGGTGGTTCGGAATCCATGCTCTGCTTTGGCGGCGTCAAAGCGTGGGAGGGACTGCGCGTCATGTCCAAGGACGCCTGCCGCCCGTTCAGCGCGAACCGGAATGGAATGGTTCAGGGTGAAGGCGCTGGAGTTTTTGTGTTCGAGGAATATGAACACGCGCGCGCCCGTGGTGCGGACATATTGTGCGAGGTCGTCGGCTTCGCTATGTCATCCGATGCATCGGATATCGTAATGCCCAGCAAGCAGGGCGCGGCGCGGGCCATGTCTGGTGCGTTGTCCGATGCGGGTCTGAACGCAGATCAGGTTGGTTATATCAATGCGCACGGCACGGGGACGGCAGCCAACGACAAAACCGAATGTGCTGCCGTTGCTGATGTCTTTGGGCCGCATGCGGACGAGTTGATGATCTCGTCCACCAAGTCGATGCACGGTCACTTGATTGGAGGAACCGGAGCTGTTGAGTTGCTGGCCTGCATAATGGCTTTGCGCGACGGGTTGATCGCGCCAACCATAGGCTATGAAGAACCTGATCCCGAGTGCGCCTTGGACGTGGTGCCAAATGACGCGCGTGATGCCAAAGTGGATGTGGCGCTGAGCAATGCGTTTGCCTTTGGCGGCCTGAATGCGGTTTTGGCGCTGAAACGTGTCTAAGCACGTCGGGCGGAAAAGAAAGGCGACTATTTCTTCAGCCGCCTTTGTCTGCCGTTCTTAGTTTTGCTGTGCCGTCAGGCTGTCAAACCCCGACGTGAATCCCGCAAGCGACATGTCCATTGACAGAACCTGATCCGGAAAACGGGCCGGAACCAGCGACAGAACCGCTTTGCTGCCTGCTTTCATTGCGTCGACATCGCCTTGGCTCAACCCAAGTTGGGCAACGCAGCCGACAGGAACACAGTGGTGGTAATTGTAGAGTTTGCGCGGTGCTCCGTCGATTGACAGGGCAAGCTGCGCCTGAAGCAGGGTTTCAAGGGGAACGATCACACTGGCCCATGCAGCGGCAGCTCCACCAGCGGGCAATTTACCAATGGTGACTTCGGCAATAGGTTCACCCTGCTGACCGTTCAGGATCTGGACCAAGGCGCAGGGGTCATTGCCCTCTTCGGCCTTGATGCAGGAAACCTCCCAGTCGCCTGACTTTTCCTTGATGAACTGTTCGCCGACGCGCGGCCCGGGCTGACCCAGATCAAGACCGCTGTCTGCCTGCGCCGGTTGGGATTCACCGGATTGAGTTTCCTGAGCAGCAACCGCGCCTGATAGAAGCACGGCGCCAACAATGTTTAGTGAGAGAAGTTTCTTGAACATGAACGCCTCGGCAGATTGGTTAAGCTTTTTGCCCGGTCTAACATCCTTGTGGCAGGGTGTCAGGCACTAAGCTTTCAAAATGCAGGGAAGTGATCGGAATCTTGCCGGTTTGCCGCGATTTTCGGGGCTTTTTCCAACGAAGAAGGGAGCCGGTGGAGCGGCTCCCTTCAACTGAATTTTCTCCCCGTCGGACTGGCCGACTTAGTTATGCGCAGACGTTACGAGAGGGGAGCGCATCGGTCAACTGCAAACCTGAAAATTTAATGACATAGGCCGCAATCTTAAAAAAAAGCCGCGCCCGAAAGCGCGGCCAGTCGACAGGGAGGAAGATCGTTGCCTCGCACCTCTCACTGCGGAGACAACGAATAGACTATCGCAGTTAAATATTAAATTTGTATGCTGCCGTCAGATCGGTGGATATTGGGACCATAATCATATGGAAAATGGTATTTTTTTGGGTGGCGCGGGTGACGAGTATGGCCAGCCTCAATCATTGACGTTGAAATATGCCAATCGGCATGGATTGATCGCTGGTGCGACTGGAACCGGAAAAACGGTGACATTGCAAATTCTTGCCGAGGGATTTTCGCAGGCAGGTGTTCCGGTGTTTTTGTCCGATGTTAAGGGTGATCTGTCCGGGTTGGCCAAGGCGGGTAGTGAAGCGCATAAACTGCACAAGTCTTTTCACGAACGCGCCGAAAGAATTGGCTTCACAGATTATTCTTATGCGGCGTGCCCTGTCGCCTTTTGGGATCTGTTTGGCAAACAAGGGCACCCCGTCCGTACAACCGTAACTGAGATGGGACCGCTTCTTCTTTCTCGTCTAATGGATCTGAGCGAGGCACAGGAAGGTATTTTGAACATCGCCTTTCGTGTGGCGGACGAAGAAGGGTTGCCGCTGCTGGACCTTAAGGATTTGCAATCGCTGCTGGTGTGGATCGGTGAAAATCGAACCCAGTTGTCCTTACGCTTTGGCAATGTCTCGACGGCTTCGATAGGGGCCATTCAGCGACGCCTCTTGGTTCTTGAAAACCAAGGTGGCACTAACCTGTTCGGCGAGCCTGCTTTGGAACTTGCGGATTTGATGCGCGTTGACGAAAACGGGCAGGGCGTCGTGAATATCCTTGTCTCGGACAAGCTGATGGGTGCGCCGCGTCTTTATGCGACGTTCCTTTTGTGGCTGCTTAGTGAATTGTTCGAAGAACTGCCCGAAGTCGGCGATCCGGATAAGCCAAAGCTGGTGTTTTTCTTTGATGAGGCGCACCTGCTTTTTGAAGACGCCCCAAAAGTTTTGGTGGACAAGGTCGAACAGGTTGCGCGCCTGATCCGTTCGAAGGGGGTTGGTGTTTATTTCATTTCTCAGAACCCCGCAGATATCCCAGAAGATATTCTGGGTCAGCTCGGAAACCGTATTCAGCATGCACTGCGCGCTTTTACGGCGCGGGACAGAAAGAACCTGCGCCTTGCAGCCGAGACATATCGCGAGAACCCGGATTTTGATACCGAGGCCGCAATCCGTGAAGTCGGGGTTGGCGAAGCCGTTACTTCGATGCTTCAGAAAAAGGGCGTGCCGGGTATTGTCGAACGTACTTTGATCAGACCGCCGGGCTCGCAGCTTGGCCCGGTGACTGCGGCCGAGCGTCAGGCCGTGATGGATACGTCCCCGATGAAAGCAAAATATGATGCGCTGCAAGACCGAGAGTCCGCCTTCGAGATTTTGAAATCCCGTGCTTCGGCCGCCGCCGCAGCCGCTGCTGAGGCCGAAGAACACGAAGAAACTCAATCCGTGGCCGAACGTGAATTTTCGACAGCGCGACGCTATTCCGGCAGCAGGGTGGGGCGGTCCTCGTCCCGCGTAACCCGCAAAAGGGATACGTTTACGTCGGCGATGAGCGAGGCGGTCATCAAAGAGCTGAAAGGCACCACCGGACGCCGCATTGTTCGCGGTATCCTTGGTGGATTGTTTAAAAACAATTAGGGGCTGCGCGCCGGACCAATTTGGTTCAGCGCGCAGCCAGCCGGATCACTTCAGGCGGCGCTGGCCTTCCTGCTTACAGTAGGCGTCCGCCTCTGGCACCGACATCTTGTCAGCCGGGAAGTCAGTGGCGCGATCCCAGATTACCCGGTCCAGGCGATAAAGCTGGCAGGTGACTTCGCCCTTGGGGGTTTGAACTTTCACCGGTGCGCTTTCGACGTCTTCGGGTGACGGAATACATCCCGACAAACCTGCGACAAGCGGTAGAAAAAGAACTGTTTTGGTGATCAAGGTTTTCATGTGAACTCTTTTCATACTCATCAGGCCGTCCGCGTTATCCAGGGTGAGAGGAACACCGGCCTGAAGCACTGCGGTCACCTATCGTGTAAACAAGCGATACGCTGAAATCAACAAACCGCGCCAAACACTTGGCGCGGTTTGAAACTTAACCTTGGGTCAGTCTATTTTTCGGGTATCAATCCTCGTGGGCTGAACCTGAGCACGATGAGAAGGATCAGACCCATAGTGAACAGCCGCATATGAGCGGCACTTTCAATCAGGTGTGCCTTAAGCGCGCTGCCGTCCGGCATTCCTGCCGTAATCAGGTTCATCATCCACAAGCCAATCGGCTCGACCTGGACCCACAGGAACCAGATCAGGAAAGCCCCCAGAACTGCGCCAAAATTGTTGCCGGACCCGCCGACAATTACCATGACCCAAACAAGGAATGTAAACCGCAGCGGATTGTAGGTGCCGGGCGTCAACTGGCCGTCAAGCGTGGTCATCATCGCGCCAGCAATGCCGCAGATCGCCGACCCCAAAACGAAGATTTGCAAGTGGCGGCGGGTGACGTCCTTGCCCATTGCTTCGGCCGCGACTTCGTTGTCGCGAATGGCGCGCATCATCCGACCCCATGGGCTTTTTAGCGCCATTTGCGCCATCCATAGCAGCGCCAGCAGGACGATTGTGAACAGCAACGAATAGCCCAGCTTGACCGAAAGGGTCGAGGCCGTGACGGGATCAAGCCCCAGCCATTCGGCGCGGGCGATAAAGCCGGGATCGGCCTGCAACTCGACCTCATAACCCACCACTGGGGCGGGGCGCGGGATGCCGTAGACATTCTTGACGCCACGAGCCAGCCAGTCTTCGTTCTTCATGACGGCGATGATGATCTCGGCGATACCCAGCGTCGCAATCGCCAGATAGTCTGACCGCAGGCCCAGCGCAGTTTTCCCGATCAACCAGGCCGCGCCCGCTGCCAGCAAGCCGCCCGCAGGCCATGCCAACAGAACCGGCAGGTTCAAACCGCCGATATTGCCTGCGACTGCGGGATCAATCGCCTCGACCGCGGCGATGCTGGGATCGAACACCGCGCGATAGATAAAGAACCCGGCGATGAGAATACCGATGATAGACAGGGTTTGCATCCGTCCCTTTGGCATTCGCGTGGCGACAAGCACGGCTGCGACCACTGTCGCGGCACCCAAAAGCAGGGCTAGCAGAATACCGTACCCCCCGGCCGACCAAGCGCCCGGCGTGGGCGGGGTTGAGATCAGTACCACAGCCAATCCGCCCAGCGCGACAAATCCCATGACGCCTACATTGAACAGGCCCGCAAAGCCCCATTGCAGGTTCACCCCGATCGCCATGATCGCCGAGATCAGCCCCATGTTCAGGATCAAAATGGCCGAGTTCCAGCTTTGCGTGAATCCTGTCAGCAGGATCAGAGAGCCGACCGCAATGAAAAGCAGCGTGTTTTTGACGGACTCGGTCATACCGCTTTCCCCTTGAACAGGCCCGTGGGCTTAAACAGAAGCACGATCAGCAGGATCACGAAACTGACGGCGAATTTGTAATCGGTGGATAGGAACTGGACGAGGCCCGAGGGCTCTAGACCTTCGGGTGCTAGATAGGTCAGCACCTTTTTCCACGCATAGGTGATGGTGACTTCGGAAAACGCGATGATGAACCCGCCCGCGATGGCACCAATCGGGTTGCCAAGACCGCCGACAATGGCCGAGGCGAAGATCGGCAGCAGAAGCTGGAAATAGACGAAGGGTTTGAAGCTTTTGTCGAGACCATAGAGCACACCCGCCGTAGTCGCCAGCGCCGCGACAATGATCCATGTGATCATCACCACGCGTTCTGGGTTGATGCCGGACAGCAGCGCCAAATCCTCGTTATCGGAATAGGCGCGCATCGACTTGCCGGTGCGTGTCTTGTTCAAGAACCAGAACAACAGCACCACGGCGACAACCGCAACAACCACGGTAATGCCCTGAGAGGTCTTGATCGCCAGCCCTTCACGTAGCCCGGTCATCGCTTTGAAGTCACGAGCCGAGACGATGAACCGCGCGCCGTCCGAGAAGCGTTGATCATCAGGACCGATGATGAATCGCACGATCCCGTTCATGATGAACATCACGCCCATCGACACGATTACCAGAATGACCGGCTTGGCCTTTTGTTCGCGGTAGAACCTGTAAACCAGTCGGTCGGTGACCAGAACCAGAACGATACAGCCCAGTATGGCAAAGGGCAGGGCAAGCAGAGCGGTCGGCAGCGGCCCGAAACTGACGCCTGCCGCTTGCAGACCCCAAGTTACCAATACAGCAATCATCGCGCCAAAGGCCATTGTGTCGCCATGAGCAAAATTCGAGAACCGCAGGATGCCATAGATCAGTGTCACCCCCAGCGCCCCCAGCGCCAACTGGCTGCCATAGGCGATTGCGGGAACAAGAACGAAGTTGGAGAGCGCCACAAGGGCGTTGAGGAAGTCCATTAGTACAGCCCATCTCCAATAGTGGTACAAGTAAATTTCGTGATCCGATTAGACATGACAACAAGGTCTCTACTGCGAACTAGTGGGATAAAGTTCAGGCCAAAACCATCGGCGATTTCATTGTTTGGTATCACGACGGTCGAAAAATCAGGTCTTGGGTTCTCGTTAAGGTAACTTGTTGCATTGATCGGGTCTTCGAAAAGCCCGAGTTTTCGACGCTCGCTTGCATTGCCTATCAGAAAGTATGCTTCTCCTTCACGGATCAGAGTAAGAGAGTAAAGTGGCACTGTTACGCCCACACAAACTTCGTCCTCACACGCGGAATAAATAGTGCAGTTTGCGCGATATCCTGTTTGATCCAAGGCAGCAAAAAGGGTGGAAGATTGGAGAAGCCACGCAATTAGCAGCGTGAATGAAAATCGCATCCTCACCCCCCCAAGAAGCTCTTGCGCACTTCGGGATCGGCCAGCAGTTCCTTGCCCGTGCCGGTATAGGCGTTCCGCCCCTGAACCAGCACATATCCCTTGTCCGCGATCTCCAGCGCCTGACGGGCGTTCTGTTCGACCATCAGGATCGGCAGCCCGGTGCGCGAAACTTCGATGATCCGGTCGAACAGCTCATCCATCACGATGGGCGAGACCCCGGCGGTGGGTTCGTCCAGCATCAGCACCTTGGGCTGAGTCATCAGCGCGCGGCCCACGGCGACCTGTTGGCGTTGGCCGCCCGATAGCTCTCCGGCTGCCTGATTGCGTTTATCGCGCAAGATGGGGAAAAGGTCATAGACCTGCTCCATCGTTCCCGAAATATCGTCGCGGCGGATGAAAGCGCCCATCTCGAGGTTCTCCTCCACCGTCATTGAGGTGAAGATGTTCGACGTCTGCGGAACAAAGCCCATGCCCTTGATCACACGGTCCTGCGGCGACAGTTTGGTGATGTCTTCGCCATCCAGTCGAACGGCTCCGGCGCGGACGTCTAGCATGCCGAATACAGCCTTCATCGCGGTCGATTTGCCCGCGCCATTAGGGCCGACGATCACCGCAATCTCGCCTTTGTCGACGGCGATGGTGCAGTCGTGCAGGATATCCGGCCCTTTGCCGTAACCGCCCGTCATCGTGTCGCCGATCAGGAAGGGGCCGCCCTCGACCTTATGCGTTTCACCGCTTTTGCGATGGGCGGGGGTCATGGTGCCGACACCATGCGTATTGGTAATCGAGGCGTCCTTGTTGCCCTTGTCGTCGTGATAAGGATTGTCGCTCACGCCCCGGCCTCCAGCTTGTCTTTGTTCTTCAGGCCGGTGCCTAGATAGGCTTCGATCACGTGCTCATTCGCTTTGATCTCATCCAAGGTACCTTCGGCCAGCACCTTGCCCTCAGCCATACAGATGACCGGGTCGCAGATTTTGCCGATGAAATCCATGTCATGCTCAATAACCACGAAGGTATAGCCGCGTTCCTTGTTCAGGCGCAGGATCGTGTCGGCGATGGTCATCAGCAGGGTACGGTTCACGCCTGCACCAACCTCGTCCAGAAAGACGATCTTGGCGTCGACCATCATGGTGCGACCCAGTTCCAGCAGTTTTTTCTGCCCGCCCGAGACCTGACCGGCCTTGTGATCGGCCAGATGTTCGATGGTCAGGAACTCAAGCACCTCATCGGCCTTGGCGCGCAGCGCGCGTTCCTCGTCAGCGATGCGTTTGCGCCCAAACCATGTGTTCCAAAGCGATTCACCCGATTGCGCGCCGGGCACCATCATCAGGTTTTCACGGCACGACATCGAGGAAAACTCATGCGCGATCTGGAACGTGCGCAGCAGGCCTTTGTGGAACAGCTCATGCGGGGGCAGGCCGGTGATGTCCTCACCGTCCATATGAACCTTGCCGCTGGTCGGCGGCAGAACGCCCGCGATCACGTTGAACAGAGTGGTTTTTCCGGCCCCGTTCGGCCCAATCAGACCGGTGATCGAGCCCTTTTGGATTTCCAGCGATGCCCCGTCCACCGCATGAAACCCGCCGAAATGCTTGTGCACGTCTTCGACGACGATCATCTTTTCCCCTAGCCGCCGTTTTCGGCGTTGTTGTCCCATCCCCGTTTGCCGGGGTGCGGCCTTTTTTCATTGAAACAGCCCGGACACAAGGCCCGGGCTGCTTGTTTTTATGACTATTTAAGTCCGATCAACGGAAGTTGACGGTCTTGTTTTCGCCGTCGGTGACTTCGATCTCACGATACGAACCGGCGCTTTCACCGGGGCCGATCAGTTCAACGCCCGACGCGCCGACATAGTCGATGTCCTGACCTGCGGCCAGCATTTCCAGACCCTTGGCCAGTTCACCGGGATAGATCTTTTCACCCGGAGCGTTGGCGACGTCCATAATCTTGGCGCCATAGTCCGCAGGGTTGGTGGACCCGGCGGCCTGCATTGCCAGCATGAACAGCGCTGCGGCGTCATAGCTTTCGGGCGAATAGGGCGAAGAGCCGTCGAAACCCGCAGCTTCGGCCATGGCAAAGTACTTTTCAGCACCTTCACCGCCCGAACCGGCGATCTGACCGAACGAGCCGTTCAGGTCGGGGCCGACGTTATTGGGCAGCGAGTCACCGATCATGCCACCGGGCAGACCGAATGTGTCAAACGCACCGCTGTCCAGCGCCGACTGGATGATGCCCAGACCGCCCTGATCCAGATAGCCCGCGACCACCAGTATGTCGCCACCGGCCGAGGCCAGCGCGCCCACTTCGGCCGAGTAGTCGGCCTTGCCGTCTTCGTGCGCGGCCACGATAGTGACTTCGCCACCCGAAGCCTCGAACGACGACTGGATCGCGTCCGCCAGACCTTTACCATAGTCGTTGTTGGTGTAGGTCAGAGCGATCGAGCTGATTCCGCGATCGTTCAGGATGTCGGCCATTACCTGACCTTCGCGCGCATCCGACGGGGCGGTGCGGAAGAACAGGCCATTGTCTTCCATGGTCGACAGGCCGGGCGAGGTTGCCGACGGTGAGATCATGACCATGCCGTTCGGAATCGCGACGTTCTGCAGGATCGCTCCGGTCACGCCCGAGCAGTCGCCGCCGATGATGCCAGCGACACCGTCTGCAATCATGCGCTCGCCGTTCGAGGTGGCCAAACCGTTGTCGATGCAGCCGGTGTCAGCCCGGGATGCCGAAACAGACGAACCGTCCAGCAGTTTTCCGGATTCGGTGACTTCGGCCATTGCCAGTTCCGCACCCGAGCCCATGGCAGGCGCCAGCGATTCAATCGGACCGGTAAAGCCGAACAGAACGCCCAGTGTGACATCTTCGGCCATTGCGGTGCCGGACAGCAGAGCGGTTGCTGCAGTTGCTGTAAGCAGCTTTTTCATATGGTTACTCCCTATTGTGAACGTATTCGTTCTGGGCATGACCCTAGGCAAGCTGTTCGGAAAAGAAAAGTCCTAACGCAAACGTGTTTTTGCGGCCCATAATCCTATTTGTTTTGTTGCGGTTGTCGCAGTGCCCCTAAAGTGGAGATCCCCATGCTCAGAGCGTTCGCGGTTTCACTCCTGTTGTTCGGTCCAATGGTGGCCGACGCCGATGAACTAAGAACATCAGCCGGTCCGGTGCAGGTGAGCGCACTTGTCGATGGACTGGATACTCCGTGGGCGGTTGGGATACTGCCAGACGGCACGTTTCTGGTGACCGAGCGTGACGGACAGCTATTATATGTCACTGACGGGGACGCCCGCCGGGTGCGCGGTGCACCGGATGTGGTGGCCAAAGGGCAGGGTGGGTTGCTGGACGTGACCATCGCACGCGATTTTGCCCAAAGTCGTGAAATTTTTCTTACTTTTTCAAAAAGTCAGAAGGGTGGTGCAGGAACTGCCGTGGCGGTCGCACGCCTGTCAGAGAACGGAAAACGCCTTACAAATCTAAGGGTGATCTTCGAAGCCATGCCGGGGGGATCTGGTGGTCGGCATTTTGGGTCTCGGGTCGTAGAAGCCGATGACGGAACCTTGTTTGTCACAATCGGTGATCGCGGTGACCGGCCTCAAGCTCAGGACAGGTCGAACCATATCGGCTCGGTACTCCGGATAAACCGGGATGGTTCGGTCCCGTCTGACAACCCGTTTGTCGGTCAACCCGATTTAAGGCCCGAGATTTGGTCTTATGGGCATAGAAACCCGCAGGGCGCGGGTCTTGATGCACAAGGGCGACTGTGGACGTCGGAACATGGTGCGCGGGGCGGGGATGAGGTGAATCTTGTTCTGCCGGGTCAGAACTTCGGTTGGCCGGTTATTTCCTACGGTAAGCATTATTCAGGCAAGTCAATCGGCGAAGGCACCGCGAAGTCCGGGATGCAGCAACCGAAATTCTACTGGGACCCATCCATCGCACCTTCGGGATTGATGGTGTATTCCGGAAAACTCTGGCCCGAGTGGAAGGGCGACATCTTCGTGGGGTCGCTCAAGTTCAACTACATCGCCCGGCTTGAGGGGTCACCCCTAAAGGAAGTCGAGCAAATCAAAGGAGCCGAGACCGAGCGCGTCCGGGACATTGTCGAAGCGCCTGACGGGTCCATCTGGTTTATTTCCGTTGGAGAAGGCGCGGTTTTTCGGATGTCGCCCGGAGGTTAAACCGAAAGGCGACCACTTTGTGCACCGCGCTCCCGGTATGGTGTCGTATTATAGTGCGCGCGGTAGCATTTCGAGAAATGCGAGGGGCTGGCGAAGCCGCAGGCAAGCGCCACGTTAATGACACTCATATCTGTCTGCATCAGCAGGTTGCGTGCTTTGTGCAGCCTAAGCTCCATGTAGTACCGCTTGGGAGAACGGCTCAGGTAGCGACGGAACAGGCGTTCCAACTGGCGCGTGGACATGCCCACATCCTTGGCAAGGATCGAAGGTGAGATCGGTTCCTCGATGTTTTTTTCCATCATCAGGATGACCTGGCTCAACTTGGGATGGCGCACGCCGATGCGGGTAGGGGTGGACAGGCGCTGCGTGTCCTGATCGGTGCGGATCGAGGAATAGATCATCTGGTCGGCGACCGCGTTGGCAAGATCTTCGCCGTAATCATCAGCGATGATCTTCAGCATCAGGTCGATGGATGAGGTCCCGCCCGCAGTTGTCATCCGGTTGCCATCAATTTGGAAAACAGACTTTGTTAGCTCGACCTCATCGAATTCCTCGATAAAGCTGTCCGAGTTTTCCCAGTGGATCGTCGCACGTTTGCCGTCCAGAAGTCCGGCCTTGGCCAGAGTATAGGCCGCTGTGCAAAGCCCGCCGATTTTCAGACCACGCCGTGCCTCGCGCCGAACCCAATTCAGAACTTTCTTGGTGGTCGCCGCCTGAACGTCTACACCGCCGCATATGATCACAACGTCGTCGCGCTGCAATTCGTTCAGATCGGTGTCCAGCTTGAACTCGGTCCCGGCCGAGCATTTGACGGTATCACCGCCTTCGCCTGCAAAAGTCCACGAATACAGCTCTTTGTCGGCCATGCGATTGGCAATACGCAGGCTGTCCAGCGCCGAAGCAAAGGACAGCAGCGAAAATTTGTCCAGCAAGACAAATACGAAATTCTTAGGGTTGGCCGCAGTGTCTTCCACCGTGACAACTTGGCGTTGCTCTTGCATGGCGAGGTGTCCTTGATTCGGCGCCTAATGACGTTGCGTCGGCGACAGATTTGACAGCAACCATGATCAAAGCTTGTTTCCCGCGTCAAGAGGCGCAAATCGTATATGGTCACTCTTCAATGCATTTTGTATAGAGACGACCTGAATACCTCAGCGGAGATCAAAGCTATGACCGAGTGGCAAAAATCGAACTGGCGCAACAAGCCCCGGGTTCAGATGCCAGATTATACCGACGCGGACGCGCTGTCTAAGGTCGAGGCCCAGCTTTCGCAGTATCCCCCGCTGGTTTTTGCCGGGGAAGCGCGCCGCCTGAAACAGCTTTTGGGTGCCGCCGGACGTGGAGAGGCGTTCCTGCTGCAAGGTGGCGACTGTGCTGAAAGCTTTGAACAATTCAGCGCCGACGCAATCCGTGATACCTTCAAGGTGATGCTGCAAATGGCGATGGTGCTGACGTATGGCGCCAAAGTTCCCGTGGTCAAAGTTGGCCGGATGGCGGGACAGTTTGCCAAGCCACGCAGCGCCCCGACCGAGGTTGTCGATGGTGTGGAACTGCCAAGTTATCGTGGCGACATCATCAACGAACTGGCGTTCACGCCCGAAGCGCGTATTCCGAATCCCGGCAAGATGTTGCAGGCCTATACGCAGGCCGCGGCGACGCTTAACCTTTTGCGGGCCTTCTCGACCGGAGGCTTCGCGGATATGAGCATGGTGCATTCGTGGACTTTGGGCTTCACGGACGAACAGGACGTTCAGAAATACTCTGAGATTGCGGACCGGATTCAGGACACGATCGACTTTATGCACGCGGCTGGTATCACCGCCGACACCACGCATGAGTTCTCGACCGTCGAGTTCTATACCAGCCACGAAAGTCTGCTGCTGGAGTATGAAGAGGCGTTGACGCGTCTGGATTCGACCTCGGGCAACTGGCTGGCCGGGTCTGGCCATATGATCTGGATCGGCGACCGCACCCGTCAGCCCGACGGCGCGCATGTGGAATTCTGCCGCGGTGTATTGAACCCAATTGGTCTAAAATGCGGTCCGACCACGACGGCGGAAGACCTGAAGGTTCTGATGTCAAAGCTAAACCCCGAAAACGAAGAGGGTCGCCTGACCCTGATCGCGCGGTTCGGAGCGGGCAAAGCCGGTGAGCATCTGCCGCGTCTGGTCAAAGCCGTGAAGGAAGAGGGTGCTAATGTGACTTGGGTCTGCGATCCGATGCACGGCAATACCATCAAATCGGCAACGGGCTATAAAACGCGTCCGTTTGATTCAGTCCTGCGCGAAGTTCGCGACTTCTTTGGCGTACATCAGGCCGAGGGTACTATCCCCGGTGGTGTACATTTCGAGATGACCGGTCTGGATGTAACCGAATGCACGGGCGGCGTGCGCGCCGTGACGGAAGAGGATCTTTCAGACCGCTACCACACCGCCTGCGACCCTCGTTTGAACGCGTCGCAGTCCCTTGAACTGGCCTTTCTTGTGGCCGAGGAACTGACTAACCTGAGGCGCGATCGCAGCAAACGAGCGGCGAGCTAAATCATAGAAAAAGCGGGCAAAGGCCCGCTTTTTTGTTACTTAATCATCTCGCGATACAACCAGACGCAAATAGGATTTTGAGTGATCAAACTCCCTTTGTCCCTCGGCGTCGGTTCGATCTTCGTACGCGGTGATTGAACGGACGCCACTGTGCGAACCTTCTGACCAAGCAAGCCGAACCGTCTGGGCGTGGCACCGATGGCGCCATTGCTGGCAAGTACGCCCAAGACGCGGCTTACGTCCCCTAAATCGCTTTTCAGTGGCAGCAGGATCATGCGCGCATCCAGGTGGGCGCGCCCCGGTTTCCCAGCGCCTGCAAGTTCAAACTCGGCAATCGCAGGTCCTGCAAAAACCTGCTCCAATATCTCTGTAACCTGAGATCGTGCCGACGGTTCGAAAAAGGCGGTCAGAGGCATGCCCCGAACCTCCATCCCGGCAAGCCTGTTCAGATGACTGCCCGCAAGGCGAAACCTGGCCAGGCCGGGTGCTATGCGTTCGAGGATAAAGGTGTTTTCCAAAATGTTCTCAAGTCCGCGCGGATCAATCTGCGATCGCATTGGAATCTCGCCACCCGATAGCAGCGCGCTCCAATAAGCCTCAGCCTGGCGAATGGGTGAAAATATGCGGCCACTGTCAAAGCGATCCATCGCGATGATCTTTCCAAAGTTAGACCCGGACCCGTTTCCGAAAAAGGTTGTCATTTCATAGCCCTAACGCCAAGTGGCCATCATTTTCCTAAAATGCCAGATATCGGGGGCATCTTTCGAATGACCAGTTCTGACAGGGGCCAAACTGACATGGTTGGTGCCACTCTTGGAGGAATTCTTTAATGAATGGTTAACTTAGCTGTCTTCAGGCGAAACCCAGCAAACTCTTGCCCTGCGTGCTGTGATGGCATTAGGTGCGGTCAAGTATTCTGAGACGAGCAGCGACGAAAGGGCGGGCATGATCAGATCCATGACTGGATTTGCCTCTGGCAAGGGGGCGTTTGGGCCGCATAGCTGGACGTGGGAGTTGCGCAGCGTCAATGGCAAGGGGCTAGACATGCGCGTGCGTGCTCCGGACTGGTTGACGGGGTTAGAGGTCGCATTGCGTGGGCAATTGTCCAAGGCCCTGAGCCGGGGAAGCGTCACGCTGTCCCTGCGGCTTAACCGTGATGAATCTGCGCCGGACCTTGTTTTGAACGAAGTCGCAATGGGGGCTGCGCTGGAGGCCCTGGCAAAAACGCAGCAAATGGCAGAAGCGTGGGATATCATGCTTGCCCCGTCGCGTGCTTCTGACCTTATCGCGTTAAAAGGTATGCTGGATGCAGGCAGCGACGTAGACGATCCTGCGCCATTGGTCGGACATCTAATCGCTGAGTTCCCGGGGCTTTTGACCGAATTTATCGCGATGCGCGAGACCGAAGGTCAGTCGCTTTCGCAAATATTGAACGGTCAACTGGAAACGGTGGCGGAATTGACAGAACAGGCTGCAATTCTGGCGGAGCAGCGAAAGGACAAGGTCGCAGAAACGCTACGCGAGAACCTGTCGCGCGTCATGGATAACGCGCAGGGTGCCGACCCGGACCGTGTTGCGCAGGAACTTGCACTGATCGCGGTCAAGGCCGATATCACCGAAGAAATTGATCGCCTGAAAGCGCATGTCTTGGCTGCGCGGGACTTGCTTGAACAGGACGTTGCAGTTGGCCGAAAGCTTGACTTTCTGATGCAGGAGTTCAACCGGGAGGCCAATACCCTGTGTTCAAAGGCGCAAAGTGCCGATCTGACTTCGGTAGGGCTTGAGTTGAAAGCCGTTATAGATCAGATGCGCGAACAAGTTCAGAACGTGGAATAACGACAGGAGCGCCAAATGGCGGATCGACGCGGCCTACTTATCATTCTGTCCTCGCCCTCTGGTGCAGGAAAATCCACATTGGCCAAACGGTTGATGCAGTGGGATACCGATCTGGAGTTTTCGGTCTCGGCCACCACCCGCGCGCCGCGTCCGGGCGAAGAACACGGTCGCGAGTATTTCTTTCTGACGGAGGATGCGTTCAAACAGCAGGTCGCCGAAGGGCAGATGCTGGAACACGCGCATGTTTTCGGGAACTTCTACGGCTCACCAGCCGGGCCTGTCCGCGAGTCGATCAACAGCGGAAAGGACGTTTTGTTCGATGTGGATTGGCAGGGTGAAGTTCAGATCCGCAACTCGGACCTTGGCAAACACGCGCTTTCGATCTTTATCCTGCCGCCCTCGATCCCGGAACTGCGCCGTCGGTTGGAAAGCCGTGGCCAGGACAGTGACGACGTGATCGCCAAACGGATGCTCAAGAGCTGGGACGAAATCAGCCATTGGGGGTATTACGATTACGTTCTGGTCAATGACGATCTGGATTCGACGGAAGAAAAGCTGAAGACCATCGTCAGCGCCGAACGTATGCGCCGTATTCAGCAACCCAGCCTTCAAAACCACGTTCGCGCACTACAAAATGAATTTGAGGGCCTGTCATGACAATCTACGCCTTGGGCGAGCATACGCCGCAAATTCACGATGACACATGGGTTGCACCGGACGCCAACCTGATCGGTAAAGTGGTGATGGAGCAGGGCGCCTCGGTCTGGTTTGGGTCCACCATCCGCGCCGACCATGAAGAGATCCGCATCGGCGAAGGCAGCAATGTTCAGGAAAACTGCGTCATGCATATTGATGCAGGTTTTCCCCTGACTATTGGCAAGAACTGCACCATCGGCCACAAGGTTATGCTGCATGGCTGTACGATTGGCGAGAACTCTCTGATTGGAATGGGGGCGATCGTCCTGAATGGGGCAAAGATTGGCAAGAATTGCCTGATCGGGGCAGGGGCTTTGATTACGGAAGGCAAAGAGATACCGGATAATTCACTTGTTATGGGATCACCGGGCAAGGTTGTGCGCACATTGGACGATGCAGCCGCGAAGGGTCTGACCCTAAGCGCCCTGCATTACCAGAGCAATATGCGCAGGTTCCGGGATACGATGACGGCGGTCTGATTACCTCCAAGAGGTTTTTTCCATGTCAAATGACCAGCTCACCGAATTTGTCGCGGCCGTTCCCATGCCGGCTTTGGTGGTCGATCAAACGGAACGCATTATCGCCGCCAACACGCACGCCAAAACCTTGCTTGGCGCGGGGATCGAGGGTCGGCACTTCGCAACGATCCTGAGGCAGCCTCAGGTCATCGAAGCCATGGAGCAGAGCCTGCGCACAAAAGGGCCGGCGAAAACGCGTCATCTGGCGAACGACGGGGCGCAGGACACAACCTTCGAAGTTCAGTGCCGGTATATGAACGGCGTCGGAGCGGTTTCCGGCGGCGCTGTGTTGGCCATCTTTCAGGATGTCACCCATCTGGAGCAGGCCGGTCAGATGCGTCGTGACTTCGTTGCCAATGTCAGTCACGAGCTGCGAACCCCTCTGACCGCCTTGATGGGGTTCATTGAAACCCTACGGGGACCTGCCCGTGACGATGCCGTCGCGCGCGAGCGGTTTCTTAAGATCATGACCGAGGAAGCCAACCGCATGAACAGGTTGGTGGGTGATTTGCTTTCATTGAACCGGGTTGAAAGCGAAGAACGCGTCCGCCCGAAAGAGCAACTGGAACTGACGGGAATGATGCAGTCGATTTTGAACTCGGTACGTCCTTTGGCCGAGGACGCCGGTGTCGAACTGACCCTTTCGGCGGATCAGGGGCCTGTTACGTTAACCGGTGACAGCGATCAGCTGCGTCAGGTTTTCACCAACCTGATCGAAAACGGAATCAAATACGGCGGCAGCGGTGGAGTGGTCAAGGTACGCATCACGTCCTCGGACCGGGATACGGCGATGCGTGGTCCTGCTGTAAGGGTACAGGTCATCGACAAGGGGCCGGGAATCGATGCGACACACTTGCCGCGTCTGACTGAGCGATTCTATCGCGCCGACAGTCATAGATCGCGTGAGCTGGGCGGAACGGGGCTGGGCTTGGCCATTGTGAAGCATATTGTAAATCGCCACCGTGGTCGCCTGCGCGTGGAAAGCGACCTTGGAAAAGGTTCTGTGTTTACAGTTATTTTGCCGCGATAACTCGGTTCAGATTCTGTCTATGGTCGTCCAATTTGTCAGTTTTTGGCCGATATTTCTTTCGTAACGTCACCTTCAAACAAAGCAAGGTGTCATAAAAGCGTTACAAACCTGTCACAAAAGGCTTACGCACGGCTCTTAGGGGTGCCGCAGGATCATCATGGGGGTGATCAAATTCTATCCTTTCAGGGAGACTGAAATGTCCTTTGTAAAACTGTCGGCTTCGGCTCTTGCCATCTCTGCAATCTCGGCCACTGCTGCCGCTGCTCGTGATCAGGTTCAGGTAGCTGGTTCTTCGACCGTCCTGCCTTATGCTTCGATTGTTGCTGAAGCCTTCGGTGAGAACTTTGACTTCCCGACACCGGTTGTTGAATCGGGCGGTTCGTCGGCTGGCCTCAAGCGCTTCTGCGAAGGTGTTGGTGAAAACACCATCGACGTTGCCAACGCATCGCGCGCTATCCGCGAGAAAGAAATCAAAGCCTGCGCCGAAAACGGTGTAACGGACATCATCGAAGTTCAGATCGGCTATGACGGCATCGTTTTCGCATCCGACATCAACGGCAACTCGTTCGAGTTCACGCCGGAAGACTGGTACAAAGCGCTGGCAGCCAAAATCGTCGTGGACGGTGAAGTTGTCGACAACCCCAACAAGACCTGGGCCGACGTGAACCCGGACTTCCCGGCGCAGCCGATCGCAACCTTCATTCCGGGCACCAAGCACGGCACCCGTGAAGTGTTCGAAGATAAGGTTATCTTGGCTGGCTGTGAGCACCTGGGCGATTTCGAAGTGTTCAAGGCAGCTGCCGGCGACGACAAGAAAGCAGCCGAGAAACAGTGCATCGCGATCCGCACCGACGGCGTGTCGGTCGACATCGACGGCGACTACACCGAAACTCTGGCCCGTATCGACAGCAACAAGGACGGCATCGGCGTCTTTGGTCTGGCCTTCTACGAGAACAATACCGACAAGCTGCAAGTTGCGACCATGTCGGGCGTTGTTCCCTCGACCGAGTCGATCGCATCAGGTGAGTATCCGGTTTCGCGTCCGCTGTTCTTCTACGTGAAAAAAGCCCATATCGGCGTGATCCCCGGTCTGAAAGAATATGCTGAGTTCTTCGTCGCGGACGAGATCGCAGGCCCCGACGGCCCGCTGGCAGAATACGGTCTGGTCTCGGATCCTGAACTGGCGAAAGTACAGGAAACAGTTGCGAACGAAACCGTTCTGGGCGGCGGTTCCTAATATATCTTGTGAACGGAACCGGGGCGTAATATTCGCGCCCCGGTTCTTTTTGACTCCTCCACTTGCGATACCATCGGAGTTCTCATGGCATTATCCTGGCTGCTGCTTATCCTGCTTGCGCTGGCAGTGATCGGTTTCTTCACGGGTCGCTCCCGTGCCTTGGCAAGCGCAGGAGGAGACGCGCGCGATTTGCATTCGCTGCCGTCCTATTATGGGTACAATGTCGCCCTGTCAGCGTTGGTTCCGGCACTTGGCGTTTTGATTGTATGGCTTCTTGCCCAGCCGATGATCGTGAACAGTACGGTTTCCAGCCTTATCCCCGAGCAGTCGATCCCAGAAGGTTCTGATCGCGGCCTCATAATGAGCGAAGTACGTCGTGTGGCCGTTGGGTTGGATGGGGCAGTCGCCGCAGGCGCAATGACCGAAGCGCAGGCCCAAGACGCGAATTCGGATATTGATCAACTGACGGCAACACTAAAGGACGCCGGGCAGGTACTGACACAGGAGATTTCTCAGCCGATCCTGATTGCGGCGCAAAAATACCGCAGTATGACGTCGACCGGATCGGTTGCCATGCAGGCCATTGTTCTGGCTGTCGCACTTTTGGGGGCAGCGTTCGCTTATATCCGCACGCATAAAGAATTCCGCGCCCGTAACGTGGTCGAGCAGGCGGTTCTGGCGCTACTGCTGCTGGCGGCCTCTATCGCGATCTTGACAACCGTGGGCATCGTTTTGTCGATGCTCTTTGAAACGCTGAACTTCTTCCAGCTTCATTCGTGGAAAGACTTCTTCTTTGGCAGTACTTGGGCCCCCAACTTCCGTGGCGGGTCAGAGCTGTCGATCCTTCCGCTGCTGTGGGGTACGCTCTATATCTCGTTGATTGCGTTGCTGGTCGCGGTACCGATTGGCCTGTTCGCGGCGATCTACCTGTCGGAATACGCCACGGGCGCGACGCGCGCTGTGGCGAAACCGCTGCTTGAAATCCTAGCCGGTATCCCGACCATCGTTTACGGTCTGTTTGCCCTTTTGACGGTCGGCCCCGCATTGGTGTCGATGTTCGGCGAAGGCGGTGCGCTGGGGGTTGGCTGGATGGCCAGCTCGAACGCGGTGCTGACTGCGGGGCTGGTAATGGGCATCATGCTGATCCCGTTCGTGTCCTCGCTGTCGGATGACATCATCAACGCGGTTCCGCAGTCGATGCGCGATGGGTCGTTGGGATTGGGTGCTACAAAGTCCGAAACCGTGCGTCAGGTGGTTCTGCCCGCTGCTTTGCCGGGTATCGTGGGTGCGATCCTGCTGGCCGCCAGCCGCGCCATTGGTGAGACAATGATCGTGGTTATGGCCGCCGGTGCAATCGCCAAGTTCTCGGGCAACCCGTTCGAGGCGATGACGACCATCACAACCCGGATCGTCAGTCAGTTGACCGGCGATACCGACTTTGCCAGCCCTGAGACGCTGGTGGCTTTTGCGCTGGGTCTGACCCTGTTCATCATCACGCTGGGGCTGAACATCTTCGCCCTTTATATCGTACGCAAATACCGGGAGCAGTACGAATGACCGATATTTCCCAAACGCCTGGCGCTGCTCCTGCTGCAAAGCCCAGGGGTGGCTCACTGTTCGAGAAAGACGCGCGCACCAAACGCCGTAATGCCGCCGAGGGTCGGTTCAAGCTGTACGGAATTGCCGCCATCGGGATCGGCCTGCTGATGCTGATCATTCTGGTCACGAAAATCGTGACAGCAGGCACCGGCGCCTTCCAGCAGAGCTTTCTTGAGCTGAATGTCGAACTAAAGGCCGACAAGCTGGACAAGAAGGGCAACCGCAACATCGAAGATATCAAAAAGGTCTCGACCTTCGGTTACGCCCCGCTGATTGCCTCGGCGCTTGAGGCCGAAGTACAAAAACTTGGCATTCAGACGGATCTGAAACCCAAAGATATGGGTAAGATCCTGTCAAAATCGGCGCAGGCTCAGTTGCGGAACTACGTGATCGCCAACCCAGATGAGATCGGCAAAACCGTCAGCTTCCGCTTTCTGGTCAACAGCCGCGTCGATGGGTATATGAAAGGCCGCGTCACCCGTGAGTCCATCGCCAATGACAAAAGCATAACGGCTGCACAGTTGGATTTTGTAGATCAACTGCGGGACGCGGGTGTGCTGTATAAGGCGTTCAACCCCGATTTCATCTTCGGCTCTGACGCTTCAGACCAACGGCCCGAGGCCGCGGGGATCGGTGTGTCTATGCTGGGATCGCTGTTCATGATGTTCGTGGTGTTAGCTTTGGCGCTGCCGATCGGTGTTGCGGCCTCAATCTATCTTGAGGAATTTGCGCCACAGAACCGGCTGACAGATATCATTGAGGTGAACATTTCGAACCTGGCCGCCGTCCCGTCGATTGTGTTTGGTATTCTGGGTCTGGCCGTGTTCATCAACTATATGCACCTACCGACCTCGGCGCCGCTGGTGGGCGGTCTGGTGCTGACGCTGATGACGTTGCCGACGATCATCATCTCGACACGCGCGTCGCTGAAGGCGGTGCCGCCGTCGATACGCGATGCAGCCCTTGGGGTAGGGGCCTCGAAAATGCAGGCTGTGTTCCACCATGTGCTGCCGCTGGCCGCTCCCGGCATTTTGACCGGGACCATCATTGGTCTGGCGCAGGCGCTTGGCGAAACCGCACCGCTGCTTTTGATCGGGATGGTGGGCTTTATCGCCTCGAACCCGCCGGATGGGATTGTGGCGGGGTTCCTATCGCCGAACTCGGCCATGCCTGCACAAATCTACGAATGGTCCAAACGCGCTGACCCTGCTTTTTACGAACGTGCTTGGGGGGGAATCATCATTCTGTTGATCTTCCTCGTGACAATGAACACCATCGCGGTACTCCTGCGCCGCCGCTTTGAACGCCGCTGGTAAGGGGCTAATTATGAACGATATGACACGAGTGGAGAGAGCCGTGGACTCCAAAGCTATCAAGATCGCCGCGAACAAGGTTCAGGTCTATTACGGCGACACTCACGCCATCAAGGACGTGAACGTTGAGATTGAAGAAAAAACTGTGACAGCGTTCATTGGCCCGTCGGGTTGCGGCAAGTCCACTTTTCTGCGCTGTCTGAATCGGATGAACGACACGATCGACATCTGCCGGGTTGAGGGCGACATCTTGCTGGATGGTGAAGATATCTATGACAAGCGCGTTGATCCGGTGCAGCTGCGCGCCAAAGTGGGTATGGTGTTCCAGAAGCCGAACCCGTTCCCCAAGTCTATCTATGACAACGTGGCCTATGGCCCACGCATTCACGGCCTTGCCAAGAACAAGTCGGAACTGGACGAAATCGTTGAAAAATCCCTACGCCGTGGTGCGATCTGGGATGAGGTCAAGGATCGTCTGGATGCCCCCGGCACCGGCCTATCCGGTGGTCAGCAGCAGCGTCTGTGCATCGCACGCGCCATTGCGACTGCACCGGAAGTCCTTCTGATGGATGAGCCGTGCTCGGCCCTTGATCCAATTGCAACCGCACAGGTCGAGGAACTGATTGACGAGTTGCGTTCGCGCTATTCGGTGGTGATCGTGACCCACTCGATGCAGCAGGCCGCACGGGTCAGCCAGAAAACTGCGTTTTTCCACCTTGGGAACCTCGTTGAATTTGGCGAGACAGGCCAGATTTTCACCAACCCCGAAGATCCCCGCACCGAAAGCTACATCACCGGCCGGATCGGTTGAGGACAGGTATCAGATCATGACTGAACAACATATTGCATCCGCTTTCGACCGCGATCTCGAAGCGATTCAGGCCCACATCATGAAAATGGGCGGTCTGGTTGAGGCCGCCATCATGGGCGCCGCTCGCTCGCTGGAATCACGAGATGAAGAGCTGGCCCAGCAGGTCCGCGCAGGCGACAAGGCCATCGACGCGCTGGAAGAGTTGATCGACGAAGAAACTGCGCGTCTTATCGCCTTGCGGGCGCCGACGGCCAGTGATCTGCGTCTGGTGCTGTCGGTGCTAAAGGTTTCAGGCAACCTGGAACGTATTGGGGACTATGCCAAGAACATCGCCAAGCGCACTACGGTTCTGGTCAATGCGGGTGAGATCAACGGCAGCGCTGCGGCTCTTCGCCGTATGGCCCGCGAGGTTGAACATATGCTGCGTGACGCGCTGGACGCCTATATCCAACGTGACGCAGAACTGGCCACCGATGTCATCAACCGTGATGAAGAGGTGGACCAAATGTATAACGGCCTCTTCCGCGAGTTTCTGACCTTCATGGCCGAAGACCCGCGCAACATTTCTTCCTGTATGCACTTGCATTTCATTGCCAAGAACATCGAACGCATGGGCGACCACGTCACCGCCATTGCCGAACAGGTTGTCTATCTTGTCACGGGTGAACGCCCCGCCGAGGCGCGACCCAAGGCCGATATCACGTCGCACACCCCGCAGGAGATCTGACACATGTCCGCCGACCAACCCACCGTTCTTGTGGTCGAAGATGAGCTGGCACAGCGTGAGGTGCTGGCGTACAACCTTGAGGCCGAGGGGTTTCGGGTGGCCAAGGCCGAGAACGGGGACGAGGCCCTGCTTTTGGTCGATGAGGACAGTCCGGACATCATCGTTCTGGACTGGATGATGCCAAATCTCAGCGGGATCGAGGTTTGCCGCAGGCTAAAATCAAGGCCCGATACGCGTTCCATTCCGATCATTATGCTGTCTGCTCGCACGGAAGAGGTCGACAAGGTGCGCGGTCTGGAAACCGGAGCGGATGACTATGTGGTCAAGCCATATTCGGTTGTCGAACTGATGGCCCGGGTCAGAACTCAACTGCGGCGCGTACGGCCTGCAACAGTGGGCATTAGGCTGGAGTTCGGTGATATCATACTGGATTCCGAAACACATAAGGTCAGCCGAGACAGTAAACCTCTGAAGCTTGGCCCGACAGAATTCCGTCTTCTGAGCACGTTCATGGAAAAGCCGGGGCGTGTTTGGAGCCGTGAGCAGCTATTGGACCGCGTGTGGGGCCGCGATATCTATGTCGATACACGGACGGTAGATGTGCATATCGGACGGTTGCGCAAAGCATTGACCCAACATGGTGGCGAAGATCCTGTTCGCACCGTACGCGGTGCAGGTTACGCTCTGGGGTAAAGCCGGGCAGGGGACACGCGTAATCGACCATGAGAAAAACTCATGGTTGGTTGCGAATCTCTTACTGTCATTTGAAAGGCTGACAGGTTAGTTTGCGCCCAGATATTTGAGCGGAGACACACCATGAACGCCCCCAATACGAAGCCCACCTTGCGCGCCAAAGATGCACCGGACTTGGGGCAATTCGCCTGGGACGATCCATTCCGTCTGTCTGATCAGTTGACGGAAGACGAGCGGATGATTTCCGACAGCGCGCGGGCTTATGCGCAGGAAAAGCTGCAGCCCCGAGTCACCGACGCCTTTCAGAACGAAGAAACCGACCCCGAGATCTTTCTGGAAATGGGTGAAATGGGCCTGTTGGGGACAACGATCCCTGAAGAATACGGTGGCTTGGGCGGGGGATACGTTTCCTATGGTTTGGTCGCCCGTGAAGTAGAGCGCGTGGACTCTGGTTATCGTTCGATGATGTCGGTTCAAAGCTCATTGGTGATGTACCCGATCTATGCCTATGGCAGCGAAGAACAACGCCGAAAATATCTGCCCAAACTTGCCAGCGGTGAATGGATTGGGTGTTTCGGGCTGACCGAACCGGATGCTGGTTCAGACCCGGCCGGTATGAAAACCCGTGCCGAAAAGATTGACGGCGGCTATCGGCTGACCGGTAGCAAAATGTGGATTTCGAACTCTCCGATTTCGGATGTCTTCGTGATCTGGGCCAAGTCGGATGCGCATGACGGTAGAATTCGTGGGTTCGTTCTGGAAAAAGGCCTCAAGGGGCTGAGTGCTCCGAAAATTCAAAACAAGATGAGCTTGCGTGCGTCGATCACTGGTGAGATCGTTCTGGATGGTGTCGAAGTGGGCGACGATGCTTTGTTACCGCATGTGCAAGGTTTGAAAGGCCCGTTTGGCTGTCTGAATCGCGCACGCTATGGAATTAGCTGGGGCGTCATGGGCGCAGCCGAGGCTTGTTGGCATGGCGCACGTCAATATGGCTTGGACCGAAAGCAATTCGACAAACCTTTGGCCCAAACACAGTTGTTCCAACGCAAGCTAGCTGACATGCAGACCGAGATTGCGTTGGGGTTGCAGGGCAGTCTGCGTGTCGGTCGTCTGATGGATCAGGCCGAAGCAGCGCCTGAGATGATTTCGATCGTCAAGCGCAACAACTGTGGTAAGGCGCTTGAAATCGCACGCATGGCCCGCGACATGCATGGCGGCAACGGGATTTCTCTGGAATTCCAGGTGATCCGCCACATGGTCAACCTTGAGACGGTAAACACCTATGAAGGAACGCATGACGTGCATGCCTTGATCCTCGGACGCGCGCAAACCGGATTGCAGGCGTTTTACTAAGGGGATTTTACTGTTGAATCGCAGGATGGAAGTCCTGCGATTTTTCATTGTAGGGCTGCAATGATTGTTCGCATAATCTGTATTATGGTTAAATTGCGAATATGCGGCGTTAGAAAACAGCCGTACAAACAGCATTTGCCTTGGAAATTTGATGTTAAAACAGAATCTTACGAGCTCCTTTGGACTTTCCGCATTAACCCTTCCTGAGCAACCGATGCCACCAGGATTCCGTCTTCGGAATAGATTGAGCCTCGATTAAAATTCCGGCCTCGTCCGGTCCACGGGGAATCCATTGAGTATAAGTGCCAGTTCTCGAACCGCACCGGGGCGTGAAACCACATGGCGTGGTCAAGGCTTGCGCCATTAACTTCGCCTGTGAACCAGCTCAGCCCATGTGGTCGCATCCCAGAACTCAACAGGCTCATGTCGGACGCATAGGTCAGTAGTAATTGTTGCGTTCTTTCATCTGCTTGCTTTGCGGCATTCATGCGCATCCACATTTGGTTGCGATCGTCTGTTTTCTCTGGTTTCAAAGGATGCACATGGTTGACTTCTCGCACTTCAATTGGACGTTCACGCATCAGTTCGCCATGCAATCGTTCCGGAAGCGCGCTCAGGTATTTTTCCTTTAGCTCTGTGCGTGCTGGATAATTTTCCGGCTTTTCCAGTTGCGGCATATCATGCTGATGATCCCAGCCTTCGTCGCGCACATGAAACGATGCGGACATGTTCAGGATTTGCTTTCCGTGTTGAATTGCAACGACCCGGCGCGTTGTAAATGAACCTCCATCTCGGGCTCTATCAACTTGATAAATAACAGGTATTGATGGATCGCCAGGTCGAATAAAATATGCGTGTAAGGAATGGCACAGCCGTTCGTCCACTGTGCGATACGCGGCGGCAAGCGCCTGGGCAACCACCTGCCCGCCGAATATCCGTGTGGATGTTTCGCCGCCTGACCCTACGCCCCGATAAAGGTCAACTTCCAATCTTTCGAGGTTCAAAAGGTCTATGAGAATACGTTCTGCCTCGGTCATACGGGGTCTCCAATTGGATTTAAGACATGGCGTAACAGCCTAGCCCGTTTCGTTCAATAATTGCCCTGACTGAATGCCGTAGGGCGAATCGATTTCATGAGGCATCACTAAGCAGATCGGCAGGAAATCGGCGGAATTCGCCTGCTGTCGCACTTTAAGGGCATCAGTCTGTTAAACTGTTGGCAGTTGGAGAATCATTTGCTTGTGGTGAGTGCGTAGTAGCCATATTCCTTCAGGAGGAAGAACATGTCGCAAGCCATAGATTTTATTTATGATTTCTGCAGTCCAAATGCGTTTCTTGCGCATAAGATACTGCCGGAATTGGCCGACAGACACGACGTGGAAATCAACTTGGTGCCAGTGTTGCTGGCAACAGTTTTCAAGGCCACGAATAACCAAAGCCCGTTTCAGGCCTTTTCCGACATCCGTCAGAAAAGTGCTTACCTCACGCATGACCTGCACCGTTTTGCCAGACGTCGCGGTTTGAGTTTCCACATGAGCCCGCACTTTCCCGTAAACACGAAATTTGCCATGCGGGGTGCAGTTTATGCCAAGGGAAAATCATGGGAAAACAAATATGTAGATGCCTTATTTGACGCGATTTGGGTGCATGGCCAAAAGGTTGATGAGCTTGGCGTTTTGATGGATATCCTACAGGAAAACGAATTGCCTGTTCGCAAGCTTCGCGAGGCGATGACAAGTGTCGAGGTCAAACAGCAGCTTAAGGATCAAACAAAAGCTGCTGTAAGAAAGGGCGTATTCGGTGTGCCTACGTTCTTTGTTGGGTCTGAGATGTTCTTTGGAAAGAACAGCCTTGGCAACCTTGAACTAGAGCTGTCCGGTCCGTCGTGATTAATTGTCGCCCGTTGGCCGAAGTGCGTATGCTCAAACTGTTAGTCAGTTTAAAGGCTCGGAAACTTCGGCATCTACCGCAACATAGTCTTAGAGGGCCTCAGCGAAGATGTTTCCAGCGGTCACCACGTTAATGCCACCTGAAACCGGAATGACGGCTCCGGTTACATAGCTGCCGCCGCGCCCGCAGAGAAACAGCATACAACCGGCAATGTCTTCTTCGCTGCCGACCCGGCCAAGCGGAACGGATTTCCCTACTTTGGCCCTTACGTCCTCGTCCGCAGTCGCGAACGCTGTCATTCGGGAAACAAACGGCCCCGGGGCCAACGCGTTCACGGTGACATTGTATGGTGACAGTTCCTTTGCCATGATCTTTGTCAGGTGCAGAACCGCCGCCTTCGATGCCGAGTAGCTATAGGCACCGTCCCCCATTGGGACCTCTCCCATCACGGATCCGACGTTGACCACGCGGGCAGGATCATCGGGCGTGCCGGACTTCATCAGCATTGGCAACAGTTTTTGGGTCAGGTCAAAAATCCCGGCGACGTTTACAGACATCACTTTGTCCCAGGCTTCGTAGGGAAACTGCCCCATCGGCGCGCCCCAAGTAACGCCCGCATTGTTCATAAGGATGTCGAGTCTTTCCGTCCGCTTCCCAACCTTGGACACCATGTCATCGATACCCTCTTTGGTGCCGACGTCGCCTCCGAACCCTTCGGCGCTGCCCGGGGCATCCAGGGCATTCAACTCCTCTGCCACGGCTTCGCAGGCATCGCGGTTTCGCGAGGCGATCAGAACACGGGCCCCTGCCCTAACCAAGGCTTCGGCGGCCATGCGCCCAATTCCAGTCGCGCCACCTGTCACGAGCGCTGTTTTGCCGTTCATTGAGAACAACGTTTCTGGGGTCATGATCTTTCTCCTCCGAGCTTTGGTTGGCGTGCAAAGACTGCCGCGATCCGGCGCGCAACTGCAATTTGAAGGTGCGCTTGGCCGGGATCGTGATGTTTTTTGCGGTGACGCCAGTGTTCTTTCTGATTGGATAACAGGGATAACGGGGACGACATGCAAGCATTACTCAACGTCGCGCCTGAAAGAGCGTGATCTTGGTTTCGCTGACACCGTCGGACAGTCGCATCTTGGGTAAAGCGGTTTTCGTCGTGGCGCGCAGCTCGGGAAGGCGAACAGCCGCTCCATGGAACTGTGTGGGAAGGGCCATTCCCTTATGTTCGAAAAATTGCAGGCGGTGGACATTCCTACCTTTTCGCGTTTATGAACTTGTAAACAGGAACAGTGAGATAATGCACAAAGCTCTGATTTTAAACGGTCCGAACCTAAATCTTCTGGGCACGCGTCAGCCTAAGGTTTACGGTAGCACCACGCTTGAAATGATTGAAAGCTTGTGTGTGAAACACGGCAATTCTGTCGGTTTGGACGTATCGCATTTCCAATCCAATCATGAAGGTCAGCTTATTGATGCAATTCACGTTGCCAAGGGCACCCAGCACGGAATCGTTCTGAACGCTGGAGCGTATACGCATACGTCGATCGCGTTGATGGATGCCATCGCATCAGTTGAGTTGCCTGTTGTCGAAGTACACCTGTCCAATATCCATGCGCGTGAAAGCTTTCGGCACAACTCGTACATTGCGCGTGTGGCAATCGGGCAAATTTGCGGGTTTGGACCGCAGAGCTATATATTGGCACTGGATGCATTGTCTGCCCATTTGAACGCAAGGGCTTCTACATGAAGCTAGCAGAGTATCTCCATTTTCTCAGCTATACAAAAACGCTGGAGGAGCTTTGGGACGCTCATTGCAGGCAAATGGCCGAGTATGGTTTCGATCGCCTGCTCTATGGGTTCACGCGCTATAGAACTGAAACGTCGCTGGGTGATCCCGAAGACTTTGTGATCCTGACCAACCATGGCAGGGATTATCTGGACGGGTTCCTGCGGGATGGTCTGTATTTCAACGCTCCGATGCTGAAATGGGCATTGCAGAACGAAGGCGCCGGTAGTTGGAAAATTACTCAGGACATGATGGAGGACGGCACGCTTACAGAGCTTGAGCGCAAGGTTATTGAGTTCAATCGTTCCAAGGGTGTTGCGGCCGGTTATACGGTCAGCTTCAATTCTGTATCTATGCGCTCGAAGGGTGCAATCTCTCTTTCAGGCTGCGGCTCGCGCACACAGGAAGAAGTTGATGAGGTATGGGCCGAGCATGGCGAAGACATTTTGTTGATGAACAATGTCGCGCATCTCAAGATTTTGACCCTGCCCTACAATGCCCCCAACCGCGCGCTGACTAAGCGGCAGCGCGAAGCTCTGGAATGGGTGGGTGACGGTAAAACGACGCAGGAC
Organism: Ruegeria sp. HKCCA5491; assembly: GCF_013034565.1. Classification (NCBI taxonomy): domain Bacteria; kingdom Pseudomonadati; phylum Pseudomonadota; class Alphaproteobacteria; order Rhodobacterales; family Roseobacteraceae; genus Ruegeria; species Ruegeria sp. HKCCA5491. Next base: position 47,176 of record NZ_WQGG01000010.1, read on the forward strand.
ATTGCCCTGCTGATGGGGCTGACCGCAGCGACTGTCGAAAAGCATCTCAGGCTTGCACGCGAGTCGCTTGCCGTGGAGACGACGGCTCAAGCTGTTCTCAAAGCATCGCTGCAAAACCAAATGTTCATTATGTAGGCAAAATCGCTGAGTTATTGACGCTTCTCTGCGTCAATTTACCCTAGGTAAGGAAAACATGACTTCCCGAATCTGAGCGTTTGGTTGCAAAGTGATATTGTTCCGTGAGTGGTGGCTTTAGCCTGGGAACATTTGGTCGGATCTTTGCAATAACAAAGCTCTTTGATCGCTCTGGCAAAGGGGCGTCTATTCGTCCACGTACCTATGTCGGAAATTGTGGGGGGCCTCGACCATCCCCATCATGCGGGGCCCCTCATTCTAACCAATGAGCACAGGACACTTCGGTGTCCTTTTTTATTTGCGCAAGCAAAAGGCCGGCCACGCAATGCGTAACCGGCCTTTGCAGTTATCTCAGAACCCCAAAGCAGGTCCTGAGATCAAATTTAGCCCTGAGCGGCTTTGGCAACTTCGGCTGCGAAGTCTTCTTTTTCGACAACGATGCCTTCGCCAACTTCCAAACGGATGAAGCCGGTGATGGTTGCGCCCGCCTCTTTGGCTGCTGCTTCAACGGTCAGGTCGGGGTTCACAACGAATTGCTGGTTCAGCAGAGTCGATTCCGCCACGAACTTCTTCATGCGGCCTTCGATCATCTTCTCAATCACCTGCTCGGGCTTGCCGGATTCGCGGGCGATGTCCATCTGAACCTGCTTTTCCTTCTCGACAACCGCCGGATCCATATCGGCTTCGGACAGAGCTGCAGGGTTCACAGCCGCGATGTGCATCGCAACCTGCTTGCCGATCGCTTCGTCGCCACCGGTCAAAGCGACCAGAACGCCGATCTTGCCCATGCCGTTGGTGGCCGCGTTGTGGACATATGACACAACAGTGTCGCCCGACAGCTTGGCCATGCGGCGAACCGACATGTTTTCGCCGATGGTGGCGATCTTGTCGGTCAGTGTGTCTGCAACGGTCTTGCCACCCAGGTCAGCCGCCAGCAGTGCGTCAACATCAGCAACGCCTTCAGCCGCATAAGCGATCTTGCCAACCATTTCCTGGAACTCGGCGTTCTTCGCAACGAAGTCGGTTTCAGAGTTCACTTCGACAGCGACACCATTGCCGCCGTCAACGTGAACAGCAACCAGACCTTCGGCTGCGGTACGGCCCGATTTCTTGGCCGCCTTGGCCAGACCTTTGGTGCGCAGCCAATCAACGGCCTCATCCATGTTGCCGCCGGTTTCGGTCAGTGCTTTTTTCGCGTCCATCATGCCTGCGCCGGTCGAGTCGCGCAGTTCTTTTACCATTGCTGCTGTGATTGCCATTTTTGGCTCTCCTCAATTCAAACGGAATTGGGGCAGGTCATACCCTGCCCCATATGTCATTTACGTGACGGGCAGCTTACCCTTCGGCAGGGGTTTCTGCGTCGGCTTCTGCGGGCGCTTCTTCCGCAACGGCTTCTTCAACCGGAGCTTCTTCGAACGCGCCCAGGTCAACGCCTGCGGCACCCATCTGAGCGGTCATACCGTCCAGAGCTGCACGTGCGGCCAGGTCACAGTACAGGCCGATTGCGCGGGCTGCGTCGTCGTTTCCGGGGATGATGTAATCCACGCCGTCGGGCGAGCAGTTGGTGTCGACAACAGCCACAACCGGGATACCCAGCTTGTTGGCTTCGGCGATGGCCAGTGCTTCTTTTTTGACGTCGATGACGAACAGCAGGTCAGGAACCCCGCCCATTTCGCGGATACCGCCCAGCGAAGCCTGCAGCTTAGCTTGGTCACGCTCCATGCCCAGACGCTCTTTCTTGGTCAGGCCTTCGGCACCGGATTCCATCGCTTCGTCGATCTGGTTCAGACGATTGATCGACTGGGAAACGGTTTTCCAGTTGGTCAGCGTGCCACCCAACCAGCGGTGGTTCATGTAGTACTGAGCCGACTTTTCAGCCGCTTCAGCGATCGGGCCAGCGGCCTGACGCTTGGTACCAACGAACAGAACGCGGCCACCTTTTGCAACGGTGTCACGAACGGCCTGTAGCGCCTGATCCAGCATCGGAACGGTCTGGGTCAGGTCCATGATGTGGATGCCATTGCGCGAGCCGTAGATGAACGGGCCCATGCGGGGATTCCAACGCTGTGTCTGGTGACCAAAGTGAACGCCAGCTTCCAACAGCTGACGCATGGTGAACTCGGGAAGAGCCATGCTATTTTCCTTTTCCGGTTTACGCCTTGGCGGGGGTGAAAGAAGCGGATGCTCCAACCGGCGGTCCTGATGAGGATGTCTCCCTCAAAAAGCCCAAACCCCGCCTGCGGGTTTGATTGGCGCGCGTATACGGCAGCTTTAATAGCAACGCAAGAGGCTTTTGCCCTTATTTTTCAAGCTGCGCCAGACTGTGTGCGTGACGAACCGCCGCTTCGCAATGCGCCGCCAGTTCTTTGCGGTTGGCGAAGTCGCTGACCTTAGCGGGTGTGTGGTAAATCAATTCGATAGAGCCCTGACGCCGCGCCCCGAGTGTTTTCAGCAGATGCGGTCCGAAATCCATGTCCCCCCACCATCCGTAAAACCTGTCTGGCTCCCCTTGGGGCGCGTGATAGATCACCGAAACCGGCTGTACGTACATGAAATCACGTAGTTCATCTGTGAAGAACGCCGCAAAGAGCGTTGTTTTAAATGGCAAAACGCGCAACCCGTCCGTCGATGTGCCCTCGGGGAAGAACAGCAATTTGTGACCGGCGGTCAAACGCTCTTGAAAAAGAAGCGTCTGTTCGCGCGCCTTTTTGCGGTTTCTTTCGATGAAAACCGTGCCAGTTGCGCGGGCCAGCCAACCGATGCCGGGCCATTTGGCGACCTCTGCCTTCGACACAAAGTATACTCTTTTGCGCGCGTTCAGCGAAAAAATGTCCAGCCAGGATGAGTGGTTTGCGACAACCGCTCCGCGCTGCGTCATCAATTCACCGGACCCTTTGAACCCGATGCCGAGAATACGCAGGGCATTTCGACAGACGAATTGCGTAATGAACGGAGTCACTGGGCGACGTAGCCCGAAAAAGGGGATTTCGATCAGACGCAGGACGAGAAGGATGGCAAGGCCGCCAAGCAGCAACACAACCAACGGTACACCCCGCAGGATGGCAAGCGCCCAGCCCGAAACGCCAAGTTCGATGGGGTCAGGGGCATCTTCGCTGTGCCAGGACGATTCACTCAACGCTTCATGCTCCGCTATAAATTCGCCGTTGGCGTTCATTCATGCGCGCCGTGTCGAGGATCAGGCACACATCCGTTGTGTTAAAGGTGTGGTCGATAAACGCCCCCTCGCCCACGAACCCGCCCAGTCGCAAATAGGCTTTGATTAGGGCGGGCACTCGCACCATGGCCGCGCGACGATCCAACGCGTCCGCGTCGACGATATTCATAGACTGAAACACGTCAGGTTGCGCCCGGACCCTTAAGTCCGGTGGGGCAAGATGGTTGTGATGCAGCATGGACAGAGGCTGCGCCAAAGCCTGCACATCGGTGCCGTGAAAGCTGGCAACGCCGAACAGAACTTCGATCTGTCGTTCTGACACATACCTCGCCAGACCATTCCACAGATGGTACATCGCCGTACTGCCCCGATAGTTGGGGTGCAAGCAGGAACGGCCCAGTTCCAACAGCCTACGGCCGCTGTCTCTCAGGACGGTCAGATCGTATTCGTCTTCGGAATAGAATTGACCCAACTCTGCGGCACGTTCGCCCGGCAACAGCCTGTAAACACCCACAGTTTCGCCGGTCTGGTCGTCGATGGCTAGCATGTGATCGAAATAGGGATCGAAGCGATCCCGCTCAAGCCCAGCCTCGTGGTCGACCATCTCTCCGCCGCCGCCCAGCTCCCGCACGAACACGTCATATCGAAGGCGCTGCGCAGCGCGCAGTTCGGCCTCTGTCTCGGCAAGTTTGACGGTGAAGGATGGGCCCGCGTCCGGCATCTGATGTTCCGTGTTGTTTCAGCGCTGATACCGCAGGTTTCGGGGGGATGGCAACATAGGGTAAGACCGACCGGACGTTAACCTTTCCTAAACCAGTTTCACGGATCAAAGACAGGCATCAGGGCGATGCGCGATCCGTCAATCACCACTTTCCCCTGCTCGCGGAAGTTAACGGTGATTTTGCCACCGATGTTGGACTGCACCTGTCCAATGCCCCAATCGGGGAAATCGGGGTGGCGGACATACATGCCCGGTGCAAGAATGGCATTGAGGTCTGACATGACTGGGCTCCGGGTCCGGTGGCAGATACAGCAGGAGGTACGCATGAGCGCTACAGACGTCAACCTGGCCGAACTGATCGGCTCGCGGATCTGCCACGACCTGATCAGCCCAATTGGCGCGATCACCAACGGGCTGGAACTGCTGGAGATGGTTGGCGGCACGCAAGGTCCAGAGATGGAACTGATCGCGGGCAGCGTGGGCAGCGCTGGGGCGCGGATAAGGTTCTTTCGCGTGGCCTTCGGGTCCACAAGTGATCAGCCCCTTGGCCGGGCTGAAGTCGCCGAGCTTTTGAACGATGTGGAAAAGGCAGGTCGGGTGCGCGTGAGCTGGCATCTGACCGAAGCCGTTCCGCGCAATCAGGTCAAACTGGCGTTTCTGGCGATGATGTGCTGCGAAAGCGCGATGCCACTGGGCGGAGAGGTCAACGTGCAAAATGACGGGCTAAACTGGGTCATCACAGGCGTTGCCGACAGGCTCAACCTTGATGGTGGCCTTTGGAAAAACCTCCCGACGGGCCGTTTTGTAGACAAAGTTACCTCGGCGCAGGTTCAGTTCGCCCTTCTTCCGGATGCGGCCGCTGCAATGGGGCGACGGGTTGCTGTAGAGACCACTGCAACCCGAATTGTGATCCGGTACTAACTGCGGACGGTGCCGTTGCCGCGCACCAGATATTTGAAACTGGTCAACTGAGCCGCCCCCACCGGCCCGCGTGCGTGCATTTTACCGGTGGCGATCCCGATCTCGGCGCCCATCCCAAACTCACCGCCATCAGCAAATTGGGTCGAGGCGTTGTGCATCAGGATCGCGCTGTCGAGGCGTTCAAAGAACCGGGCAGCGGCCTGCGTATCTTCGGTCATGATGCAGTCGGTATGGTTCGAGCCGTACTGACGGATATGCGCGATGGCCGCGTCGATATCCGCGACGGGCTTGGCGGCGATGATACTATCGAGGAATTCCTTTCCCCAGTCTTCATCGCTGGCGGCTTGCGTGCCTTCGACGGCCAAGGCGCCCTCGGCATGAACCTCGACCCCGGTGGCCAGCAAGGCGGCGATGACATCGTGGCCCAGCGTCTCGGCCACATCCTGATGGATCAGCAGGCATTCGGCAGCACCGCATATCCCCGTCCGGCGGGTCTTGGCGTTCAGCACCACGTCGAGCGTTTTGGCCGGGTCCGCAGCTTTGTCGATATAGATGTGCACGATCCCTTCGAGATGCGCAAAGACCGGTACGCGGGCTTCGCGTTGCACCAACCCAACCAGACCTTTGCCGCCGCGCGGGACAATGACGTCGACATAGTCGGTCATTCGCAACAATTCCTGAACGGCCGCCCTATCCCGTGTGGGGACTAACTGAATAGCGTCTTCGGGCAGGTTCGCGGCCTTCAATCCTTCGACCAGGCAGGCATGGATCGCGCTCGAAGAGTGAAAGCTCTCGGACCCGCCGCGCAGGATCACGGCATTCCCTGATTTCAGGCACAAGGCACCGGCATCCGCCGTCACGTTCGGGCGACTTTCATAGATGACGCCAATGACGCCGAGCGGTGTACGCACGCGCTGAATGTTGAGGCCGGACGCCATGTCCCATTCGGAAAGAACCTCACCGACTGGGTCAGCCTGATCAGCCACGGTTAGCAGCCCATCGACCATACCTTGCACACGGGCTTCGTCCAGCATCAGACGATCCATCATGGCCGGGCTCAGGCCCTTTTCGCGCCCGAACTCGAGGTCTTTCTTGTTGGCTTCGACGATCTCTGCGCGACGTGCCCATACTGCATCGGCCGCCGCGATCAGGGCGGCGTGCTTACGCTCGGCACTGGCAAAGGCCAGTTCGGACGAAGCGGCCTTCGCCCGTGCACCGAGATCAGCCATCAGGGCGGGAATGCTGTCAAAATCCTTCATCTCAGGTGCCTTTCTCGTGTGTTTTTCATAGCGCCAGGTCGTCCCGGTGGATGAGAACAGCGCGGCCGGGATAGCCCAGCGTGGCTTCGATCTCTGACGACTTGCGGCCCTTGATTGCGTCCGCCTCTTGCGCGGTATAGCGGCTGAGTCCTTGGGCCAACCGCCGCGCCTGTGGGTCGATGATTGCCACAGGATCGCCGCGCCCGAAATCTCCGGTCACTTCGACGATACCCGCTGGCAGCAGGCTTTTGCCATTGCCAAGGGCCCTCGCCGCGCCCGCATCAACCACGATTTCACCACGCGGTTTCATGGCCGAAATCCAGCGTTTGCGCGCCGCGTGCGGATCGACCGTTGCGGTGAACCATGTGCAATTGGCACCATTTTCGAGTGTTTTCAGTGGGTTCAGTGGTGAACCTTCGGTGATTGCCATATCGCAACCTGCCGCCGTCGCCATCTTAGCCGCCAGCAATTTGGTTTTCATCCCACCCTTGGACAGGCCCGAACCGGCGTCACCCGCCATTTCTTCAATCTCTGGCGTGATTTCCTCGATCACGTCATAGCGTGTGGCCGAGACATCCTGAACAGGGTTGCCGGTATAGAATCCATCCACGTCCGACAGCAGGATCAACTGATCTGCACCGACTGTAACGGCGATCTGGGCAGCCAGACGATCATTGTCGCCGTACCGGATCTCATCCGTTGCGACCGTGTCATTCTCGTTGACAATCGGCACCACGCCAAGGCTTAGCAATGTCTCAAGCGTCGCGCGTGAGTTCAGGTAGCGGCGGCGGTCGGCGCTATCCTCCAAGGTCACCAGAACCTGTGCTGTCGTAATATTGTGCGGGGTCAGCGCCTCTTCATAGGCGCGGGCCAGCCGGATTTGACCAACGGCGGCCGCGGCTTGTGATTGTTCCAGAGGCAGGGCATCCATAGGCAGCCCTAAGACACCCCGCCCTAAGGCGATCGACCCGGACGACACCAAAATGACGTCAGTCCCCTGCCCCTTGAGCCACGCTACGTCCTGTGCCAGTGAATGCAGCCAATCTGAACGCAACAACCCTGAATTTCGGTCCACCAGCAAGGCGGACCCGATCTTTACAACCAGTCGTTTCGCCGACGTCAGGGTTGCCAAGGTGCGGCCTCCTCGGCGGGTTTGTGGCGCACGCGGTTGTCATCAATTTCGGCACGTAACGCACGCAGCACCTCGGTCACGCCCAGATGCGCAACACCGGACATGGCCATGACGGGGCGGCCCACCGCTTCTTCCAGTTCAGCCTTGGCTAGTTCTTGTTCTTCGTCATCTAGTGCGTCGACCTTGTTCAGCACCGTGATCCGAGGTTTCTCGGCCAGTTCTCCGCCATAGGCCTCAAGCTCGTGAATGATGGTGCGGTAATCTTCGGCCACGGATTCCGAGGTGCCATCGACCAGATGCAGCAACACGGCGCAGCGTTCGACATGGCCCAGAAAGCGGTCGCCAATGCCGCGCCCCTCATGCGCGCCTTCGATCAGGCCGGGGATGTCGGCGACAACAAATTCCACGTTATCCACGGCTACAACGCCCAGATTGGGGTGCAAAGTAGTAAAAGGATAATCCGCGATTTTGGGCCGTGCGTTCGAGGTCGCCGCCAGAAAGGTCGATTTGCCCGCATTGGGCATCCCCAACAGACCGACATCGGCGATCAGTTTGAGCCGCAACCAGATGGTGCGGTCGATCCCTGCCTGCCCCGGATTGGCCCGGCGCGGCGCCTGGTTGGTGGCCGACTTGAAATGCAGGTTGCCGAAACCGCCATTGCCACCCTTGGCCAGCAGCACGCGCTGCCCGACCTCGGTCAGGTCGCAGATCACGGTCTCTTCGTCTTCGTCCAGAATTTCGGTCCCAACAGGCACGCGGAGGACGATATCATCGCCGTCCTTGCCGGTACGCTGCTGGCCGCGGCCGGGTTGGCCGTTCTTGGCAAAGAAATGCTGCTGATAGCGGAAGTCGATCAGTGTGTTCAGGCTGTCTACAACCTCAACCCAAACGGAACCGCCTTTGCCGCCATCGCCGCCATCAGGGCCGCCATATTCAATGTATTTTTCGCGCCGGAAACTGACGCAGCCGCCCCCACCGGCCCCGGACCGGATGTAGACCTTTGCAAGATCGAGAAATTTCATGTCTGTCCCCTACTGCAAAGGCCCCATCGGCCACAAGTCAGAGTTTCTTTGTATATGTCCAGGTGGGCACATTTGCATCGCGCGCCACCGAATAGCTTTCCGCATCGCCCAGATATTCAAACCCACAATGGGTCAGAACCCGCGCCGAGGCAGGGTTGTCCTGAAATACACTGGCGAACATGTTGGCGTTCTCCAACGGGTTGGAGTTTACCAACGCTTCTACAGCCAGCGAAGCGACGCCCGTGTTCCAGTAGACGGGCGCGACCCAATAGCCAACTTCGGATTGGTTGCGATCCAGTCGCGTCAACGAAATCAGGCCGATAAGCTCGGGGCCGCCATCCTTGGTCGCGTCCATGGCCCAAACATCCTCGTCCCGGTCATCAGACATGGCACGGGTCACAAAGGCTTCGGTCGATCCAGGCGGCAGCGGATGTGGGATTGCTGTCGTCATCCGCGCCACGCGTTCATCACCTGCATAGTGTTCAATGAGACCCATATCCGACCGGCGCAACGGGCGCAGGTCGAACCGCTCGGTTTCTATCACCGGCTGGTTTATTATTGTCTCAAGCTTCATGAGTGCGTTCCTCCTCCGAACAACACGTAAATTGCGGACGCAACAGTGAAACCAATTAACGCCCACATCAGATATTTGCGGCCCAGACGATCTTCAACCGCATGGGCAATCCGTCCCTGAAACAGGGGCGGTATGGTGCTTGCTGCGTGTGTCATCGGGCTCATAGATCAAAACTGTGTTAAAAACGAGAAAGGGGACCGGCATTTTCTGCCGGTCCCCCATTTATTTCTAAACCTTATGGGTTTCGGCTTACTCTGCGGCCTCCGCCACTGGCAGGACCGAAATAAAGGTGCGGTTCTTGAGTCCCTTATGGAACTTCACGGCGCCATCAACAGTTGCAAAGATTGTGTGATCCTTGCCCATGCCTACGCCTTCGCCCGGCCAGAACTTGGTGCCGCGCTGACGTACGATGATGTTGCCTGCGATGGCCGCTTGGCCACCATAGAGTTTTACGCCAAGGCGACGACCCGCTGAGTCGCGACCGTTACGGGAGGAACCGCCAGCTTTTTTATGTGCCATTCTCTCTCTCCTTAGCCTTTGGCCAGTTCTTTGGCCTGTTCAACCCATTCGGGTTTCACTTTGACGGTGTCGATAGCAGCAATCTGCTCGTCCGACAAGGCGGCCAGAGCGGCAAAGCTCTCGATACCAGCGTCGTTCAGCTTTTTGGCGGCGGCGGGGCCGACACCGTTCAGCTTGGTCAGATCGTCAGCGGCAGCAGCAGCGGGTGCTTCTGCTTTGGCTTCAGCTTTCTTCGCAGCGGGCTTTTTCGCCGCCGGAGCAGCTTCGCCAGCAGGCGCGGAACCGGTTGCGGCTTTGATGCCCGACTTGTCAGCGCCCGACGACAGGATGTCAGTGATCTTGACCAGAGTCAGTTTCTGACGGTGGCCAACGGTACGCTTCGAGCTGTGCTTACGACGGCGCTTGACGAACTTGATGACCTTGTCACCTTTGATCTGTTCGATCACTTCGGCCTGTACGCCTGCGCCTTCAACGAAAGGTGCGCCAACGACCGGAGCGTCACCGCCCAGCATCAGAACATCGTTGAATTGAACTTTTTCACCTGCGTCGGCAGCCAGCTTTTCAACGCGGAGGATATCGCCCGCCTGAACCTTGTACTGCTTGCCGCCAGTCTTGAGGACCGCAAACATTGCGTCTTTCCTTTGTCTAACCGCGTTCTGTGGTCCCCTTGCGGGCATTAATGGCCTCAGCCACCTCGAACAGCGCGCCCTTTTCGGGCTGTGTGACGACCTTTCGGGGTAACCCCTTAGGTCAATAATAACGAGACCCGGCGCGGAAAATCCGGCCGGGATGCGCGCTTATCCATAGATTGAAGAGGAAAGTCAACATCAAATACGGTTTACAGGTCCGATCCGCTCAGGACATGCGAAACTGCTAGACCGAGGCGGTAATACACGTCGTCGTACATACGATTGAAGCCAAGAAAAAACGCATCATTCATGGCACGGCCCGTGTCCGTTCGCGAGAATGCAATGTTTTCACGCATCTGTGCCTCGGTCAGTGGCTGATAGGCCAAAAGCAGGAAGGAATACAACCACGTAACAGTTTCCCGTTCAATGTTGTCTTTGTCGAGAAGCAATTGCTCAATCAAGTCAGTCCCGTCACCGCCAGCATCTTCTGTGAGTGCACGGAAAAAGTTGTAGTCGGCGTTTAGGGAACTCTGGACATTCTTTTCGATCAGGTCGTTGACCTCGATATATTCGTCAATCAGCCGATAAGATTGCGAGGATCGGTCGATTGCGAAATAGCTGTCCTGCGCCATTTCCTTGATGGTTTCGTCCTGAATTGCCAATCGAGCCGAGTTTTCAAGCGAAACAATCGTTTGACCCAAGTCGCTTTCAAAAAACACGATTGCGCGGTCCAACTGGCTGTCTGTCAGGGTTTCGAGGAAAGCCATGGAAATCTGATCATGTATCCAGTCCGGATTATAGATGTCTTCTATCTGGGTGTGAAAGTACTCACCGCCTGAGTTTCCCAGAAAGGTTTCGTTCATCGTGTGCGCTTGCGCTTTACCTTCGCTTGTCAGGATGTCGACAACCTCGGACAGGCGCAGCGCCTCCATAAGGCGGTCCACTTTTTCTGCGGCACTCAGCGGAGTGATCCACAGCACAGCGACGAACAAAGTGGTCAAGAAGCGCATCAGATATCCTGTGCGGGATGTAGATCCGCCATTCGTACTGCCAGCACCTCGAACTTCATCGCCATGATTTCGTACTGAATCGCGTTTAACAATTCATATACTTCCTGCATCAGGGGGTCTTCCAACGCTTCGGCATAGGCGATCACCTCGTCGTCGGAAAAGCCTTGATAGGTGTACGCCGCGCCTGCCAGTGCGGAAAGCTGCAAAGCCTGTCGCATACCGATTTCGTTTTGCTGCATCATCTGGCGCAGTTCGTCGGCGCTAAGCTGAAGGTCAATGACGCCGGACGCGCTGGCGGCCAACAGGAATCGGACCTGGATTTCCTGAAGGGCGCGCAAAGCCGTACCACTGGCGTCAATGGCCGTGTTCATGCGTTTGAGGCTTTCCACCCTCTTGGATCCCTCCTGGACCAAACTGGAAACGATTTCCTGACCCTCAAGCTGTTTGGTGTCGTCATCCTCGATCATATGAGATTCGTTCTCGGCCTCGACCAGACGCTGCCCAAGATCCGAGGCATAGAACTCGACCGCGTGGTTCAGCGCATCGTCGCTGAGTGTTTGTTCCAATATCGACACGGCCGTTTCGTGCATGTCTTCGGTGTCAAAGACCTCTTCGGTCAGGCGTGTCCAGTCCGAGCCGAATCCCTCGGGGTCAATTCCCAGCATTTGCGGTGCCGACGCCGACGCCAGCGCGATGCTTTCCAATGCGACGTCGAAACCGGTGGTGGTTAGAAAGGCTTCGATCCGGTCCCTATCCGCCGCACCAGCCGGAAGGGACAGTGTGGCAAGCGTGGCAACAAGGGCTGAAATCGACTGAAAGGCAGAGCGTGCAGAGTGTATCATGGTATCAGAGCCTAGGCGTTTTACGCCAACAGGCAATGGAAAATCCCGTCAGATTGAATTTCAGGAATTTTCTGCTTGCACCCCTGCGCGTTCCTCACTAAATCCCCCCCTCACAGACCCCCGCGGAGAGGTGCCGGAGTGGTCGAACGGGGCGGTCTCGAAAACCGTTGTGGGTGCAAGCCCACCCAGGGTTCGAATCCCTGTCTCTCCGCCACTATCCCCAAATGTATTGTGCGCTTTTTTGCCTTTGTGGCGCGATGTTGCCGGTGTTTCGCATGGGATCGGCGTTGCCCGGCTTAAACTCGCTTATTGATGACGTGGCCGAGGATTTCCCCTTGGATAATCCCTATCTTTAAGCCATCCCGGTTACACATATTCTGAGGAGATTTCGATGTCGCGTACTATCGTGTTAGGTGTAGTGGTCGCCGCTATTGGTGCTGGTATCTACTACTATTTGAATCAACCCGAGCCGACCCCAGCGGAACGGTTGCAATCAGCGGCTCAGGATGCAGGTGATGCCGTCAGTGACGCCGTGGAGTCGGTTACAGAACAGGCCTCTGACGCAACAGATCAAGCAGGTCAGGCAGCGACGGACCTTGCAAATCAAGCTGGCGAAGAAGTGGCTGCTTTGGCAGAGCAAGGTCAGGATCTACTGAATTCCTGGATCGAAGAAGGCACGCTGACGGTGCAAAATTTCGATTATGATGCGATGGTCGCGTCGGTCCAGAACAGCGCATTGGCGCAGGATATGAAAACGAAGGCCATATCCATTCTGGACGAAATCAAAGCCTCTCCTGAATTGTTCGCAGCAAAACTGCAGGAATTGCAGGCCTTGCTTCAGGGACAATAAAAAAAGCGGGCCGCCAAATTGGTGGCGGCCCGATGCGTTGGCCGCGTGGCGGAGTTCCGTTAGGTAAGTCTCCGACAAAGTTGACGTAGCGCGAAACCTTTGTTTGGCTGACTGAAAACCTGACACGTACCTGGAAGTGTTTTCGCGAAGTCTTGTCAATATTTTTGGCACGGCGTGGAGATAACACCCAAAGAAGAGGATTTGCGATGGCCGCCCTGCCCTCTAAAATGTTTGCAGTTATTCAGACGCATGACGGCTATTCGGACACAGCCTCAGGACCATTCATTGATGATGCCGCCGATTGGCTTGCGGAAGCTGATCTACCGGTACCGGTACCCGGTCCCGGACAGGTTTTAATCAAGCTGCGGGCTTCTTCTGTAAATCCGTCGGATATCCATTTCATCAAAGGTGAATACGGCCAGCCACGTGTCAAAGGGACCGCAGCGGGGTTCGAAGGCTGTGGGGATGTCGTGGCAACGGGCACAGGCGCCGAGGCGTTACAAGGGAAACGCGTGGCTTTTATTGCGGCGGGCGCTGGGGCTTGGGCCGAATATGTCGTGACACAGGCGCTGATGTGTATTCCGCTTCGACCAGATGTCAGTGACGAGGATGGATCGGCACAGATCGTAAACCCGCTGACCGCCATTGCCATGGTCGATATCGCAAAGAACTCGGGCGAGGCCTTCATCGTGTCTGCGGCGACCAGCCAGTTAGGCAAGCTGATGTGCAGCTTGGGGCGCGACCTGGGGCTAAAGCCCATCGCGATCGTTCGTCGCGCAGATGCAGTTGAAGCGTTGAAATCCTTGGGGGCGCACGACGTGCTGGTTACCTCGGATTCAATGATGCTGGAGAAATTTTCCAAGCTGAGTTCTGAGTTGAAGCCACGGGTTTTTCTGGACGCAGTTGCTGACCAGATATCTGAGCAGATTTTTTGCGCCATGCCTAACGGTGCACGTTGGGTTTGTTATGGCAAGCTCAGCACGGAAACCCCCGCGCTGACGCAGACCGGCCAGTTAATTTTTATGGGAAAGCAGATTGAAGGGTTCTGGTTGACGAAATGGATGACCTCGACTCCGCCTGAGGATCAGATGCGCGTTGTTGGTGAAGTGCAGGCGCGTTTCGCTGACGGTCGCTGGAAAACGGATGTATCGCAACGGCTTCCTCTTAGGAACGTGGTGACGGGTCTGGCGGATGCGCTGAAAAAGGGTGACGGCAAGGTGATAATCGCGCCATAGTAGAACAAAGCTCTGAACAAAGGAGGATGTTCGGAGCGCCAAAAATACCGGTTGAACCGGTAATGGGAGGTGAAGTTGGATAACGCTCAGCTGTTGATCAGCGGGCTGGCGAACGGCTGTGTCTATGGCCTGATCGCTCTTGGCTTTGTTTTGATTTATAAGGCGACCGAAGCTGTGAATTTCGCGCAAGGCGATTTCATGATGCTGGGGGCTTTCGTCACCATCGGGCTTACAAATACCGAATATATGGGGCTTCCTTTCTGGATGGCGTTGCCGATCTCGTTGGGGATCATGGGTGCGCTGGGGTATTTGCTGGACCGGTTGATCATCCGAAGACTGTTCGGTGAAAGCCAGACGGCGGTTGTGATTCTGACTATCGCATTGGGCTTCGTGATCCGGTTTGCCGCGGGTTTGATCTGGGGGCACGAGCCGCAAACGCTGCAGAACCCTTTGGCCGGGAAAGAGGTCCGTTTTGGCGGCCTCGTGCTGGGGATGGAGGATGTTGCGGTTATCGTCGTCACAGTCTTGCTGACTTGGGGGCTATACATCTTCTTTAGCCGCACGAAGCTGGGATTGGCCATGCAGGGGGCATCGCAAAACCAGTTGGCGGCCTATTACATGGGTATCCCCGTCAAACGTGTTCAGGGGTTTATCTGGGGGCTAGCTGGCGTGGTCGCTGGTATCGCGGGTATCCTGTTTGCCGCCAAAGGTTCGGTCGATCCAACTACGGGCCTGCTGGGGATCAAGGCGTTTGCCGCGGCTGTGATCGGCGGGTTCGGCAGCCTGCCCGGTGCGCTGGCCGGAGGGTTGATCGTCGGCGTCATCGAGCCCTTTGCCAGCCGCTACATCGCTGCAGGATACAGCCAGATTGCACCTTATGCGCTGTTGCTGGCGGTGCTGATCTTCCGCCCCAACGGGCTGTTCAGTCAGGTTCGGGTCAAAAAGGTCTAGGCATATGCGGATTGTTTTCAAAACCAACTACATGCAGGACATCCGGCCTTGGAAAGACGGCTATCAGCTTGGGCTTTACCTTGCTCTGCTGGCAGTGGTGGCGGCGGCCCCCTGGTGGCTGGACGACTTCTATCTGGGTGAGCTGACGAACGTCCTGATCTGGGCCATCGCCGGTCTGGGCCTGATGGTGCTGACGGGCCACACCGGGCAAGTCAGTCTGGGCCACGCGGCGTTTCTAGCTTTTGGCTGCTATGCCAATGTCATCCTGCTCGAGGCCGGGGTACCCTTCCTGATCGCTTTCCCGTTAGCCGGTATCCTAACAGGCATCGCCGGCGTGACGGTCGCCATCCCTGCCCTGCGGTTGCACGGTATTTACCTCGCGATCTTCACCATGGCACTTTCGATTCTGATGGATGACGTGATCGTACTGGCCGAGCCTCTTACGGGCGGTGTCGGCGGAAAATTCATCGGAGGCGTAGATATCTTTGGCCTGACGATCGACCGTTGGGGTACCCCTGTTCAATTCTTCTGGCTGGTCTTGGGCGTTACGGTTCTGGTCACGCTGGGCTATATCAATCTGCTGCGTGCACCTTTGGGGCGCAGCTTTATCGCCGTTCGCGACTCTGAAGTTTCAGCGCAGGCGATGGGTGTTGATATCGCGCGGACCAAGATGATCTCATTCGCGCTATCCTGCGCCGTCACTGGATGGGCGGGTGCGCTGATGGGGATGTTCTCGGGCGCGTTCAACAATGAAACCTTCAGCGTTGTGATCTCGATTCAACTGCTGATGATGATCGTGATTGGTGGGCTGGGGTCGATCCACGGCGCATTTCTGGGTGCTGTTGTTATCGGGTTCCTTCCGCAATTCCTGTCGATCTCAAAGGAATATGTGGGCGCTCTGTTCGGCGGCAATACCGTTGCTATTCCAGGGCTGGAGTTCGGCATCTTCGGCATGATTCTGATCGCTTTCATCCTGTTCGAACCGATGGGCATGTATGGCCGATGGCTGAAAATCCGCACATGGTTCGAACTGTTCCCCTTCTACCGCAAAGACATGTTCAAACGTCAGAAATCTTACCTCAAGACGGAGCGCCTGAGATGAGCTTGCTTGAGTTCCAGAACGTGACCCTGAAATTCGGTGGCCTGACGGCGGTGAATGACCTGTCCTTTGCGGTTGAGGAAAGCGAAGTCTTTGCCATCGTTGGCCCCAACGGCGCGGGCAAGTCGACCGTGTTCAACCTGATTTCGCGGTTCTACGATCCGTTTGCCGGGTCGATCCGTTTTGACGGGCATGATCTGCTGCAGGTCAAGCCCTCGGGCGTGGCGGCGTATGGCGTGGCGCGGACGTTTCAGAATATCGAATTGTTCGAACATGCGACTGTGTTGCAGAACCTGCTGGTCGGGCGGCATCGGCACCGCAAAACCAACCTGCTGTCCGAGGTGCTGTTCCTGCCTTCGGCTCGTCGGCAAGAACTGGAAAACCGCGAAAAGGTCGAGGAGATCATCGACTTCCTCGATCTTCAGGCGTACCGCGACAAGATGATCTCGGGCCTGCCCTACGGAGTGCGCAAAGTGGTCGAGGTCGCCCGCGCATTGGCCACCGATCCCAAGCTGCTGTTGCTGGACGAACCGGCCTCGGGCCTGTCGGTCGAGGAAACAACGGATATGCGCTGGTGGATCGACGATATCCGGCGGCAGATGGGGATCACGGTACTGATGGTGGAACATGACATGGGGCTGGTCTCGGGCGTGTCTGACCGGGTGTTGGCAATGGCCGATGGCGCGATGCTGGCGCTGGGGACACCGGCGCAAATGCAGTCCCATCCGGCGGTGGTCGAAGCCTATCTGGGGAAAGCCTCATGAGCGCGCCGATCCTGACCATTCGCAATATCGAAAGCTTCTATGGCCCGATCATGGCCATTCGCGGCGTGTCGCTGGACGTACATCCCGGGCAGATCGTGTCGATCCTGGGCGCGAACGGTGCAGGCAAGACGACGCTGATGAAAACCGTGTCAGGCGTTATGGACCCAGAAAAGGGCAAGATCACCTTTGACGGCGACGAAATCCAAGGATCAGAGCCGCATAAGGTCGTGCAAAAAGGCATCGTCCATGTCCCCGAAGGACGCGAAGTGTTTCCGCTTCTGACGGTCGATGAAAACCTCAGCCTCGGGGCCTATACGGCGACGGATAAGGGACAGATCGACCATGACCGCGAGCTGGTGTTTTCGTACTTCCCGATCCTCAAAGAGCGCCGCAATCAAGAGGCCGGAACCCTGTCGGGCGGACAGCAACAGATGCTGGCAATCGGGCGTGGGCTGATGGCGAACCCGAAGATCATGCTGTTGGACGAGCCCTCACTAGGGCTGTCGCCCCTACTGGTGCAGGAGATTTTCGGCATCCTAAAACGCCTTAATGACGAGCAGAACATGACCATGATGCTGGTCGAGCAGAACGCCAACGCTGCGCTGGAGCTAGCGCATCATGGGTACGTGATGGAGGTCGGGCGCATCGTGATGGATGGCGACGCAGATGTCTTGATGAAATCCGAAGACATCCAGAATTTTTATTTGGGCGTTCAGGAAGAAGGCGCGCGGGAAAACCGCCGCTGGAAACGCAGAAAGACCTGGAGGTGAGTGGAATGAATATCAGCACCCTGCCCCCTCAGACCAAGATCAACGGCGTGCAATTCAACGCCACCCCCGGCCAACGCCCCGTGCTGGTGGACGAATGCCAGACCATCAGCCAGCTATTCCAAAAACGCTGTGCCGATCTGGGTACGCGCACGGCGCATCGGGAAAAGGACTTCGGCATCTGGAAAGCCTATTCCTGGGCAGATTACTGGCAACACGCAAAGTGGATCGGGTTGGCCCTGCGAAAGCTGGGTTTGCAAAGGGGTGAGGTTGTCTCGATCCTGTCCGAGGACCGCAAGGAATGGGCCTGGTTCGATATGGGAATTCAATGCGTGGGCGGGATCGCTTCGGGGGTCTACACGACTGATTCCGCCAATCAATTGAAATACTTGGTGAATGACAGCGATAGCCGGTTTCTGGTGGTCGAGAATGAAGAGCAACTGGACAAATTCCTTGAAATCGAAACCGAAGTTTCTGGCCTGTTGAACGTCATCATCCTTGAGGATGAGGGCCTGCACGATCTGGACCACGACCGTTGTATGATGATCGACGCCCTATACAACATCGGGCGTCAGGCCGAGGCCGAAGAACCCGATCGGTTCGAGGCCGAAATCGCCTTGGCATCACCGCAGGACACGGCCCTGCTGGTTTATACATCGGGTACGACGGGCGCTCCCAAGGGGGCAATGCTGAGTCATGAAAATGTTCTGGCGGCAATCGAGTGTGGCGCCAATTCTCTGCCGACCCATGAAACGGATGAGCAACTGTGTTTCTTGCCGCTGTGCCACATCCTGGAACGGGATGTGTCCGTGTATTTCCCATTGGCTGCTAAGTGCGTGGTTAATTTCGCAGAAAGCCCCGAGACTGTCTTTTCGAACCTGCAAGAGGTTTCTCCTTCAACCTTCACCGCGGTTCCGCGCGTTTGGGAGAAAATATATTCTCAGGTCCAGATCATGACGCAGGATGCAACCCCTGCTGGTCGTGCCGCTTTTGGGATGGCGTTAAAGGCGGGGCTTGCCCGGGCAGAGTACATTCTGTCTGGCCAACCCGTGCCTGCGGGTGTGGCTGCAAAATTCTGGCTGTGGGACCGCCTTGTGCTGCGCAACCTTCGCCGAATGCTCGGCATGGACAAAATGCGGCGGGGCGGTAGTGGGGCCGCTCCGATCTCGACCGATCTGCTCAAGTGGTATTGGGCCATTGGTGTGCCGTTGGTCGAAGGATTCGGTATGACGGAGACCTCTGGCTTGGCGACGCTGAATACCATCGAGGACAATAAGATCGGCACGATTGGCAAACCGGTTCCCGGCAATGATGTTCGCATCTCAGATGAAGGTGAGATTCAAATCAAGGGGCTGAACGTCTTTCAGGGATATTGGCGTAATAACGCAAAAACCGCCGAGACATTCACGGCCGATGGCTGGCTGAAAACCGGTGACATGGGGCAGATTGACAAGGAAGGCTATGTTTCCATCACAGGCCGGTTAAAGGACATCATCATTACCGCAGGTGGCAAGAACATCACCCCGGCCGAGATCGAAAGCCGACTGAAATTCAGCCACTATATCTCGGACGCAGTGGTGATCGGTGACAAGCGAAAGTTCCTGACGGCGCTGATTATGATAGATCAGGAAAACGTCGAGAAGTTCGCGCAGGATCGAAAAATTCCGTTCTCTAACTTTGCATCTTTGTGTGCAGCAGCCGATGTGAAGGATCAGATCGCGTCAGAAGTTGCAGAGGTCAACAAAGAGTTCGCGCGCGTAGAACAGATCAAGGATTTTCGTCTAATCGACGTTTTGCTGACAGCAGATGACGATGAACTTACTGCGACCATGAAACTTAAGCGCAGCTTTGTCGAAAAGAAACACGGGCACCTTATTGAAGACATGTACAAATAGACAAGGGATTACCCAAAGGGAGGAAAAACATGAGGACTCTGATCAAAGGGATGGCTGCAGCCACTGCGCTGACCGCTTCGGCGACATTTGCCAGCGCACAAACTCAGGGCGTGACAGATGATGAGATCGTCATCGGATCGGTCAATGATCTGAGCGGTATTTTCGCTGCGGTTGGTGTGCCGTCCACCAAGGGGGCCAACGTGGTGTTTGATCGCGTGAATGCCGAAGGTGGCGTGCACGGGCGCACGATCCGGTTTGTCGTTGAAGACAACGGTTATCAGATGCCGCGCGCGATGCAGGGCTATAACAAGTTGCTGAACCGAGACAAGGTTTTTGCGATGATGCAATCATTGGGCACACCTATGAACCTTGCAGGGTTCAAGCTGTTGGATCCAAAAGGTATTCCGAACGTTGCCCCTTTGACCGCCGCGCGTCAGATGTTGCAAGAGCCGATGAAGAACAAATTCACTTCCTTCTCGACTTACTTTGACCAAAGCCGTGTGGGTGTGAAATACATCGCCGACCAGTTCGGGTCGCAAAAGGTGTGCACGATGTACCTGCCCACGGATTTCGGCGAAGAAATTCTAGAAGGCAGCAAGGCCGGTGCCGAAGAAGCCGGAATTGAATTCGCCGCTGAAACAACGCACAAGCCTGATGAAACCGATTTTGTGGGATCGCTGAGCAAGCTCAAGGAAGAAGGCTGCGACATTGTAACGATGGCCTTGGGGGTCCGTCAGGTGATCACGGTCGTCGGAACAGCCAAGAAGATGGGTTTGGAGGATATGAAATTCCTCGGAACGTCGGCCAGTTTCCTGACCGTGGTCGCTCAGGTACCTGGCGGAGTGACCGACGGGTTTTATGCCGCCGCCTCGTGGCAGGACCTGTGGGCGCGTGCGGAGGAACCTGCCCCGGCCGCCTTTATCGAGGAATACAAAGCCGCAACCGGTGAAGACCCTGTAGGATTTTCGATGCTTGGCTACGCAGCGGCTGAAATGATGGTCAAAGCGCTGGAAGCCGCAGGGCCCGATCTGACGCATGACAGCTTTATCGCCGCGATGGAGTCGTTGAGCTACACAGATGAGTTGGTTGGGAATGAGATCACCTACGGTCCCGACGATCACCAGGGTGCGGATACCGTCTATGTCAGTGTTGTTGACAACGGCGTCTGGAAAAAAGTCTACGAAGAATAACCGTTCCAAAGAAAAAGGGCTCGCAGACGCGAGCCCTTTCCAATTCGATATCCGCAGCGATTAACGCTTCGAGAACTGGAACGAACGACGCGCTTTGCGCTTACCGTATTTCTTACGTTCCACAACGCGGCTGTCGCGGGTCAGGAAGCCAGCGGCTTTCAGTGCGCCACGCAGCGACGGATCATAGAGTTGCAGCGCTTTCGAGATGCCGTGCTTGACCGCGCCGGCTTGACCGGTCAGGCCACCGCCTTTGACGGTTGCAACAACGTCGAACTCACCTTCTACACCGGCAACCTGGAAAGGCTGGCGCAGGATCAGCTGCAGAACGGGACGAGCGAAGTACTTGTCCTGGTCTTTGCCGTTGACGGTGACCTTGCCGGAACCCGGCTTGATCCAAACGCGGGCAACAGCGTCTTTACGCTTGCCGGTGGCGTAGGAGCGACCCAGCTCGTCACGCACGGGCTCACGTGCGATGACTTCTTCGGCCACGGTTTCAACGCCTGCGACGGCGCTCAGCTCTTCGAGAGTATTGATCTGATCAGCCATCGGTCATTAGCTCCGGGTGTTTTTCTTGTTCATGGACTTAACGTCCAGAACTTCGGGCGCTTGCGCCTCATGAGGGTGCTCGGCACCGGCATAAACGCGCAGGTTGGTCATCTGCTGACGCGCCAGACGGTTGCCCGGCAGCATGCGCTTGACCGCTTGGGTCACGACGCGCTCGGGGTGTGCACCCTCGAGGATCTGCTGCTTGGTGCGGGATTTAATGCCGCCCGGGTGACCCGTGTGCCAGTAGAAGTTCTCTTCGCGCTTCTTGCCGGTCATCTGGATTTTGTCAGCGTTGATCACGATGACATTGTCGCCCATGTCCATGTTGGGTGTGAACGACGCTTTGTGCTTGCCACGCAGGCGCATGGCGACGATCGAGGCAAGACGACCCAGAACAACGCCTTCGGCGTCGATCAGGATCCATTTCTTGTCGATGTCTGCAGGTGTTGCAGAAAAGGTTTTCATGGCAGGATAGTCCTGTTTGATGTGAAAGACCGCCCCAAGACAGAGCGGCCCGAATTCGATGGAGCGTATTTAGAGGGGTGCGTGGTGCACGTCAACAACGTTAAGTCTAATAAAATTGTTTAATAACAAAGATTTGAAAAATAGGTATTATTTTACCCCATGATTAGACGCTGATTTGCTCGGGTGGATTGTCCAACAGGGATCTCAGCCGCTGCATTGCCTCTTCAAACCGTTCCAGAGACACATGGCCGTTCATTGCAATGCGCACCGCGTTTGGGGCGCGACCGTCACGCAATGCGAACTCGTCGGCCGACCTCAGTTGTATGCCTTCCCGTTCGGCAGCGCGGCTGAATGCGGCCGCGCGCCAGCCTGAGGGCAAATTCAGCCACACAAATGGCACATCCGGCGCCCAGCTCAGGTCGAAACCGCCAAGAGCGTTGACAGTCACACGCACATATTCGCCCATTTTCAGGCGCACATCCTTTGCGATCCGTCGGGTTCTCGGGTCTGACAACAGTAACCGAGTCAATTCCGCCAGAGGCTGTGCAAGGCCAAAATACCCGTATTCCGCAGATCGACGCAGATCGACACTTCGTTCCCGCGGCGCGATCGCAAAGCCAACCCGCAATGCCGGTGTCAGCGTTTTTGAGATTGACGACACATGCCACCCGCGTTCCGGTGCCAGTGCGCGGTAGCTGGGTTCGCGGGCATCGCCCATGCGATAGCAGTCGTCTTCTATGATTTGCAAATCAAAGCGGCGGGCAATTTCCACGATTTCCTTGCGCCGCTCCAGCGGAGCGTGGGCGCCAGTTGGATTCTGCACCTCGGGCGAAACACAGACGGCCTGCGCGGCGGTTTGGCGCAAAACTTGTTCCATGGCTTGTGGATCAATCCCCCACTTGTCCATTTTCACGCCGACAACTTCGGCGCGCATCAACTCTCCGGCGCGGCGAAACCCTGCATAGGAAAGGTCTTCGACCAGAACGACAGGTTTAGGTCCACGCAAGATGGTTTGAAACACAAGGCAAAGTCCGTTCTGGCCGCCATGTGTCAGTACAATGTCGTCATGTGACAGCGCCCCCAACGGCAGGTCCGACAACCATTCGACCACAGTTTGTCGTACGGATTGATAGGCGTCGCGGGTCGGATAGTTCAGGAACAGCCCCGGATCTGCCTGCGAAACCTTGTTAAGGCATTCCCGGATAAGGGTCACCTGCCCCACATCTGCCAATCGCGGGCTGAACAAACTGACATTGGCATTGTATTTGTCGTCCCGCAGATGCAACTGCCGCGCCCAGACATCGTCCAGAATCGGTGATTTCGGAGGGGCCACGAATGTACCACGCCCGACTTCGGCTTGTAACAACCCCTCATCAGTCAGGATCGTGTAGGCTCGTGCAACGGTCCCGGGCGTGATTTGTAACCGATACGCCAATTCACGGACCGGTGGAAGCTTGGCTCCGACGTCCAGTAACTTGTTATCAATGGCTTTTCGAATTGTGTCGGCCACCAATGTATACTTGGGGCCTTTGGATTTTGGCAGTGACTCCGGCCAAATTGTATCCATTACAATTCTTCCTTTGATTTCGACACAATTGGAAATGTATCAATCACACATACCGAACATATTACGTTTGTGTCAATACAATTGAAAGGATACCCACTATGACACGCGCAATGCACACCCCCGCCCTTTTGCTGCTGAACGACAGCCCTCGGCTGCCTTTGATCGCTGCGCTGGCCGTGCGGTTTGCGGCGACTGTCACCAAGTGGGAACGTCAACGCCGCAGCAGGGTCAATTTGTCAAAACTGGATGATCGGATGCTGCGTGATGTTGGGCTGACCCGCCATCAGGCAGACCGCGAGATCAATCGTCCGTTCTGGCACGGATAGGTTTTCCCCAGTCCCATAAGGGACCTCTTCCTTGGCCGGGCTCGCCCGGCCATTTTTTATCCAAAGGATTCGGCAGAAGACCCTTCCGGCGGAAGTGAATACGTCATTGTGGCCCGGGCAACCGGCTTGTCCGAACCTACCGAATACATAAGCACATCCCCGACCGCCAAAGTCCTTCCAAGCTTTAGCAACCTGCAACGGGCAATCATGTCCTTGTCTCCATCTGGTTTGCGCATGAAATCCATCGAGCATCCTGTTGTAACCGCAAGGGACAATCGCCCCTTTCGCGCAAGGATGAGCGCGTAAACGCAGACATCCGCCAAGCCGAACATCGAGGGCCCCGATACGGTTCCGCCCGGCCTCAGGTGCCTGTCCTCGACGACGAGTCGCATGACGATCGTATCTTTTGTCACGTCTTCAACGACAAAGTCATCCTGTACCTGCGGAAACACCTGCGCCATGTAATCCGACAGCTCTTCGCGGTTCAAAACCAACGACATACTTCCCCTCCTCGAATTGCCGACCTAGAGTTGGCCTCACATCAGATCGGAGGGCAAGATGGGAATTCTGGAACGTAGCGACACAGGTGCCGTTGCCAGGCTGAAGATGAACGCGCCGGATCGCCTGAATGCCCTCAGCGAGGAAATGCTTGCTGCTCTGCAAGCGGAACTTGATGCGCTTCGAGAGGACAGTTCTATTCGCGTCGTTATCCTTTCGGGGGCCGGGAAAGGGTTTTGCGCTGGCCACGATCTAAAGCAGATGACCGCTGGTCGTCAGGCTGAAGATAGAGGAAAGGCGTATTTTCAGGACTTGTTCGCCCAGTGCACCCGAATGATGCTGTCGATCCAATCTCTTCCTCAGCCTGTTATTGCACAGGTACATGGGATTGCGACTGCAGCGGGCTGCCAATTGGTTGCCAGTTGCGATCTGGCGGTTGCTGCCGAAGGGACGCGGTTTGGTGTCAACGGTGTGAATATCGGCTTGTTTTGTTCAACGCCGATGGTGGCCCTCAGCCGCAATATCCCGCGAAAGCGTGCTTTCGAAATGCTGACAACAGGCGACTTCATCTCGGCGGAACGGGCGTCTGAACTGGGTCTGGTCAATCGCGTGGCACCAGAAATGCTGCTGGAACACGAGACACAGGCGCTGGCAGATCAACTGGCGACCAAGCTTGGATCAGCGGTGAAAATCGGGAAACAGGCCTTCTATCAGCAACTGGAAATGCCCATTGAACAAGCCTACGCGTATACGGGTGAGGTAATGGCACAAAATATGCTGCATCGGGATACCGAAGAAGGAATATCTGCATTTATCGAAAAAAGGCCGCCAAATTGGGATCAATAAGGCGACGATATTAAACCTTTTTCGCCACTGTTCGTATTTTTGGACTTTTCAAAAGGGCGACACTGTGGCAATGCTGAGACAAGGCTAAGGCCTTGCTTGAACTTTTGGGTCGCCGTGGGCGGAAGGTCCCTCCGAGCTGGTTTCTCTCACTGGCGTTGACATTCCCGCAGCGGCGATCCCAAAAAACCTCCCCTTTTTCTTTCCCCTGATCAACAGTCGTTTGCGTTGGCGTGCGCTCTGCCCTATGTGGCAGCACATGACAAAGACATTGCATATCGTGGGCGGCGGCATGGCCGGGTCCGAAGCAGCTTGGCAAGCAGCGGAAATGGGCGTTGACGTGGTCATCCACGAAATGCGGCCCAAAGTTGGCACCTTTGCGCATCAAACCGGTAACCTGGCCGAGATGGTGTGCTCGAACTCGTTCCGATCGGACGATGACGAGCAGAATGCGGTTGGGCTGCTGCATTGGGAAATGCGCGCGGCAAACGGTTTGATCATGACCACGGCTGATGCACACCGCTTGCCAGCCGGTGGTGCGCTTGCCGTGGATCGCGACCCGTTTGCCGAGGCCGTGACCGCAAAGCTCAAGTCGCATGACCGTGTGCAGATCTCGGAAGAGGAAGTGACCGCCCTGCCCGATGATGGCAAATGGATCTTTGCGACGGGGCCTTTGACTTCGACAGCGCTCGGAGATTCGATCCGCGCGGAAACCGGAGCGGACTCGTTGGCGTTTTTCGACGCGATTGCACCAATCGTCTATGCAGACAGCATCGACATGAGCAAAGCGTGGATGCAATCGCGATACGACAAAGGCGAGACCGAGGAAGAGCGGACCGCCTATTTGAATTGTCCAATGGATCGGGAACAGTATGAGGCGTTCATTGATGCGCTGTTGGCCGCCGAAAAGACCGAGTTTCACGAAGGCGAAACTGCTGGCTATTTCGACGGCTGCCTGCCGATTGAGGTTATGTCTGAACGCGGGCGCGAGACTCTCCGACATGGCCCTATGAAACCAGTCGGCCTTACCAACCCGCATCAGCCTGATGTGAAACCCCATGCGGTTGTTCAGCTTAGGCGCGACAACGCGCTTGGCACGCTGTTCAACATCGTGGGCTTTCAGACCAAGATGAAATACGGCGCTCAGACTGAGGTGTTCCGGATGATCCCTGGTCTGGAAAATGCAAGCTTCGCGCGTCTGGGCGGTATCCACCGGAACACTTTCATCAATTCGCCCACGCTTTTGGATTCGCAAATGCGGTTGAAGTCCAAGCCCAACATTCGATTTGCCGGGCAAATCACTGGTGTTGAGGGTTATGTGGAAAGCGCGGCCATGGGATTGCTGGCGGGGCGTCTGGCCGCCGCGGAAATCCTTGGGCAGGATATGCCGACGGTCCCGCAGGACAGCGCCATGGGTGCCTTGATTCACCACATTACAGGCGGGGCCGAAGCAAAGACGTTTCAGCCCATGAACGTAAATTTCGGCCTGTTTCGTCCTGTTGATGGCCTCAAAGGGGGCCGCCGAGGGCGGAAAGACCGTTACAAGGCCTACACAGACCGTGCCAAGGCCGAGTGGTCCAAGTGGCTGTCACATTGCTGACTGGACGCAGCCCGTGTCAGCGGCCTAACATACGGGCATGAACGACGATTACCTAAAAGACGCGTATGGGCTGGACACACCCGAAGCCACGCGCGCGCACTATCAGAAATGGGCGTCGTCATACGATTCCGAAGTGGCTGCCCATGGCTATGTCACTCCCGGTCGCCTTGCCGAGGCGCTTTGGTCGCATATGCCCGAAGCTCAGACGCCTGTTCTGGACTATGGCTGTGGCACTGGTTTGTCCGGCGAGGCGCTGCACGCGGTTGGATTCAGGGTCATCGACGGCGTAGACCCTTCACCAAAGATGTTAGAAGGCGCCGAGGCCAAGGGGGTTTACAGACGGTTGTCGACGTTCGATCTGTCCGACCCAAACCCTTTGCAGCAAGGTGCGTACAAGGCGATTGCCGCCATTGGTGTCATCAGCGTCGGCGCCGCCCCGCCCGAGACATTTGATCTGTTGATGAATGCTTTGCCCAAAGGGGGTCTTCTGGCATTTTCATTCAATGATCACACACTTGCAGATCACACTTATACCTGTCGGCTGAACGATTGGCTGGACATGGGGGCGACGCGCCTGCTGTTTCGTGAGCATGGCCCTCATCTGCCGGGCATGGACCTCAAATCAGATGTCTATATTGTTGAAAAGTCGTGACATTCGTAACTAGGTTTGCGCCCTCTCCGACGGGCCCCCTGCATCTTGGACATGCGTATTCGGCGCTTTTGGCCTGCGATATGGCCACGTCGCATGAGGGTTCATTTCTTCTCAGGATAGAAGACATCGACCGCGCACGTTCGCGTCCGCAATGGGAAACCCGGATTTTCGACGATTTACACTGGCTTGGAATTACTTGGCCCACGCCGGTTATGAGACAATCTTTGCGGCTGGATGTGTATGAGCACGCCCTTGAAACGCTCTGGAACAATGGTTTGCTTTATCCTTGTACGTGCAATCGCCGCGATATTGCTGCAGCCGTTGGGGCACCGCAGGAAGGTGCCCCTTTGCTTGGGCCTGATGGCATAATCTACCCGGGTACATGCCGGAAAAAATCGGATAGAACCGGACCGATGCCACGAACAGTACCGCTGAGATTGGACATGGTTGCGGCGGTGGATCGCACAGTTGATTTGTTTGGAAAATCGGCAGGGTTTCAAGAAGATGGAGTGGGGCCTGAAGGTGAAACCGGGTGGATTACTTTCAGCGGGCAAGAAATGATCGAAACGATCGGTGACGTCGTTTTGTCCCGGCGGGATATGGGCACTTCATACCACCTGTCCGTTGTATTGGATGACGCGGAACAGGGCGTTAGCCACGTGGTGCGCGGGCAGGATCTGTTTGAGGCAACACGGATCCACATTCTGTTGCAGTCTCTGCTTGGCTTGACCTCTCCGGTTTACCATCATCACAAATTGATCCGTGATGACACCGGCAAACGACTAGCAAAACGTGACGATGCGCGCGCAATCGCAAAGTACCGCGCCGAGGGCCAAAGCCCGGCGGATATAAGGGCGATGGTGGGTTTATGTCATAGGTGACATTAGTTCGATCTCGTCACCTTCCCGAACGGCAGTATAAAAACAGCTCCGCCGATTTGTGTGGCAGGCCGGGCCGGTCTGATGAACGAGAACAAGCAAGCAATCGCGGTCACAATCCACACGGAAATCCACCAACTCCTGCGTGTGGCCAGAGCTTTCTCCTTTGATCCAAAAGGACTGACGTGAACGCGACCAATAGGTGATGCGGCCCGTTTCCAGCGTTTTTTCAATGGCTTCCGCATTCATCCACGCCATCATCAGAACTTCGCCCGAAGTTTCGTCCTGAGCAATGGCAGGGATAAGACCCGCATCGTTATATTTCAAAGTGGTCGGGTCGAATGTGGCGCTTGCTTGCATCATAAAAACCTTTTGCATCCGGGTGGATGCTCACTATGTATGAGGAACAATCAACGAGGGAAAGCCATGTCCGGCGATAATGACCTGATTAAGTTATACTCTGGCCGAATTCTGGCGCTGGCTTCGGATATTCCCCATTTGGACCGGCTTGAGAATCCGGACGCGACGGTGAAGAAACGCTCGCCTCTTTGCGGATCGACCGTGACCGTTGATGTGAAGGTTCAGGATGGGCGTGTTGCGGAATTTGGGCAGGATGTGAAAGCCTGTGCCTTGGGTCAGGCATCGGCCGCCGTTGTTGGGGGCGCTGTTATCGGGGCAACCAGAGCGCAGATAGAAACGGCGCGCGATCAACTGGCCGATATGCTCAAAAAGGATGGCCCTGCCCCTGACGCCCCGTTTGACGGGTTGGAGGTTTTGATGCCTGCCCGCGAATATAAGAACCGCCATGCTTCGATTCTACTTGCTTTGGACGCAACGGCCGAAGCGATGGAGCAGGCTGAACAAGCAAACTGCGCGTAACCATAGTTTTTTCTGGCAATTCAGTCTAACCTCCTGCGAAATCAAGGGGAGTTTGTGACTTGAACAACTTGCTGGAACATTTCGTCACGCTTTGGGTTGTGATTGATCCCATCGGCACGATCCCCGTTTTCATTGCCGTTACCGCCGGGCTGGAGGCTGCAGCAAGGCGCAAGATGGCGTTGGTTGCATCAATTATCAGCGCTGGAATTCTTCTGTTCTTTCTAGTCTTCGGGCAATTGCTGATCGAGGCGCTGGATATCGGGCTGAACTCATTTCAGGTTGCAGGCGGCATTATTCTGTTCCTGTTCGCGCTGACCATGATTTTTGGCGAAAGCAAGCAGGACACTGAACAACGCGCCGCCGAGGAAGATATCAAAGACCAGATGCACCAGCACAACCCGGCCATTTTTCCGCTGGCGGTTCCATCTTTGGCCTCGCCCGGTGCTATGTTGGCCATCGTAATTCTGACGGACAACAACAGATACAGCGTTGCTGACCAGGGAATTACGGCACTTGTCATGATTTCGGTCGTGGCCATTGCATTTGTGCTTATGCTGCTGGCCGAGCCTATCATTCGGCTGATTGGCCATTCCGGTGCCGCGATCATAAGCCGTGTCATGGGGATGATATTGGCCTCTGTCGCCGTGAACTCTGTTCTGTCGGCGATGCTGGAAATTATGAAAACCGGGCAATTGTAAAAAAACCGCCGCACCTTCCGGGCGGAAAGGGCGGCGGCAGGATGTGCGTTTCTCGTGTGGGTCCGGAGGTCCGCACGGGGCCGAGGCAAGGCCCCTTCAAGGGAATTGGGACAGGCAGGTCACCCTTGACTGATATGGGGATGACAGCGCGGGTTTGGTCGGCACGAGATCGCAGGCAGAAAAGGTTAGAACGCTCCGGGCAGGTGGAGGGCAACCATCAGAATAACCACCAAAGAAACGGCACCGGCTGCATCCTGCAAAAGCGTAGATTGCGAGCGGGTGATGGCGGTCTTTATCTGGGTCAACATGGGTCACCTCCGGTCAGAGCTTTAATCCTTTGTTGACCTTTTGTTCTCACATTTCATTGAGTCGGTAAAGAACTTTTTGAGAACATTTGTGAACTAACGGTAAATTTTTCTCTAACCAACTGAAATCAAACGGATCGCCTGATCCTGCTTCATCAGCCACAGAAGAACACGCACCGCTTGCCCCCTGTCCGAGCTTAGTTTTGGGTCTTTCGCTAGGAAAGCTCTGGCATCCGTTTGCGCGATGGCCATCAGACCGG
Source organism: Ruegeria sp. HKCCA5491 (assembly GCF_013034565.1). NCBI lineage: Bacteria > Pseudomonadati > Pseudomonadota > Alphaproteobacteria > Rhodobacterales > Roseobacteraceae > Ruegeria > Ruegeria sp. HKCCA5491. The sequence goes on from NZ_WQGG01000010.1 coordinate 77,383, forward strand.
CTTGCCGCTCAAGATCAGCGATCCGAAATTTGGGCAACCCGGATTGGGCCGTCCCAATAAGGTCTCCGGCGCCGCGCATCTGCAGATCTGTTTCGGATATCCGAAATCCATCCTCGGTTTCACGCAATACTTCCAGACGTTTGCGCCCGCCCTCACTCAGCGGGGGTTGGTACATCAACAAGCAGGTCGAATCCGCTACTCCACGACCGACACGGCCTCGCAGTTGGTGTAATTGCGCCAAACCGAAGATCTCGGCGCGCTCAATGACCATGATGGTGGCGTTGGGAACGTTTACGCCGACTTCGATAACAGTGGTCGCGACCAGAACCTTGGTCTGACCTTCCTGAAACGCTTTCATGGCGGCGTCTTTGTCTGCCGGTGGCATTTGGCCATGCACCAAACCCACCACGTTATCCCCGAGAATTGCTCGCAACCGCTTGAAGCGCTCTTCAGCGGCTGTGAGGTCCGATACTTCGGACTCGTCAACCAGCGGGCACACCCAATAACATTGCCGCCCCTCGTCAATGGCCCGCCGCAAGTGAGTGATCACTTCTTCCATACGGTCTGTGCTGACAACAGCCGTCTTGATGGGTTTGCGGCCCGGAGGCTTTTCATCCAGAACAGACACGTCCATGTCGCCATATTGGGCCAAAGCCAGACTGCGCGGGATTGGCGTTGCCGTCATCACCAATACATCGGCACCACGCCCTTTTTCGGACAGTTCCATCCTTTGCCGAACACCAAATCGGTGCTGCTCATCCACGATCGCCAGTCGCAAGTCGCGAAATTCCACGTCATTTTGGAAGACCGCATGGGTTCCGACCAGAATTTGAATGTCACCCTTTTTTAATGCATCCAATTTGTTGCGCCGTTCGCCCCCTTTATCGCGTCCTGTCAGTATCTCCAGAACAATTCCGGCCTCTTCGGCAAGGGGGCGCAGCCCTTCAAGATGTTGACGGGCAAGTATCTCGGTCGGAGCCATCATCACGCCCTGCCCTCCGGCCTCGACCGCGACCAGCAGCGCCATGAATGCCACCAGCGTCTTGCCGGCACCGACATCCCCCTGCAACAGACGATTCATCCGCGCGTCCGAGGCCAAATCCGCCGCGATCTGATCAATTGCCCGCATCTGCGCGCCGGTTGGCTTGTACGGAAGGCTCGCCAGAACCTTGGATTGAAGCGCGCCTGTTCCAACACTGACAACGCCCCTCGCCTTTCGCTCCCTTTGCCGGGCCAAAGCGAGGGTCATCTGATGAGCGAACAACTCATCATAAGCCAAGCGTTGTCTTGCAGGGGCATGGCTTGCGATATCATCCGCGCCTTGTGGGTTGTGGGCTGCTTTGACTGCAGTTGCCCAGTCAGGCCACTCTTGTTTGGTGACTTGCGCCGGATCAATCCATTCAGCCAGTTCAGGCGCATGGGACAATGCGCTACGAGCTGCTTTGTAAGCCGTCTTTTGCGTTATCCCCTGAGTCAGGTGATAGACCGATTCAAACTCCGGTATGTCGCAGGCGTTTTCCAACGGAAGCATATGATCGGGGTGAACCATCTGGGCCATGCAGTCGAACAGCTCTAGTTTGCCCGATATCACCCGTCGCGATCCTTCGGGCAGAACCTTTTTCAAGTAATCTCCGCGTGCATGGAAGAAAACCAATTGGAACTCTGCCTGCGAATCCTCGACGTAAACACGATAGGCACCACCCTTATTGCGCGGCGGTCTATGCGGTCCCACCGTCACCTCAACCGTCAAGGTTGTCGGGAGATCAGCGCCCTGGATCGTATCCCTTTTACGTCGATCTATCACTGCATAAGGCAAACCGAAAAGCACATCTCGGGGTGTTTCAACCCCGGCCTGCACCATGGTTTGCGCGGTCTTGGGACCCACTCCTTCCAGTGTTTCTAGCCCGGCAAACAGTGGGAACAGGACTTCGGGCCTTCCGCTCATGACGCGCCGATCAAGGTCAGCCAGCCGTCTTCGTCCAGCGTTTGGATACCCAATTCCGCCGCCTTTTTTGCCTTTGATCCAGCGCCCGGTCCAGCCACGAGCAAATCGGTTTTCTTACTGACCGAGCCGGATACTTTCGCACCCAGGGATTCGGCCCGTGCCTTGGCTTCGGCGCGGGTCATTTTTTCCAGTGTGCCGGTGAAGACAACTGTTTTACCAGCCACAGGACTACCAGAGGTGTCGGGTCTAGTCGCTTTCTGTACGTCCAACTGAGCCACCAGAGCGTCGATGCTGGACCGCTCGGCATTTTGGGCAAATGCTGAAACTAATGCGCGGGCCATGATCTCTCCGATCCCGTCAATGGCCAGCAAATCTTCCCACTCAGGACCGACAAAATCCGCGGCGGCGGTGATGGCTTCTTCGAACTCTTCCCAGGACCCATAATGGTTGGCGATCAGGTTTGACGCGGCTTCGCCCATGTGGCGGATTCCCAGCGCAAACAAAAGACGTCCGAACGGTATGTCCCGCTTTTCATCAATCGCAGCCCACAGGTTACCAGCGCTTTGCGCGCCCCAGCCCTTGCGGTTCGCCAGCTTGTTCAGGTTTGCGGCGTCGCGGGATTGCAGGGTGAAGATATCAACTGGGGTTCTGACCGGAAGATCAGAGTCGTCATAGAACATCTCAATTTGTTTGGCACCCAGACCTTCGATGTCGAATGCCTTACGCGAGACAAAGTGCTTCAGCTTCTCAACGGCTTGGGCTGGGCAGATTATGCCTCCTGTACAGCGCCTTACGGCGTCGCCTTCCTCGCGAACCGCGTCGCTTTGGCATTCTGGGCAAGTCGTTGGGAACACATAAGGTTCTGCGTCAGCCGGGCGTTTCGAAATGTCGACATCCGCAAGTTTGGGAATGACATCACCTGCTCGGTAAACCTGAACCCAGTCGCCGATGCGAAAATCCTTACCCTCCCGAATAATCCCACCTTTGGCGTCGCGCCCGACGATGTAGTCCTCGTTGTGGAGCGTCGCATTAGATACGACAACACCGCCGACTGTCACCGGATGCAGGCGCGCGACCGGGCTAAGCGCCCCTGTTCGGCCAACCTGAATGTCGATCGCCTCAAGCCGGGTCCATGCGAGTTCTGCTGGGAACTTATGAGCAATTGCCCATCTGGGTGTCGTGGACCTGAATCCAAGCCGAGATTGCAAAGACAGGTCATTTACTTTGTAAACGACGCCATCAATATCATACCCAAGCGTTGCGCGCTGCGCTTCGATACTTCGGTAGTGGTTCAGGATTTGGTCCTTGGTGTCACAAACGGCGGTCAGTGGATTGGTCGAAAACCCAAAACCGGCCAATCGCTCAATTGCGCCCATTTGCGTGTCGGCCAAAGGTTCGGACAATTCGCCCCATGCATAGGCAAAAAACCTGAGCGGTCGCGATCGCGTGATTGCCGAATCCAGTTGCCTGAGAGATCCGGCAGCCGCGTTGCGTGGGTTGGCAAAAAGTTTGTCACCCAAAGCCTCCTGACGTGCATTCAGGTCCTCAAAATCCTTGTGAGACATGTAAACTTCGCCCCGGACCTCAAGAATATCGGGAGCATCTGATACGATCTGGGGAATATCGGAAATCGTACGCGCATTTGCTGTCACGTTTTCGCCGACCTCTCCATCCCCTCGGGTCGCTGCCTGAACCAAAATTCCCTTTTCGTATCTGAGCGATAGAGACAAACCATCTATTTTTGGCTCCGCCGTAAAGGACAGCGGCTGCGTATCCGACAAACCCAAATACTTGCGAACTGAGCGGTCAAAATCGACGACATCTTCTTCGCTGAACGCATTTCCAAGAGACATCATTCGGACGGCGTGGGAGACCTTAGAAAACCCGTCAGAAGGTCGGGCACCTACCTGGTCGGATGGGCTGTCCGTTCTTTTCAGGTGCGGAAAGCGGCGTTCAATCTCAGCGTTTCGCTGTTTGAGGCTGTCGTACTCGGCGTCCGAAATCTCGGGTGCGTCTTCCGAGTGGTACAGTGTGTTGGCCTGTAAAATCAGCGGGGCCAGCCGTGCAAGCTCGGATCGGGCCTGTGCTTCTGTCAGCTCGGATACTGGTGTTGAATCGCTCATGCCCTCGCCCTGTCACGTAATCTTGGAACTCAGTGATAGGGCGAGGTTATTCTCACGTCCAGACGTGCCGTTCACAGACTGAAGGTACCGCTCTGAACCAACGGCCAGATTTCAAAATCCGGGTTACGCACCGACCGCCACCCGCCTGTCGACCATTCTGTTACTTTGTGGGTCTCGCAGGACGTATCCCCTGCCCCAGACTGTCTCGATATAGTTTTCGCCGCCCGTCGCGTTGCTGAGTTTCTTGCGGAGCTTGCAGATAAAGACGTCGATGATCTTGAGTTCGGGTTCGTCCATGCCGCCATAGAGGTGATTCAGGAACATCTCCTTGGTCAACGTCGTGCCTTTGCGCAAACTCAACAGTTCTAGCAACTGGTATTCCTTGCCGGTCAGGTGCACGGCTTTGCCTTCGACTTCAACCGTTTTGGCATCCAGGTTCACCGCGACGCGGCCCGTGTGGATCACGGATTGGGAATGGCCCTTTGATCGGCGAATGATTGCGTGAATACGTGCAACCAGTTCTTCACGGTGGAAAGGTTTGGTCATGTAGTCGTCAGCACCAAAACCGAAACCTTTGATTTTGCTTTCGGTGTCGTCAGCGCCAGACAGGATCAGGATCGGGGTTTCAACCCGCGCAATGCGCAATTGACGTAATACTTCGTGCCCATTCATATCAGGCAGGTTCAGGTCCAGAAGGATCAGGTCGTAATCATAAAGTTTTGCTAGATCGATCCCCTCCTCGCCGAGGTCGGTCGCATAGACATTGAGGTTGGCGTGGGTCAACATCAATTCGATGCTTTTCGACGTAGTGGGATCATCCTCGACAAGAAGTATACGCATTTACTGCTCCAATTCGGTTCAACGTACCAATTAGGTTAAGCCTGCTCAAAAATGGTTAACCTGACGTTACCGTTGAATCACTTATTCACTTTCATCTTTACGTTGTAGATATTTTTTAAAGCCGTCACTTTCAGGGCGTCTTTTCCATGCTCCGCAACGGCCGAGACCCAGGAATTGAACTCCTCATCGCTCAACCCATACCGTGACTTTGCGTCAGACAGCGTGATCAGGCCGTAAAGTACGCCGCGAACAACAACGATTTTTCGCGATGCCACCCATCGTGTCGTGTCCGCAGGAGGAAGGTCTGCGCGCGACAAAACCGTTCCATCCGGCAGGGTTACGGATCGTGGTCCTTCAACTTTGTGCAAATACATCTTCATAACCTTTTCTGCTGCGACAACGCTGAAGCCAGCGTGCTTAACGCTGGGTGAAACCACCCCTTGAGAGTGTGTAGAATTTTCCTATATTCTGCCGGTCTTTCTTAATCCGCACTGGAATCGTCATGGCCCTCGATACCGAGACACCGTTGAACTCGCTTGGCATTGCTAAACCCCCGTCGGAAACGCGGGTGGTTGTGGCCATGTCCGGCGGTGTGGACAGTTCTGTTGTGGCGGCACATCTGGCCGATCAGGGCTATGACGTCGTGGGTGTGACGCTGCAGTTGTATGACCATGGTGCGGCGCTGGCTAAGAAAGGCGCGTGCTGTGCAGGGATCGACATTCACGATGCGCGGCGCGTAGCGGAAGAACGCGGCTTTCCGCACTACGTTCTGGACTATGAGAACATCTTTAAGGACGCGGTGATCGACGAGTTTGCCGACAGCTATCTGGCGGGCGCCACCCCGGTGCCCTGCATCCGCTGCAATGAGCGGGTAAAGTTCAAGGACCTGCTGGAAACCGCCAAGGACCTTGAGGCTGACTGCATGGCCACCGGTCACTATATTCAGCGCAAGATGGGCCCGAACGGCCCGGAATTGCACAGCGCCGAGGATGCGAACCGCGATCAGTCCTATTTCCTGTTCTCGACGACGTCTGAACAGTTGGATTTCCTCCGGTTTCCGCTGGGCCACCTGCCCTCGAAAGACGCGACGCGCGAGATGGCGGCGCAATACGGGCTGGCCGTGGCCGACAAACCCGATAGTCAGGACATCTGTTTCGTGCCCGATGGCAACTATGCCAGTGTGATCGAAAAACTGCGCCCCGGTGCGGCTGAACCCGGCGAGATCGTCCATGCCGACGGTCGTGTGCTGGCACAGCATAACGGCGTAATCCACTATACGATTGGCCAACGGCGCGGGCTTGGCATTGGCGGCCTGAGCGAACCGCTTTATGTCGTCAAGCTGGACGTGGACAAGAAGCAGGTGGTTGTCGGCCCCAAGGAAATGCTGGCAACCCGTACAGTACCCGTGCGCGAAATCAACTGGCTTGGGGATGAGCCGTTCACGTCGCGCGAGGAATGGCATCTGAAGGTCAAGGTCCGGTCCACTCGCCCACCGCGCGAGGCGATCGTTCGCCCCCTGTCAGACACCACCGCCGAAGTCGAGCTGCTGACGCCCGAGGAGGGCATTTCTCCGGGTCAGGCCTGTGTCTTCTACGCGTCTGAAGGCAGCCGAATCTTTGGCGGTGGCTGGATTTGGCGCGGCTACTGATCCGCTAAAATCACATGGCGTCGGTTGGGCTGTTGATCAGGATATAAAGACCGACGGAAACCATGATGTAAGGGGCTATTCTGTCCAGTCGTGCGATGCGTGGACCAAGGTTTTGCGCACGAGGGGCACCCCAGCTCGCCAAGGCAATCAACCCGGTAAGCGCGAAGGCCGCACCGATCAGTGCGGTTGCCCGGAACGCAGGTGTTGAATCCGCCAACAAAGGCGTCATCGCCGCAAGTGTGTCGATTGACAGGCTCAGAAACAGGACAACGACCGATGTGACCGCGCCACGCTCAGGTATCTTGTGATCATCTTTCCCGGACATCTGGTGCCAAAAACCGCGCAGGCCAAGCGCAAGAGGAACAATCCCAAGATACCCGACCCAGTGCAGAAAGCTCGTTTGATCCAACCCGCTGGCAATAGCGAGCGACAAGGACAGGATCAGAACTTGCGCAACCGCAAAACCGATAACGGCGCGTGCCGTCTTCATCACCATTACCAGACCAAACAACATGACAAGGTTGTCCAAGTTGGTCGAAATCGTCACAATCCCGGCAGAAATGGCAAATAGAATATGTTCAACCATGGCGCGCGGGCAGCCTGTCCAACACCGCTCGTGCCGCACGAAGGCCCGGAGCCTCGCCGCCGCGTCCCAAACGATTCATTGTCACGTCCATCGCTGTCTGCTGCGCCTTGGGGTTGGAATAAACTTCGGCCAAAGCCTCAAATATGAGTTCCGGAGTGCAGTCATCCAGCAGACGTTCCGGGACCGCATGGGTATCAGAGACCAGATTTACGAGGGTGACCGTTTTCAGCTTTACCATGCGCTCTGCAATTTTCTGGGTCAGCCAGCTGAGCTTGTAGGCGATGACCATCGGTGTGTTTTGTGCGGCCAATTCCAGTGAAACAGTGCCCGAGGCTGCAAGCGCCAAATCCGCCGATGCAAACGCGGCCCGTTTCTCGGCTACGGCTTGATCTGTGGGCAGGTCGCGCGGATCCACAACCACCGGATTGCCCGGCCAGTCTTTGAGATGTTCACGGACCGCATCGACCATATGCGAAACCGTCGGAACAACCACCCGCATGTCCGGGTGATCACGAAGAAAAAGCGTAAGCGCCTGTCCAAATACTGGAGCCAAACGATCAACCTCACCCCGGCGCGAACCCGGTAGAGCAAGCAAAAGCGGAGCATCACCCAATTCATGGGCCGTACGAAAATTGGTGATTTCCTGATCCGAGGCGACTGGCTCAGTGGCGACAGGGTGGCCGACGAAATCACACTCCATCCCCGCCCGTTCCATGTAGGCGGGTTCAAAGGGCAGCAGCGCCAGAACGTGATCAATGACTTTGGCCATTTTATCCGCACGCCCCGGTCGCCACGCCCATACGGTTGGGGCGACATAGTGTACGGTTCTGATATTGCTTTGAGCTTTGACAATCTTGGCGACACGCAAGGAAAAATCCGGGCTGTCGATTGTAATCAGAACATCCGGCTTTATATCCAAAACCGCCTGAGCAGTTTCGGCAATGCGACGTTTGAGGTGAAAGAACTTTGGCAGAACCTCGACCAAACCCATTACCGAGAGTTCCGACATTGGAAAGCGGCTGTTTAGACCCTGCGCCTGCATCAAGGGGCCGCCAACACCGTCGAACTCAACATCCGGAACAAGGCTGCACAACCCTTCCATCAACGATCCGCCAAGACGGTCGCCCGAAGGTTCGCCGGCAACCAGAAAAACTCGCATCAGTTGGCCCGCTCGCGGACATATAGGAACAGGCCGAGGCGGTCGCATTCTTCAATGACACGCGCCTGATCCAACACAATGACACCGCCCTTTTCGATAACGATTCCGGTCAGACCCGCAGCCACGGCGCCCGAGACTGTGCCGGGGCCGATTGTTGGAAGATCGGCACGACGGTCCTGATCTGGTTTAGGGGCTTTGAACAAAACTCCTCCGCCCGCATCGGGGCGTTGGGTCAGCGATTGCAGCATCCAGTCAGTTCCAAAGATGCTTTCAATAGCAAGCGCTTGCCCTTTTGAGACCGCACAGGCCTGACCGATGTCGGCCGTTCCCATTGCGCGCAGAATACCAGCCGCCCTGTCTACATCGGCCAGATCGCCATCCGACGGCTGCGTGTTAGTCAAACAACCAAGTTGCGGCAACAAGGCCGGTGCGATTTCATGTGCTGCGCGTACCGTCAGACCGGATTCTTCAAGAATGCCGATCACAGCGCGCAGCGCACTATCATCCCCGGACATCAGCGCCTGCTGAATCACGGGCACAAGAGGCATCGTGGCGGCATCAATGCGCGAGGCGTTTATCTGAGGCCGCTTTACAGCGCCCGCCATACAGATTTCGGTGACACCACGCCCTTTCAGATCGGCAATGAAACTGCCCAGATGCTCCAGCGGAAAGACGATATCGGCGGTGAGCTTATCCGGAGTGAACCCTTCCATTGCGCAAATGATCGGTTTGGTTTCGAGGTGGCCAACCACCTCATCCGGCAATGCGCCCGTTCCCGCAATCAGCGCCAGCATGGGTTACTTCCTCGGGGTCAGGAAAGAACGGTCCGTCTGTCCGGTGACAAAATCGACGATCCGTTGCACGTATTCGCTTTCGTTTTCTGCGCCAACACGCTGCGCACGTTCCATAAATGTGCCATCGCCCGTCGATAGCTCACGGAAGGCCGCGCGCAGGGCCGAGATATCCTCGCGAGAAACACCTTTGCGTTTCAGACCAACCAGGTTCAGCCCGTCCAACTCGCCGCGCGGTGCCTGAACCAGCCCATAGGGAATGACGTCGTTCGGCACCATCGTCAGCGCACCGATGATCGCGCCGCGTCCGACCCGGACCCACTGATGCAAACCAGAAATACCACCAACGATCACGTCATCTTCAATGATGCAGTGCCCAGCCGCACCGGCGTGGTTCACCATGATCACCCGGTTGCCGATCTGAACGTCGTGCGCCACGTGAACGCCTGCCATCAACAGACAATCATCCCCGATCCGGGTCACGCCGCCACCGCCATCCGTGCCCGTATTTACTGTCACATGCTCGCGGATTCGATTGCGCTTACCGATCTCAAGTCGGGTATTTTCGCCGCCGAATTTCAGGTCCTGCGGAATCTCACCGATCACCGAGAAATTGAAGATAACCGTGTCATCCCCGACCGAGGTATCGCCGGTCACGACCACATGCGATTTCAGCTCGACCCGGTCGCTCAGTTTGACCTGAGGCCCGACATAGCAGAACGGCCCGATGATGCAGTCTTCACCGATCTGCGCACCGTCTTCGATGATTGCGCTGGGGTGAATGCCGCTCATGTCGTTTTTTCCATGCCCCAATCAACATAGGCCGAGAATTCAGCTTCGGCGGCTACCTCGCCTTCAACAGTCGCGCGGCCGCTGAACTTGAAAATCTTACCGCCTTTTTTACCACGCACAGTTTCCACATGCATCTCAAGCACGTCGCTCGGTACGACTTTGCGGCGGAATTTGCATTTGTCGATATTCATGAAATAGATCAGAAGTTCGCTGTCAATCACATCCATGCCCACGCCCAACATCACACCGGCGGTCTGCGCCATCGCCTCGACGATGGTGACGCCCGGCATGATCGGAGTACCTGGAAAATGCCCCTGAAAATGCGGTTCATTCATGGTGACGTTCTTGATGCCAACCGCAGACTGATAGCCCGAGATGTTGATGACCTTGTCCACCAGCAGAAACGGATAGCGGTGCGGCAATATCCGCTGGATCAGCTGAATGTCTGCGCTCTTGGTTTCCGTACTCATGATGAAGGTGTCCCGTTCTGGATTTCTCTTTCCGGCGTGGTTAGCAACACCGCGACCCAAGGGCAAGCAAACCTATTCGTTCGCCTGGTTTTCTATTGTGCTTCCGTCCCCGATTACCACGTTAATCCGGGCAATCGCAGATTCGGTCACATCTGTGCGGTCCGAGCTTAAAAAGACACTTGAACGTTCTATAATGACAGTTGCTCCGGATTCACGAAGCAGGTCTATCAGCACGGGCTGAATCAACTCAAAAAACATCTGCTGGGCTTCTTCACTTCGCCGAGCAAGTGCGTCCAGCTTTGCCCGCTGCCCGTCCCGATGGGATTGCACCTTTTCATCGAATGCTTCAGCCAGCGGTCGAAACTCTTCCGGCGGAAGCTCGGCCCGTTGCTCTGTTAAGTCTTTTTCTTCACGACTAAGCTCAGCAACGATCCGTTCATTCTCTTCGGCCAGCAATGTGCCCTCAGCCTCGATCTCACGCAGGACACGTTGGCCAAATTCGGAATCTGCGAACAGACGCTCACTGGAAATCGTCAGAACCGCCGTTTGCGGAACCCCCAGTTGCTGAGCCTGAGCAGGACCGGCAAGGAAAATGAGCAAAAAAACACACAGGGCCCGAAAGGGGCCCTGAAATTTAAGAGATAATGTGTTCATCATCCTCTGGTCAGAATTGCGCCTGAATGGTCAGGTCGAAATTCTGCTCCTGGTCGAAGTCTTCTTTCTTTAGTGCCTTCGAGAAGTTGAACCGCAAAGGTCCAAACGGTGTTTCCCAAAGCACCGACACCCCTATGACGTGGCGAATTGAGCCATTTGCACCAACGATATCAGCACCGGCCGTATTCACATCGTCGATGTTATACAGGTTACCCACGTCATAGAACACGCCACCGCGTAGTCCCAGTTCCTCGGGCAGGCCCAGCGGGAAGTCCGATTCAAATCTGGCAACCCAGTAGTAGTTGCCGCCAATCGCGTCGTCCTGACCGTTGGACAGATCGCGCGGACCAAGACCCGCGGGTTCAAAGCCGCGGAACGTGTTCGGACCAAGCACAAACCGGTCGATCGTCCGGCTAAAGTCGTCGCCTCTCCAATGCAGTGCACCCGCTTCAAGCGTGGCACGCAAGACGACTTCTTCGCTGAGCACACGGGTTTGAGCGATCGCTCTGGCGGTTGATTTGTAGTACTCGTTGTCTCCGCCCAGTCCGGCGGCATCAAGACCAACTTCGAACAACACACCAGCATTCGGGTTCAGACCGCCAATCCGGCTGTCGTACACATAGGAAACGCCCAAGGAACTGGTTGTACGCTTACCCTGATCAATCTCTGACGAAATCACAGCGCCGTTTACTTCGTCATCCTGTTGCGTCATCTCGCTGCGGTCCCAGCCATAGCGCACGCGCAAGGCGGAAAGTTCACCAATCGAGTAGCTAAGCTGTGGGTTGAAGAAAACCCGTTCTGTGTCGTAGCTTGCAAAGCTCGAGTTCGTGGACGCAAGGCCCAGACCAAGATCAAAACGCAACCTACGTCCCAACAGGTAGGGTTCGGTGAAGTTCAGCGTATATTGCTCGGCATCCTGCGCGGTCGACAGGGTCACACCCAGATTCTGACCTCGGCCAAGGAAGTTCGATTCATTCAGGCCGATTGCAATCCCGAAACCGTCGGAAACCGAGTAGCTACCACCAAGGCTCAGCGAGCCGGTCGGCTGCTCTTCCACGTCCACGTCGACGATGACCTGGCTGGCCGTCGAGCCTTCGCGCGGTTCAACGTCTGCCACCGCAAAGAAGCCCAGTGCACGGATACGTTCGGCTGCCTGCCGGATTTCGCGCGGATTGAAAGGATCGCCTTCAACGGTGTCGAACTGACGGCGAATGACACGGTCCAGCGTTGTGGTGTTGCCTTCAATGTCGATCCGTTCAACAAAGATGCGCGGTCCTTTGGTCAGGACGAACTGAACATCCAACGTCAGGTCGCGTGGGTTACGAGTGACACGCGGTTCGACGCGCAGGAAATCAACGCCCTGCTTGATACCCAAACGCTCCTGACGAGCGATCGAGTTCTCAACCAACGACGGTGAATAAGTCACACCGGGCTTGATTTTTAACGCCTGCTGATACGGAGCCGCATCGACGCCGGGAATTTCGCTGACAGTCGAGATCTTACCGAACGAGAACTTTTGCCCTTCGGTGATATTCATCACTAGGAAGAACGCATCACGTTCGCGGGTGAATTCCACATTCGCGCTGTTGACGCGAAAGTCGACATAGCCGCGAGACAGATAGAAATCGCGGATGACCTGTTTGTCGAATTCGATCCGGTCCGCGATAAACGTGTCGCCCCGCAGGAAAGTCCGCAGGAAATTGGCTTGCTTGGTCTCAAGCACCCGACGCAAGCGGCGGTCGGAAAACGCGCGGTTGCCGACAAAGCTGACGCGCTCAACCTCGATTGTCGTGCCTTCAGCAATTTCAAAGACAAGATCAACGCGGTTGTCGCTGCGGCGTATGATGCGCGGAATAACGGTGGCCGACACCCTGCCCTGCGCCGAGTAAATCTCTGCGATCAGATCTGCGTCGGCTTCGGCGACCTGTGGCGTGAACACGCGGCGTGGCTGAGACGAGATTGCTTCGATCAGAACGTCATCTTTTACGCGGCGGTTTCCTTCGATGCTGATCTGGTTGATCGTCGGGTATTCCTGAACCTCGATCAGCAGAGTATTGCCGCGCGGGGTCAGTTCGACTGTCTCAAAAACACCACTGTCAAGCAAACGCTGAAACGCGTCGTTCAATTCTCCGGCGGTCACGGTCTGACCGGGCTGGATGCCAGTACGGGCAATAATCGTGGATGTTTCGATCCTACGGTTCCCGTCAACGTCGAAGGAATTGATGGTGTAACTCTGCGCCTGTGCGACCTGCGGCGCCGACACTAAACTCACTAAAACAATAAGGGAAAAAACGGATAGCGTTCGCCACAAAATATTGTTTGTTAGCTTTTGCCCCCCGCAGGATGTGCCTGCGCCTCGCCTATCAGTCATATTTTTCTCTACCCAAATTTTCAGGACTTTAGGTTTGAGTAGCGGTATTCAGAAATCTTGTCAAAAGCCCAAAAAGTAAAGCGACCCAGAAGGTCGCCAACTGTTGTTTTTCAGTGGAATGCGAGAATCACATCGTGATCAGATAAGCGCATCCAAACATCGCCAAGGCGGTCGCGCCGAAGAACAGGATCGAGTCCCAGTTCAACAGGAATAGGAAGCTGAAGCTTTTATACGACTTTTGCAGGGCCCGTGTCATGGCATCCTCTGAAACAATCATCCGATTGCCATAGAGATTACTCATAAATTGGGGCGGAATTGCGGCCTTTCCGCGCCGAACGCGCCACAATCAGCAGAACAAATCGTTGGATACCGAGAAAAGCATCAAGCCCAAGATCAACGATACACCGACACCCATCAGCACGCGCAGTACACCATCGCTGGGTGGTTTACCTGCAACCGCCTCGTAAGCGTAGAAAACCAGATGCCCGCCATCCAAAGCCGGGATGGGAAACAGGTTCAAAAGACCAACCGCTGTCGACAGTACCGCTATGAAAAAGATGAAGTTCTGCGCGCCTTGGCTTGCCATCGCCCCTGAGGTTTCGGCGATACCGATAGGCCCTGACATGTTACATGTACTGATAGCACCTGTAACCATATGCCAAATCCCCGAAAGGGATCCTTCAACGATCCGAATTGTCTGCCTTACGCCACCGGAAAGGGAATCGCCGATACCCGCCGGTTCCGTAGCTGGTTCCAGCATCATGCCGCCGACAATCCCGATCCGCCAATGGGTGACAAAACCGCCGTCCGGCTGAGGTTCATCGGTGCGGCGTGGTGCCAGCGCAAACTCCAGCTCTGCTCCGTCGCGCCATACATCCAGCAAAAGAACCTTGCCGTCAGACGCTTCCACATGGTCCTTCAACTGTTCGAACGCAAAGATCGGCTCACCGTCAACCGCAGTGATGACGTCACCCTGCTTCAGGTCGATATCCATTGCGGCGCTGCGCGGGGCCACCTGCTGGATTAGCGGAGGCATCAGCCAGGGGGCGGAAACGTCCAATGTCTGACCATCTCTGACGACCGTGTAGTCCAGCACAGGTTCAACTGGTAGCGCTTCCAAGAATTCGGACCACACCCCCTCTTCTCCAAATTCGGGTAGTGGAACGCCTGCGATGGCGATGATCTCATCCCCGTCACGAAGCTCCTGAACCGTACCCGGCAAGGGGGCGAGTGCGCCAACCGTCAACGGCTCTTTCGTTACGCCCTGAGACAGGAAGATCATCCCAAAAACCAAGATGGACATGGCGAAATTGAAAACTGGCCCGGCAGCGACCGTCGCCGCACGTGCCCAAAGCGGCGCGCCATGCATCGTTCTGCGCAACTCTTCCGAGCTTTGCTGCGTGATCTCGGACATGGCGGCTTCGTCCTTGCCCGATGCCGCATTGGCGTCGCCCAGAAATTTCACATATCCGCCAAAGGGTAGCGCCGCGATCTGCCACCGTGTTCCACGCTTGTCGACTCGGCTCCAAAGGACTGGGCCAAACCCGATCGAGAATACCTCGGCGTGGATCCCAGACCACCGACCCACGATATAGTGGCCGTATTCATGCACCGCCACGATCACCGACAACGCAATGACAAACGCAACAATGGTGTAAACCAGATTACCGAATTGGGGGATCAGTGAAAGTACGTCCAAAATTCTATCCTGCGCGTTGGGCTACGGTTTCATCTACCCACTTACGTGCCAGATGGTCCGTTTGCAGCACGTTATCAAGTGTCAAAGGGGCATCAATAAGGCTGCTTTCGGCCTCTGCTCTGTCCAGAGCGGTTTCGACGATGTCAGCCATTTCCAAAAAGCCGATCTTGCGGTCGATAAAATGATCCAGCGCCCGTTCCTTGCCCGCGTTGAAGATTGCGCCTGACAACCCGCCCCGCTCCATCACATGACGCGCCAGCCTTAGGGCCGGGTATCGTGCCTCGTCCGGGTCGTGGAACCGAAGTTGACCCAATTTTGCAAGGTTCAACCGGTCAACCGGCAGGTCGCGTCGGTCCGGCCAATTCAGGGCGTATCCTATGGCGTGACGCATGTCGGGCGCACCCATATGGGCCATGACCGCGCCATCAGTAAATCCCACCAAGGAATGAACGATGGATTCGGGATGAACCAATACTTCGATCTGACTTGGTGCGACGCCGAAGAACTCTTTTGTCTCAATCAATTCCAGGGCTTTGTTGAACATCGACGCGCTGTCGATAGTAATCCTCTGGCCCATATTCCAATTTGGGTGGCTTGACGCCTGTTCGACCGTGGCGCTTGCCAAATCGCTAAGGGGCCAGTCGCGAAATGCTCCGCCGCTTGCCGTTATGATGATACGTTCGACGGCCTGCATATCCTCGCCAACCAGTGCTTGAAACACGGCAGAGTGTTCGCTGTCGACAGGCAGAAGCTTTGCGTCATGCTTGCGCGCTGTCTCAAGCACTAGAGCGCCTGCGCAGACCAGCGTTTCCTTGTTGGCCAGTGCAAGGGTTGCGCCTTGCTTCAGCGCCTCAAGGCCAGGCGGAAGGCCTGCCGAGCCGACAATGGCCGACATAACCCAGTCTGCCGGACGCGCGGCTGCTTCGGTCAGGGCTTGCTGTCCGGCGGCCGCTTCAATACCGCTGCCCGCCAATGCGTCGCGAAGATCGCCCAGCCTGTCCTCGTGGGCTGTCACAGCCAAGTCGGCGTTCAAACGACGCGCGTCCTTGGCAAGCTGTTCAATCTTGGCGCCCCCAGTAAGTGCAACGACGTCATATGCAGACGGGTCCCTGCCAATCAAGTCTATCGTGTTTTGGCCGATGGAACCCGTCGCGCCAAAAATTGAAACTTTGCGCATTACATTGCACCCGGAGTGTAAATCAGACCGGCAATCAACACGAACAACGCGGCCCCCATCATCCCATCGAAGCGATCCAGAAAGCCACCATGGCCAGGGATAAGGTTCGAGCTGTCCTTTACTCCGAACTTACGTTTGGTGGCGCTTTCTATGATGTCTCCGGCCTGACTTGCCATCGAAGCCAGTACCGAAACCAGAACGAACAAGACGCCAAATCCGGCATAGACGGCAAAAATAGTCCCGACCACCGCAGCGGCGACCCACCCGCCGGCGGTGCCCGACCACGTTTTCTTAGGGCTGACTTTCGGCCAGAATTTCGGGCCGCCAAATGCCTTGCCGACGAAATAACCCGCAACATCTGTGGCGACCACGACGGCAATCAACCAGACCATCCAGCCAAAGCCCATATTTTCGCGGATTGAGATGAACCCAAGGCCCGCAGCGGCAATCCACACGGCAAACAGTGCATATGTCCCCTTGGCGCGACTGATCTGCCCCGCCCCGACAAGGGCTGGTGCCAGCAGGAACGGCAACTTATAAAGCGGCGGCACGTGGTAGCTTAGAACAACGGCCACACCCGTCAGGATAGACAATTGCACAGCCACCGCAGTTCGATCCGGGTCGATCATCCGGACCAGTTCCCATGTCATCAGGCCACAAGCAATTGCGATGAAGGCTTCAAACCAAAGACCGCCCAGCCAAACCTCGATCGAGCCAATCGCGACAAGAACTGCCGCCGACAGGACGCGCGCCGTCAGGTCAGACCATCGGCCTTCGCTCATGCTGAAATTGCTCCGAACCGACGCTCTCGCGTCCCGAAATTGCGGCACAAACGTTCGAGTTCCTCTGCGGTGAAATCAGGCCACAGCGTGTCGATAAACTCATATTCCGAGTAGGCGGATTGCCACAGAAGGAAATTGGAAATCCTTGCTTCACCGCTTGTGCGTATAACAAGGTCAGGATCCGGAAGAACATGTGTGTCCAGATACTTGGGCAGGGTTTCCTCATCCACATCTTCTGGTTTCAGACGCCCTTCCGCGACATCCTTTGCCAGACGTTTGGTGGCCCGTGCGACCTCATCCCGACCGCCATAGTTGATGGCAATGGTCAAGTGTACCAGATCATTGTTCTTGGTAGCGTCTTCCAGAGTATCCATCAGGTCGATAAGCTTTCGATCCAGACGAACGCGATCACCGATGAACCGAACCCGCACCCCATTGTTGGTCAGGTTTCGTGTTTCCTTGATGATATAGCGCCGGAACAAACTCATCAGACCGGCAACTTCTGCCTGTGTGCGTTTCCAGTTTTCGGTCGAGAACGCAAAGACGGTCAGATATTTTACTCCCAGGCCCGGGCACGCCTCGACCACGTCACGCACGCGGCGCGCGCCTGCCTGATGCCCGAACAGGCGCGGCCTGCCCCGTGCCTGAGCCCAGCGACCGTTGCCATCCATGATTATGGCAACGTGACGAGGACCATCCACTGGTGCAGTATGTGCGGTGTCGGGCATAGTGGCGTCAAACCTGCATGATTTCAGACTGCTTCGTTTCAAGCGCGGCGTCGACGGACTTGATCATCTCGTCGGTCAGGTCCTGAACTTCGCTTTCCCAGAACTTCTGGTCGTCTTCGGACATTCCGTCAGCCTTGGCTTTCTTGATCTGGTCCATACCGTCACGGCGTACATTGCGGATCGAGACCCGTGCATGTTCTGCATACTGTCCCGCGACCTTGCCAAGCTCGCGGCGGCGTTCTTCGTTCAATTCGGGGATCGGCAGCATAATGATCGTGCCGTTCAGTTGAGGGTTAATTCCCAACCCGCTTTCACGAATGGCCTTTTCGACTTTGCCGACAAGACCTTTGTCCCACACGTTGACCGTAACCATACGGGGTTCGGGAACGTTTACCGTGCCAACCTGATTGATTGGGGTCATGGAGCCATAGGCGTCAACCATTATTGGTTCCAGCATCGACGCTGACGCGCGACCAGTCCGCAGTGACGCAAACTCGGTTCTGAGGTTGGACATGGCGCCATCCATGCGGCGCTTTAGATCGTCAGTGTCCAGTTCGAAATCGTCAGACATGCTGCTCACTCCCCGTGTTCAGGTGCTATTTGCTAGGCTCATAAGACATCACGGTTGGGATGTATAGCAATGATGATGGGGAAATGCGTCAATGACCAGAGTTGTTTCCGGTATTTTCGAGTTCTTCAGAAGGCAAAAAGACCGACCGGTCCACTGACCGGTCGGTCCCCAGGAAGACTTCGGGATCAGGCGTTTACGTCTACAACAACACGCCCTTTAACCTGCCCTTTAAGGATATCGCCCCCCAATTGTGGCAGATCATTCAGCGTGGCGGGTTGAATCATCGCATCAAGCTTGTCCATCGGCAGGTCGGTTGCCACCCTTTGCCACGCACGCACGCGGTTTTCATAAGGCTGCATCACGCTGTCGATGCCCAAAAGATTCACGCCACGCAACAAGAACGGAATGACCGAGGCCGGAAGCCCTGCCCCTCCGGCCAGACCAACCGCTGCAACAGATGCCCCATACTTCATCTGACCCAGAACGCGCGCCAGCATCTCGCCGCCTACCGCGTCGACGCATCCCGCCCACGTTTCGCTCTCCAACGGGCGTTTGACAGTCTCGTTCAGGTCCTCACGCGGAACGATGGTGGTCGCACCCAGTGATTTGAGGTATTCGCCCGCTTCTGGGCGGCCGGTGACGGCTGCGACCTCATAGCCGAGATTGGCAAGAATTGCGGTCGCTACAGATCCGACACCACCAGCGGCGCCAGTTACCAAAACAGGTCCGTTACCAGGTGTCAGACCGTGGTCTTCCAGCGCCATTACGGCCAGCATGGCCGTGAATCCCGCAGTACCAACTGCCATCGCCTGCCGCGTGTTCAGTCCGTCGGGCAAAGGCACCAGCCAATCGGCCAAAGCGCTGGCTCTTTGCGCATATCCACCCCAATGAGCTTCGCCGACGCGCCAGCCGGTTGAAACCACTTTGTCACCGGGTTTGTAGCGATCGTCGGTCGAAGATTCGACTGTACCGCTGTAATCGACGCCGGGCACGTGAGGATAGTTTCTGACCAGTCCGCCGCCCTTTGCAGACAAGCACAGGCCGTCCTTGTAGTTCACGGTAGAATATTCGACAGCCACGGTGACTTCACCGTGAGGCAGGTCATCAGTCGAAAGCTGCTTTATCGAGGCGCTTGCAAGCCCGCTTTCTTCATCCTTATCCATAACCAGCGCGTTAAACATATGATTTCCTTTCATTTCTTGTGTGCTGCACGTCTGGCGACGTGATCAAATCCAGAATTTTTCCTGAACGACGGCGCGGCGTGTTCCTTGCGGTGTTTCAACCATGACTTCAGTTCCCGCGTCCCAATGGCTCAGCCGGAGCATCCCAATCGACACGTTTGTCTTGAAGTCAGGGGACCATGCGGCCGAGGTCACCTGCCCTACCCGTTTACCGCCGGCCAAAATCGGCCACGTGCCATGACAGGCAGGTACCGGGTCTCCGTCGATTGCCAGGGGCCGAATTTGCTGAACCGGGCCCTCCTTGGCCACGCGCAACAAAGCGTCCCGCCCGATGCAACCGATGGCCGTATGCGTGTTGCAGAACTTGCCCAAGCCACATTCATGCGGCGTGTTGTCGTCGGTCATATCATTGCCGTATGACAGTAAACCGCCTTCGATGCGTTCAATTAGGTTCGGACATCCCGCACGAACGTTCAGGTCCTTTCCTGCCTCGAACAAGGCGTTCCACAGCGGCATCCCGATGTCGGACCCTTCGACATAAATCTCGAACCCGCCCTGTTTGGAATACCCTGACCGGGCCACGGCCAGATCGCGCCCTTGAAAGTCGAACATGTCGAACTTGAAAAAGCGGACGTCCCGAACGCGATCACCAAAGACCCGTGACATCAATTCGTCCGCCTTGGGGCCTTGCACTGCAAGCGGTGACACGTCTGGCTCATCAACGAGCACGTCTAGACGGTATCCGTTCGCAATGCCCTTGACCCACAGCAGCAAATCGCTGTCTGCAATCGAGATCCACCAACGGTCTTCAGACAGTTTCACTGCGACGGGATCATTCAACATCCCGCCGGTTTCATCTACGATGGGAACATAGAAACACTGCCCCGGAAGCATGCCCCGCAGATCACGCGGAGTCAGCATCTGCATCAAGCGCGTCGCTTCTGGCCCGCGCAATTCCACCTGCCGCTCGCATGAGACATCCCATACCTGAACATGGGTTTTCAGATGTCGGTAATCGTCTTCGACGGATTCGAAAACCGTTGGCAAAAGCATGCGGTTGTAAACCGTGTATGCCTTGACACCCGCAGCCTCAACGCCTTCGGAAAAAGGGGTACGGCGCAAACGACGGGAAAGCGAAATCTGTGCCATTGCAAATCCTCGCTACTTGGGGCCGTGCCAGTCGATCGGGCAGATTTCCGCAGACTTTCCACCAAAGTCCCAGACCCTGCCATAATCGCGCACCTTGGACTTTGTTCCACGGGCGACAATGATATCTGGCCCCATCCAGTATTTGGAGTTGGATACCATGACCGGATGGTCGGCATCTTTGCCTGCCATCATTTCGATCTCGCCCTGAATTTTGCGGCCAATCGAGATGCGGCGTTTGTTCCCGTCACGCTCAATCTGCACCGGGGCGCGTTCGGCGCCAATTATTTCGCTTACCAACATGGTGAACAGACCGGTTGTACCGCCCGCCTGACCGCTGAAGATTTGCAGCAAGCCGTTATAAGCTTTTCCGCTGGAACGTTCGTCCACGTAGGCGGCGACTTTCCATTGGCCCTCGCCCATTCGACCCGGAATATCGACCAACAGCCCGACATTCAGCCCCGAGAGGTCTTCGCCTTCATAGTGACCTTCGTCGATGATCACGCCCATCCATGCATGGCAATGCCCTTCCGTCGGAGGGTGCGCCCCCAGGGATACGACGCATGGGCAGAACACATCGCAGGAACAGTTAAGTATCAGCTCACCCTTGATCGCCCAATCTGTCGGGCTCATTTCGCGCCGCTTTGGATTGGGCATACGGCTGTCGATGCGCTGGCTGATCGGTAAACGGTCAGCGTCTTGTTTTCTGTTTTTAGCCATATACTTATCCTCCGTAAGCAAAAGGGTAAACGAGCAGAACAAGTCCGCCCGCTATCAGAGCAAACCCCAGCGGCCGCGTCACGGCGTGCCCGATCTGAGGTAGTTTTTCGAAAACCATGAACAGGGTCGCCAGACCCATCCACAACAGGCTCATCACGCCGCCGACAAACCCAAGCGCCATGAAGCCCCAACAACATCCCACGCAAAACGCGCCCAGGCCTAGCCCCATGCGCAGCCCGCCGGAAAACCCTGTTTTCCAATGGCCCAGAAAATAGGTCATCGGGGCGTGGCACACGCCATGGCAGACTTCTTTTGCGCGGGTGAATTGGAACGCTCCAACGGCGATAAGTAGCCCGGCAGCAAGTATGTTGGACTTGGAAACGCCCAGCATATCCACCACGCCGCCATACAGAAGAACAAGCTGCACGCCGGTGATGAGCGCGGCAAAGCCGACCCAAACCAGAAAATAGCCGCTAAGAACGCCAAGCCATCCAGCACGCGTACCATCAGCACTGCGGATCAGGTCATCATAACTGCGCAAGGTTGGAACCAGCGTGGGCAGCATCATGGCCGCCATCATAATCGCCCACATCCAGAACAAAGGGCCGAACTCGGCCATGGGCATGTACATATCCATGCGCGGGTCCATGGCTGCCATCGCCTGACCCATCGGGCCCGGGCGGCCAATCCAGTCAAGGTCCATGTCACGGCTCATGGCAAACATCATCCACCACGCCCAAAGGATCAAAGCATAGAAGCCCAGCCAAAAGCCGTTACGTAGAACTGCGCGACTCACTTGTGCCTCCCGACTCAATCCTTGCTTTTCAAATGTCAGACTTTTAAATGTCAGACAAATAAAAATTAGAAAAATGTCTAAGATTATGAAAATCGACCCTCAAAAACCTGTAGATCTCTCCGCGCAGATCGCTCAGGCTATCCGCGACGCGATCATCTCAGGGCAGTTGATCGTTGATGAGCGGTTGCCGTCCGAAGCGGAACTTGCCGATCAATTTCAGGTTTCGCGCCCGACCGTCCGCGAAGCCCTGAAACGGCTTGCTGCACAGTCTCTGATCCGTACGCAGCGGGGCGCGACCGGTGGGGCCTTTGTCAATCGTCTAAGCTTTGAAGACGCGTATTCGCAGCAAATCACGACATCGACCCTTTTGCTGTCTATGAACGCCGTGGACTTCGATACCGCGTGTGAAGCCCGCTATGCGCTGGAACGCGCCTGTGCGCCTTTGTCGGCACAGCGTCGAACAGCGGATCAATTGGCAACGATGCGGGCTGAAATTTTCAGACAAGAACAACCCGGCCTTACGGATGAGGCATTTTGTGCCTCAGACGTGGCCTTTCATCGCGCGTTGGTCGACGGTGCAGGAAATCCGGTTCTGTCCTACCAATTGGCGGGCGCGGTTGAGGCGATGCAGCCCTTGATGAACATGATTACCTTTACGGAAAGATCACGCGAAGAGATCATCTCGCTGCACAGCCGGATCGTGGATGCTCTGCAAGAAAGAGAACCCGACATTGTTGATGAAACACTCGTAAAGCTGGAAAACTATACCCGAAAGCTGGCGCAGGATGTCGCTGATCGGCGCAAAAAAACTGTTTAATGAGGGCATGATGACCACAGGACTTAATGTAATTGCCGCGATCCTGACCATCGGTTTCGGCTTGTTTGGATTCCTTGCCCCGGCCTTCACCGCAGCCTCGCTGGACTTGGCTCCAACCGACAGCAATATGGGGTTGAGCGAAATGCGCGCGTCGGTCGGAGGGCTGTTTGTCGTGACCGGTGCAGTGGTTTTGCTGCTGAATAATCCAATGGGCTATGTGATGCTGGGTGTCGTCTATGCGGGTGCCGCACTGGGGCGGTTCGTATCGGTCGTGCTGGACAATCCACCACTGGTCAAGGCACTGACCTTCGGTGGAATCGAATTGGTCCTGGCGTTGTGGCTGATCCTCGCGAACTTCAACAAGACCACCTAATTATCTAAAATTTATAAGAAAGACTGCAGATGTTTCCGCGTTTGCATCCGGGCGTATGCTCACTTATATAGAGAGAGTCCTTCGGGACTATAGACATAAACGCGCTCGTAATAAGCGGATCGGACCCGGGGGCGGTACCCGGCGGCTCCACCAATATCTCTCGTTTGGGGATCATGGGGCCGAAATAGGATCGACGAACGTCTAAAGGGGTTAGCTTTGTCTCGGCTGTCTGCCACCGTTACCGGCGAAAATAGTACAATTGCAAACGACAATCGTGCTCCGGTTGCAGTTGCTGCGTAAGCAGTAACAAGACCGAAACTTAAGCCCTTGCGCCTAGCCGCGTAAGGCGGGGTTCGCAGGTACCTGGCAACAGAAACCTGCATTTTCCCAAAGTCGCTCCGGAAGTCTTCTGTTCTTATGTTCAGAGTTTATTCACTGATTGCAGTGATGCTCTGTTCATAAAGACAGGAGAACTGAGATGTCGCATGCAGAAGTGCTCAGAGAGTGGTATTCTGAGGTTTGGGAAAACGGCAATACCGACGCAATCGACCAATACTTTGCCCCGGAAGCCATGGCTGAGGGGCTGATCCCGGAAATGCAGGTCGGCGCGGACGAACTTCGCGATTTGGTCATGGCATTTCGGCATATTCTGGGCGACATACAGGTCAACATTCCCAAGATTATCGAGGATGGGGATTGGGTTTCGGCGATTCTGCATGTCAGCACAACCCGGGCCGACAACGGTGCCCCGCTGCAGGCAACCGGAAGCATGATCGGGCGTATCAAAAACGGGCGCGTCGTTGAGGCGTACAACCAGTTTGACTTTATTTCACTGTTCGAGCAGCTCGGCCAATTTCCACAAGACACCCTGCCCGTCTGCATGACAGGTCAAAGGCTGGATTGGGCCTGAGAGTCCCGGCAAGAAATCTTGACCCCCCTGTCCCAAGCACTGTAGCAAGGGGCATGGGGTAAGATTGCGAACGCCCCGTGAGGCGCCTGCCCAAGTTTCGCATGTATCCGACTAACACAGGAAACATGCTATGCCCGCGCCCAATTCGATGACCCCCAAGCAGCTGTTACGATTGATCGGAACACCTCAAGCCCCGGTGTTGGTCGACATTTGCGTCGATGAAGACTTTCAAAAGGACCCTTTCCTGATACCGGGATCGTTCCGCCGTTCCGCCCTTGATTTTGACAGCTTGAAAGAGACCGTTGGCGACCGCCCTGCTGTGATCATCTGCCAAAAGGGCAAGAAACTAAGCCAAGGAGTTGTTTCCTGGTTGCGAAGTGAGGGGGTAGATGCCGAGTATCTGGACGGCGGGATGCATGCGTGGCGGAAAACACCAGATGCGCCACGGATCCCCGCATCAACTCTCTCTGGATTGGGGGGTGAGAATACTCTTTGGGTCACGCGCCATCGGCCAAAGATTGACCGTATAGCCTGCCCCTGGTTGATCCGACGGTTTGTGGACCCCAAAGCGCGGTTTCTGTTCGTAGCCCCGAATGAGTTTCAGAGTGTTGCAGACGCTTTCGAAGCCACCCCCTTTGACGTCGAAAACGTGTTCTGGAGCCACCGTAACGACCAGTGCACCTTTGATACGATGCTGGATGAATTTGCCCTGCGCACCCCAGCATTGGATCGGATGGCAACCGTTATTCGCGCGGCGGATACAAACAGTCATGACCTATCCCCCGAAGCCGCGGGATTGCTGGCGATCTCTGTAGGCCTGTCCCGGCAATACCGCGATGATCACCAGAATCTTGTGGCCGGACTGCAGCTATATGATGCGCTGTATCGCTGGGCACGCGACGGTTTCGAAGAACGTCACGACTGGCCAACGGACAAGAAATCATGACGCCGACTATTGCCGACTTGATCAGGGTTTTCGGACGGATTGGGCTGTTGTCTTTCGGCGGGCCCGCCGCGCAGATTTCGTTGATGCATCAGGAATTGGTGGAAAAGCGTCCGTGGCTGGATGAGCAGACGTATCTTAGGGCGTTGTCCCTGTGCATGTTGCTGCCCGGGCCAGAAGCTATGCAGTTGGCCACATTCGCTGGATGGCGTCTTCGTGGGGTATCAGGCGGTCTGATCGCAGGTGGTCTTTTCGTTCTGCCCGGGGCCCTTGTCATATCGGTTCTGGTTGGGCTCTACGCTGCGTTTGGCACTCTGCCTTTGGTTCAGGCCGGCTTTCTTGGCATTAAGGCGACTGTGATTGTGATCGTGCTGCAGGCTTTGCATAAACTGTCACGCAAGGCTTTGTCGGACACCGAACATCGCATTATCGCCGGGTTGGGGTTTTTGGCAATTTTTGCGTTGAACCTGCCCTTTCCTCTGATCATCCTGGCGGCCGCCGTTTGGGGATACGCACGGTACAAAAATACAGGTGCTCAGGTGAGCTCCTCACCGCCCGTATCGGCGACGCATCCGGTTCGAACCTGCGTAATTTGGTTGAGTCTATGGCTGACCCCTTTGTTTCTGTTGGGACTAGCAGGACAAAAACTGCTGAGTGATCTGGGTTGGTTCTTTGCCCGCCTTGCAGTTGTCACCTTTGGTGGCGCTTACGCAGTCCTTGCGTATATGACACAGACAGTTGTGGACAAGTATCAGTGGATCAACACAGACCAGATGATTGACGCCCTTGGGCTTGCCGAGACAACTCCGGGACCTCTAATTCTGGTAACACAGTTTGTCGCCATGCTGACGGGCCAGATCGAAGGCGGTGTGTCTTTGGCGATCGCAGCAGGTGCAGTCGCGCTTTGGGCGACGTTCGCACCATGTTTCCTCTGGATATTTCTTGCCGCGCCGTATCTGGAACACTTGGCCGCGCGCCCACGACTGTCCGCTGCGTTGCATGGGATAACGGCGGCCGTAGTGGGTGTGATTCTCAATCTGTCCGTTTGGTTTGGCCTTAATGTTCTGTTTGGCGATATTTCGCAGAAACAGCTGGGCATTGCCTCGGTTCCGTGGCCTGATCCAGCCAGTCTAAATCCGTCGGCGGTAGTGCTGACAATGTTGGCTGGGGTGTTGATATTCAAACTAAAATTTGGCATGGGGCTGACGCTGGCGGTCATGGCTGCGGCTGGTATCGGATTTCATTTTCTTTGAACAACCTGTGAATACGCGGCCTTTCGTTTCCGTTGGAATCCCTTATGCTTGGGGTAATTACTTTTGAGGATGGCACATGTCGCAGGACATTGATTATGGCAACTTGATGCACACCGCCATGCGCGGCCTTATCAAGACTGTTTTGACAGAAGTTTCCGAGCGCGGCCTACCCGGTGCGCATCATTTCTTTATCACTTTTGACACAGGCCACGACGGCGTCGAGCTGGCGGATTGGCTGCGCGAGCGTTACCCCGATGAAATGACTATCGTCATGCAGCATTGGTTCGAAAACCTCGAGGTGGGTGACAACGGATTCGCAATTACGCTGAACTTCGGGGATGCGCCAGAACCCCTTTATATTCCCTACGCGTCGATTAAGACATTTGTGGACCCGTCAGTCGAATTCGGCCTTCGCTTTGAAAGCCCGGAAGATGACGAAGAAATGCCGCACGTCGCCGAGGAAACGATCCAGGTAGAAGAACCTCAGGATCAACATGATGCGGATGTAGTGTCACTAGACAGCTTTCGGAAGTAATTATTCCCGGGCTTGTTCTACTGACGTTTTAGAAAGGTCTCCACCGACCGGGATTTGATCCCATTTCGGAACCTTGAAAATGAAAGGTTTAATCCGCCGTCGGCAAGCGTCCGGTCAAATTGCTGAAGTTCGTATCCGCCGTTTTCGTCAATAAACAACGAAAACACAGTCATAGTGTCCCCTTCGATCCGGCCCCAAACAAAGGGCTCGCCCTGCATCGGGTCCAATGGGACTTCGTGACCGAAGACATTCCGTCTCATTGCGGCAGAATAAACGTCCGACCGTTCGGATTCTTTGAAATCAATCGAAAAAGATTGCTCTTTCACACGGCCATCCGCTTTGTACGTCGTGGTTTTCCAACTGACATTGAAGCCGTCCTTGGTGGCTTGGATTGACACGCTCATATCACGCGGTGTTTCGCTGCCGTCCTGATCCACAACATTCGCCGAACCGACGTAATCGCCAACAAAATCTTCAATGTCTGCGGCGCGGGCCTGAAGGCTGAATAAGAAAACGAAAAGAGTGATGCCCGTGAAAAAGGCGAAGAATTTCAGGGGGTGAAGCCGTGTTAGTTGGGCCACCTTAGCCTCCAAATTTATGATCTGTTTATCTTAGCCTACCCGGTGGCACAGACAATGGCGCGAATTGTCATTGGTTCAAGAAAAATCAGGCACGCGCTTATCTATACCTTTCCATTCCCTAAGTTTAAGGTGCGCGAAACTGGCCGATTGCATGGTGGCTCTGCTGCAGGTAAACGGCATACGACTGTATACACGACGGAGTGACCGATGTCTCAGACCCGCACCGAATCCGATAGCTTTGGCCCGCTGGAAGTTCCTTCTGACAAATATTGGGGCGCGCAAACTCAGCGTTCAATCATGAACTTCCCGATTGGATGGGAAAAGCAGCCCGTCGCCATCGTTCGCGCGCTTGGTGTGATCAAAAAAGCCTGTGCGATGGAGAACAAGGCGATCGGCAAGCTTGACGCCAAGATCGCGGACGCAGTTATTCAGGCCGCTGGCGAGGTGATCGAGGGCAAGTTTGACGACAACTTCCCGCTTGTCGTTTGGCAAACCGGATCGGGTACGCAGTCCAACATGAACTCGAACGAGGTGATTGCGAACCGCGCGATCGAGATTTTGGGCGGCGTGATCGGCTCGAAGGATCCGGTTCATCCCAATGATCACTGCAATATGGGGCAATCGTCCAACGACACCTTCCCAACCGCGATGCACATCGCCACCGCCATGAGCGTGCGCGATGTTCTGCTGCCTGGACTGGAAAAACTGGCGTCGGGGCTCGAGAAGAAATCCGAGGAATTCAGCGAGATCATCAAGATCGGGCGCACGCATACACAGGATGCCACGCCTCTGACACTGGGTCAGGAATTCAGTGGATATGCGCATCAAATTCGTCAGGGTATCGAACGGGTAAAGGCCGCGATGCCCGGAATTTATGAATTGGCACAAGGCGGTACGGCCGTCGGAACCGGCCTGAACACGCATGACGGCTGGAGCGAAGCCGTCGCTGCCAATATGGCCGAGATTACTGATCTGCCCTTCGTCACCGCCCCAAACAAGTTCGAGGCTTTGGCGTCGCACGATGCGATGGTCTTCCTGTCTGGTGCTTTGGCGACCATTGCAGGAAGCTGCTACAAAATTGCGAATGACATCCGCCTGTTGGGCTCTGGTCCGCGCTCGGGTCTGGGTGAACTGATCTTGCCTGAAAATGAGCCCGGATCGTCTATCATGCCGGGCAAGGTAAATCCAACGCAGGCCGAGGCGATTACCCAAGTCGCCGCGCATGTTATGGGCAATGACGCCGCAATCAAATTCGCGGGCAGCCAGGGACATTTTGAACTGAACGTCTATAACCCAATGATGTCCTACAACCTGCTGCAGTCCATTCAGTTGTTGGGCGACGCTGCCGACAGCTTTACCGAGCGCATGTTGATGGGCATTCAGGCTAACGAGCCTCGGATCGAAAAGTTGATGAAAGAATCTCTGATGCTGGTGACCGCTCTGGCCCCCACGATCGGGTATGATAATGCTACGACCGTCGCAAAAACGGCCCACAAGAATGGGACAACCCTCAAGGAAGAGGCGATCGCCCTTGGGTTTGTTGACGAAGAAACCTTTGACGCAGTGGTCCGTCCGGAACACATGATCGGACCCAAAAGCTGATGGGAAAGCCGGTTAACCTCAACCGGTATCGAAAAGAAAAAGCGCGGGCTGAGAAAAAAGCCCGCGCGGATCAGAACTCTGTCGCATTCGGGCGCAGCAAGGCTGAAAAAGAAGTCCTGCAAAAACAACAGGAAAAGCAACGCTCAGACCTCGACAAGCACGAGTTGGATAAATGAGCGGCCGCCCTGTCAAACGATCTTTGACGCTCAAAGGGCACAGGACATCCGTGTCGTTGGAGGATGAGTTTTGGCTGGCGTTTCGGGATATCGCCAAGTCAAAGAATACTCCAATCAATGCGTTAGCTGCGGAAATTGATGTGCAGCGGGACCCAGATGTGGGGCTTGCATCGGCCATCCGCGTTTTCATTCTGAATTGGTACCGGGCCTGACGGAAAGCGGTTGAGTTTTTCGAACATTACTATTTAGTGTCATATGGGAACAAAGGGGGTACATTTAATGAGCAAGACCGTAGCCGGGCCAGATGGCAAACCACGCTGTGCATGGTGTAACTCCGCGCCTGAGTTTTTTGACTACCACGATCAGGAATGGGGTTATCCGGTTGCGGACGACCAGCGGCTATTCGAAAAACTGTGCCTCGAGAGTTTTCAGTCTGGCCTAAGTTGGCGCACGATCTTGTCTAAACGCGAGAACTTTAGAAAAGCGTTTAAACACTTTGATTTCACACAGGTGGCTGAGTTTGATGAGGCTGATGTTAACCGTCTGCTTCAGGACGAAGGGATCGTTCGCCATCGTGGAAAGATCGAAGCTGTTATCAACAATGCCCGGCGTGCCCAGGAACTAGTTGCAGCCGAAGGATCCCTTGCCGCCTACGTCTGGAGGTTTGAGGCTGATACGCCAGAAAACCCGCAAACAGCTTCAACATCGCCAGAATCTATTGCGATGTCGAAAGACCTTAAGAAACGGGGGTGGAAATTTGTAGGGCCAACAACGGTATTCGCCTTTATGCAGGCGATGGGTCTGGTGAACGACCATGCTGTTGGTTGCATCATGCGCGAAAAAGCGGCGCAGTTGCGCCGCGATTTCACGAAACCAGTAAGCTAACCGATTTTAGACGGAGGCTTTGAAAATCTTGTCGATGTTCCCACCCAAAGCGGTGTTGAACTCTGCATCGGACTGTTGCTTTGAAAGGCCTTCGGTCAAGGCGCGTGAGAAAGACGCGATCATCTTTTCATTTTGATCCAGCAGATCACAGGCTTGCTCGGTTGAGTACCCACCTGACAAGGCCACTACACGGACGACGCGTGGATGATCGGCCACTTCATCGTACAAGTTGGCTTGGCTGGGGATAGTCAGTTTAAGCATCACATCCTGCCCATCCTGCAACTGATCCAGATTCTTCAGGATTTCGGCTTTCAGGATGTCCTCGGCTTCAGCTTTGGTCGCAGAGTTAATATTTACTTCTGGCTCAACAATCGGAACCATACAGGCGGCGACAACCTCACGGGCGACGTCGAACTGTTGGGCGACAATGGCCGCAATGCCTTCGGCGTTTGCTTCGTGAATGACCGAGCGTTCTTTGGTGCCAAACACACCCTCTGCTTTGGCCAGCGTTTCGGCCAGCCCCGGGATAGGTTTCATCATCTGAACGCCGTTCGCTTCGTCCTCTAACCCTTTGTCGATCTTAAGAAAAGGAACGATTCCCTTGACCGACCATAGGTAGTCGGCGACGGGGCGCCCGTCGATCTGTTCGGACAGAGTGCGTTCAAACAGGATTGCGCCAATCACCTTATCCTTGGTGAAATCATTACCCAGAATAATCCGAGCGCGCATCTTCTGGATTTCACCAAACATCTCTTCATCCGAAGAATAGTCCGATGCCTCGACCCCATAAAGCGCCAGTGCCTTGGGGGTTGAACCGCCACTTTGATCCAAAGCGGCAATAAAGCCCGCTCCGTTAGACATTTGTTCGCGCTGTTCTGATTTGGACATAAGACTTTCCCGTTCGAAATGATTCCGCTGTTTTCAACCGCATACAGCAAGGCGTCGGATGTTGATAGGCGTTTAGCGCTCACGCACGCGCAACCAAATCCCATCTTTCGATCTGACCGTAAGATGGGCAACGGGTACGGGTTCGCGCCCCTCAATCAGCTCAAAGCGGAAGGATTTCAGAAGCATCGACAACAACAAAGGCCCCTCGATCATCGCAAATCCGGCACCCGGGCAGACGCGCGCGCCCGCCGAGAAGGGAATAAAGGCATCCCTTTGACATGAGCGTCCGTTTTCGGTTTCCCATCGGGCCGGATCAAATGCGTCCGGGTTTTCCCACAATCGCTCGTGCCGGTGAAGATGCCAAGGACTGATAACTATTTGCGATCCTTCTGAAACCACCCGGTCCCGAAACGTTACCGGGCAGGTATTCTCGCGGACCATCATCGGAACCGGCGGATACAATCGCAATGCTTCGCGAAACACGTCCCGACTGAGTTTCAACCGGGGAATGGTCGTGAAACCTTGGTCGAAAAGGCTTTGCGCTTCGTTGGCGACATTGTCCTGCCAATCTGGGTACAACGCCATCAGATAGAGGGTCCAGGCCAATGCAGAAGCACTGGTTTCATGACCGGCGAGGAAAAAGATGGCGACCTGATCCACCATTTCATCTTGCCCAAAGCATTGCCCCGTTGCCGGGTCGGGCGTGGTCATGATCTTGGTGGCCAGGTCGTTCGGGGCGCAACCAGCGGCGATTTGTTTCGCGCGGTCAGCCGTAAGCTGTTTGATCAGAAACCTGATCTCCTTGGCATTTCGTTTGGTTTCGGACGAATGAAATCGCGGGGCCCACTTTGGCAGTGGAAAAAGGGCTGCAAGGTTCAGCAGAGGTTGCGCGCGCTGATACCTGTGAAATTTATCAAACACTTCGGCTGCGATCTTGTGGTCAATCGGGACTGAGAACAGCGTCCTAAAGATGACATCCGCCGCCGCGTAGCTGGTGAACTGTTCACATTCCAATTCAGTGCCCGCAAGAGGCCGCAACCGCTCGACCGCAGCATTCGCCGCGTCCAGCATTGCTGGATACGTGTCTTTCAACCGGCCTCCGTCAAATGCCGGGTCGATAATGCGCCTCTGGCGTTTCCAAGTTTTGCCATTGGTCAGGAACACCGAATTTCCTAACAATGGGCGAAGCCCTTCGCTGATCCGTTCCGATTTCGGAAACTGATCAGGTTGCTTTTTCAAAACTTTATCAACAAGTTCAGGTTGGTTGATCAGGTATGAACTGAAGAACGGGGTTCGAAACTCTGCCATCCACGCCCGGTACAGACGATGCGGTTGTGCTGACAGGATATCTTTTCGAAAGAGTTTGAAGTAGCGCCAAAGCGAGACCTTGTCGGGGCGCGAGGCTGGCTTTGGCGGGGTCATGCTTGCACCGACCTGAATTTTGACACTGGTGCGTCTATCCGGGACTTTGAAGGCGCACGCCCTTCATATCTTTGCGCCAATGTCATTGGACCGGCGGTAATCCGAAAATAGTCATATGTCCCCACCCGGTCGAACGCGCAAAGGTACTGAAAGTGCAAGCGAAAGAAACGCCAGCGGAGCTCTTTCCAACGCTCGGCGGACAGCGTTTGCGTGAAGGCCGCCGACAGAACAAGTGGCCATTTCGACCTGTCCGTTCCAACACCCGAAACCGCAACCGGATCGCAAAGTGCAAATGAACACCCATCTCCGGGCGCTGAAACGTCCAGCCATGTCAGATCGTCCCGCTGAGACAGATAGCGAAGGTCACTACGCAAATTATGCGCGCCCGGTAAAAACGACACCATGGGAACGACCTGTCCCAACGTAAGAAACGAAAGCTCTGGCCCTTTTGCCGGACGATCTGTTGACCGTAAGACCTGCGCCAGCACACTAACTCCGAGATGTGCCCCTGAACTGTGTCCTACGACCAGAATTTCGTCGGCATCTGTTTTCAGGGCTTCCACTATCAGCTCACTAAATTCTGACAGACGAGTTTCGAGGGCATCCGGCGTCACTCCTTTTTCAGATGCCGAATAGGCGTAGTCGTGCATCAAGTAGTAGGCAAACAACTTGTTGTCTGCCTTTCGAAACCACCTCAACAGACCGTAGCCGGTCAGAGCCGCCGGCAGGATCGCGAACCAAGATGCAACTGGCATGAGAATAGCCGTCAGAGCCCATGCTGCACCGAACGCCAGAAACAGTTGAAACAGCAGCATCGCTACGGGATACAGCGCGGCAATCACGGGGCCTTTTCGCAAACGCATCAGCCGCCAAAGCGTTCCGGTAGAGATGTAAACCCACGCTGTTTGTGCCAGTTGCAAGTAGGTCGCGAGGATCGAATTGGACATGCTTTCCCGAACGATGTCGGACCAGACCAGAACCTCGACATCGCTTTGGACTTGTGCACCATCCTGTTCCGAGCGCACATGCCAGCCATATGGCCCTTCGCCCGACTTGGCGGATACGGATATCTCGAAACCCGAGAGTTTGGCCTGAACAGTGCTTTCCTTGCGGTACAGCTCACGATACCTGCGTGGATGGATCGGGTCGTATCCGGGAATGTAGAACACCCGGCGTTTGCGAACCCGTGATTGTTTGGCCTGACTGCTCATGATTTTACCTTCTGCCACGCAAGTTACCGCAGCATTACCGAAAAGGTAAGACAGATCAGGTCATCAACCGAAATTCGCCAGTGCCGGGAAGGTTTCCAGCAACCACCAACTGAATTCGGTAAACAAGCCGGTGATCAGCATGATGCCGACAAACAACAGCAAGCCACCCATGACTTTTTCAATCGTCGCCATGTGCGGTTTGATCTTGTTCATCACAGTCATCGAGCGGTTGAGGAACATCGCCGCCAGAAGGAAGGGTATTCCCAGCCCCGCCGCATAGACCCCCAATAGCAGCGTTCCACGCGCCACGGACGCTTCGGATGCAGCAAGAGACAGAATCGCGCCCAATTGGGGACCAATGCAGGGCGTCCATCCAAAGGCAAACGCAAGACCCAGAATGTAAGCACCAAAGACCGAGCCACCTGAATCACCGGTTTCGATACGGGCCTCTCGGTCAAGAAACGGAATTCGAAACACGTTCAGGAAATGCAAACCAAAGACAATCACAACCGCGCCAGACAGTTTGGCGAAAAGAACCTGATTCTGCAGTACAAACGCGCCAAAGGCAGACGCTGTAAAACCCAACAGCAGGAATACCGTTGAAAGACCCAGAACAAAGAACAAGGCCGTCAGGGTCGCCTTTCGACGTGCCTGCGCCTGATCCTGCATGTCGTTGATGGACACGCCGCTCATATACGCCAAATATGGTGGTACAATTGGTAAAACGCAGGGTGACAAAAAGCTAATCAGGCCGCCCAGCATCGCGATGAACATGGCAGGCAAAAGGCCCGCGTCTATGATGTCAATTCCGAACATGACTCAGCACATAAGTTATGACTCCGCCGACGTCACGGGGCAATTCGGTCACATCCTCGTGGTTGCATGCTGGACACCCGATAAAACTGGAAATATTTGATATTTATGTCTGACACGCCGGAAACACTCGACGCATTGGGGCTGTTGTGCCCCCTGCCCGTGCTCAAAGCGCGCAAACGGTTGAAATCTATGCCGAAAGGGTCCTTGTTGCGCATTCTGGCCGACGACCCCGCTGCTGTTGTTGACGTTCCACATTTCTGCGCCGAAAGTGGACACGTGCTTATCTCGCAAGAGGATTCAGACGGGCACCAGATCTACGTCATTCAAAAGACGGGCTGACAAAAAACCACAGCTTTCAAAGAAAAAAGGCGGGTCTTGAAACCCGCCTGATCTTGTTATTGTCCCAAAGACCACCAACCCCGTCGCTTGGGTTTGGCAGGATCGCTTGGTGCCTCAGGCTCTTCTGCAACCACTTCCAACACCGGCTCTGCGGCGGGTTCTTCCGGTTCTGGGTCCTGAGCAGGCTCTTCCGGTGCTTCCGCTACTGGCTCGGCAATCTCTTCGGAAACCGATTCTGATTCTGGTTCCGGTTCAACAGCGGTTTCGGCCTCGGTCACGGGTTCACTCTCAGCGACCAAAGGTTCGGTCATTTCGGTGTCCACCGTTTCTTCAGGCTTTTCATTGCTGCTGTCCGACGCCTGACTTTCCTCAGAAGCTTCAGCCGTTTCGGGATCTTTTTTCTTGCGGCGGGGTGAACGGCTACGTTTTGGTTTAGCCGGTTTTTCTTCTTCGGCCGCGTCATCTGCAACAGCTTCTGCTTCCGCCTCATCCGAAGGTTCAACCGGTGCTTCTTCGCCCTCTTCTCCATTTACCTCAGGCGCGTCACCCGAATTTCTGCTCTTCTTGCGACGGCGACGACGACGCTTGCGCTTGGGCATTGTCTCATCTTCCGCCTGAGAAGCTTCGTCCTCAACCTGCTCTTCGTCAGAAGCATCCACAAGGTCCATCAATGAGGCATCGACGGAAACAACCGGGGTACTCGCCTCGGGTACAATACGGCTCGCTGTCTTGAACTTCTCCAACGAGAAATCAGGGCTGACCAGATGCACGTCCCCTTCGATCCGGACGGACAGACCATACCGGGCTTCGATTTGGGCAATGTGCTCGCGCTTTTGGTTCATCAAGAAGTTGGCGATACTCACCGGGCAGCGAACAAGAACCTCACGCGACCGGCGGCGTGTGCCCTCTTCTTCGATTTGGCGTAAAATGGTGAGCGCCATATTGTCGTCCGAGCGGATCAGGCCGGTGCCATGGCAGGACGGGCAAGGCTGCGTCGTTGCCTCCAGCATTCCGGGGCGTAAACGCTGACGGCTCATCTCAAGCAAGCCAAAGCCGGAAATCCGGCCAACCTGAATGCGCGCTCGGTCGGTTTTCAGCTTGTCTTTCAGGCGCTTTTCAACGGCCGTGTTGTTCTTGCGCTCGTCCATGTCGATAAAGTCGATGACGATCAGACCGGCCAGGTCACGCAGGCGCAATTGCCGGGCCACTTCTTCGGCCGCTTCAAGGTTGGTCTTAAGTGCGGTGTCCTCGATCGAGCCTTCCTTGGTCGCCCGGCCCGAGTTCACGTCAATCGCAACCAGTGCCTCGGTCACGCCGATCACGATATAGCCACCGGACTTCAACTGAACGGTCGGGTTGAACATCCCCGCCAAATAGCTTTCAACCTGATAGCGCGCGAACAGAGGCAGCGCGTCCTCGTACCGTTTCACGTTTTTCGCGTGCGACGGCATGATCATTTTCATGAAGTCCTTGGCGATCCGGTAACCGGTTTCACCTTCAACCAGAACTTCGTCGATGTCGCGGTTATAAAGATCGCGGATCGACCGCTTGATCAGATCGCCTTCTTCATAAATTTTCGCCGGCGCGATAGACTTCAATGTCAGCTCGCGGATCTGTTCCCACATCCGCTGAAGATATTCATAGTCGCGCTTGATTTCAGACTTGGTGCGTTTGGCTCCAGCCGTTCGAATAATCAGTCCTGCGCCAGTTGGCACATCAATCTCGGCTGCGATTTCCTTCAGCTTCTTTCGGTCAGGCGCATTCGTGATTTTTCGGCTGATCCCGCCGCCGCGCGCTGTGTTGGGCATCAGAACGCAATAACGACCGGCCAAAGACAGGTACGTCGTCAGAGCAGCGCCCTTGTTTCCACGCTCTTCCTTGACAACCTGCACCAAAAGGACCTGTCGAACCTTGATAACCTCTTGGATTTTGTAACGACGCGGCCGTGGTTTACGCGGAGGCCGAATGTCCTCACTGTCATCCTCATCCGCAACGGATTCGATTGAATCGTCTTTGGCGGCCGCATCCGCACGGGCCTCTGCCTCGTCACTATCTTCCTTGGTTTCGCCTTCGTCTGACGTCTGCTCAGCAGCTTCGGCGGTGGGGGCAGCGTCGCCCGCATCTTCCCCACCGGAGTCACCGTCCGAACTGTCCTCGGCGGTGCCTTCAGCAGCCGGCGTTTCGACAGCTGCATCCGCTTCTTGGGTTTCTGGTGCCTCATCAGCCGCGCTTTCAACGCCTTCGCCCGCCGCGTCTTCGGATGCCTCCGGTGCGTCGTCAACAGGCTCCTCAACAGGTGTTTCGGCAACGCGATCAGCTGGGGACGTCCCCTCCGGCACCTCTAGATCGGGATTTTCTTCCCCATCGCCGAGGTCAATTGTCTCCATACCAGTAGGCTCGTTCGAAACATCAAGCGTTTCGACCGCGTCCTCGGTTTTCACGTCAGCAGCTTTGGTCCGAGAGCGCGAGCGGCGTTTTTTCGGCTTGGATTCCTCCGCCTCATCACGTGCTTTCAACGCTTCCGCATAAGCCCGTTCTTCTTCCATCAACGCTTCACGGTCAGCGACAGGAATCTGGTAATAATCCGGATGGATCTCTGAAAACGCAAGAAACCCGTGGCGATTGCCACCGTAGTCAACGAACGCAGCCTGCAGGGATGGTTCGACCCGCGTTACTTTTGCAAGATAAATGTTGCCAGCAAGCTGGCGTTTGTTCTCGGATTCAAAATCGAACTCCTCGACCTTGTTTCCGTCGACCACCACAACGCGGGTTTCCTCCGCGTGGGTGGCATCGATAAGCATTTTCTTAGCCATGTGTCCTTGGTGCACCGCGCCAAACGCGTTGTCCTGGCCCGTCCGGGTGGACAGGCGCTTTTGGGGTGGTGTCTTGTCAGGGCGATTTCGGACGGCGCGCAGCAGGGTCCGGCGCTGTGGCCCCCTGCCCGTATGGTCAATCGTTGCGCGCGCGTCATCGCGGTTCTTCTCCGACAGGCGCGGTCCTACGCTGCCTGCCCATTTATTCCTATCACCCGTATCGACGGGTTCAGGCGTTCACTTGCCCCGATACGGGGCACAATCGGTCTGCGCAGCCTGTGTGGGAGATTGTCACCACCTGCGGCATTGCAGCGAAACTCAAAGATTCGGGACTTGAGGGCGCAAAAAGGCCCGGCCCGTTCGGTTACAATAAAAGCAGTCCTGTGGAAAAGACAATGGGCAAACTGCATGACAGCGCCTCCAAGCAGGCATCTGCACCTTCTTCTGTTCAAAAATACTTCGGGGGTGAATTGAGCCAAAGGCTCAAGAGGGGGCTGGCCCCCTCCTCGCCTTTACAGATAGTCGGAACGCTGAAGCCCGTACTTGGCCATTTTCTCATTCAGCGTGCGGCGTGGAAGGCACAGTTCCTCCATCACCGACGCGATGGAGCCCTTGTGGCGGCGCATCGTATTGTCGATCAACATGCGTTCGAACGCCTCAACATACTCTTTCAGGGGTTTGCCTTCGGTCGTCATCACCGGTTGCATTTCTTCGTGATCCGACATCAGCAACGAAGCAATGGTACCCGAGCCGCGACGCGATTGCAGAACGGCACGCTCGGCAATATTGATCAGCTGACGCACGTTGCCCGGCCACGGGGCCTGCAACAACTGCGCTGCTTCCTGAGCACTGACCTGAGGTGCGTCACAGCCATATTCCTCGGCAAATTGCTCACTCAGACGGGTGAACAACGTCAGGATATCCTCACCACGCTGCCGCAACGGGGGCATAGTAATCCGCAACGCAGCCAAACGGTAGAAGAGGTCCGGGCGCAGCACATCCTCGCTGGTCTTGCCAGCTTCTTGAAGGTTTGAAATCGCTATTATACGCGTTTCGGCCGGTGTTCCCTGATCGTTCATCACACTCAGCAGCCGCGCCTGTAACGTATCGCTCAGGGCTTCGATATCTTCCAAGACCAAAGTCCCGCCGCGCGCCTCTTCGATCGCTGGTAATTGTGCGTCTTCGGGCATCATCGGTCCGAACAGGCGCTTTGACAGGGCCTCTTCCTCAAGCGCTGCACAAGACACCAGAACAAACTTCTTACCTGCCCGGCTGCCAACAGCGTGCAATGCATGAGCCACCAGCGTCTTGCCAGTACCTGTTTCGCCGTCGATCAGCACGTGGCCGTCGGCCTGACCCAGATCCAGAATGTCTTCACGCAGACGGTCCATCACAGGGCTGGCACCGATCAACTTGTTCATGATCTGCGTGCCGTCCGATAATTCCCGCCGCAGGGCACGGTTGTCGAGCGTCAGGCGCCGCGCGTTGCTGGCGCGCTTGGCAAGCTCTGACATCCGATCCGGGTTGAACGGCTTCTCAAGAAAATCGAACGCCCCGACACGCATGGCCTCTACCGCCATGGGAACATCGCCATGTCCGGTGATCATGATAACCGGCAGAGTACTGTCCGCACCCATCAGCTTTTTCAACAATTGAATGCCATCCATGCCCGGCATCTTGATGTCGGAGATGACGATCCCGGGGTATTCAGGCCCAAGAACCTTGAGCGCATCTTCGGCACTGGAAAAGGTTTCCGTGTCATATCCCGACAACGCCAACCACTGACTGATCGACTGGCGCATGTCCTGTTCGTCGTCCACGATGGCAATCTTCATGGCTTGTGCCATAGTCTTTCCCCGTTATTCCGCGGCCTCAAGGCCGTCGCTTCCTAGTGTCGGCAGCTGCATTTCAAACACCGCGCCTCCGTTCGGGCTGTTGCGCGCGGTCAGCCGTCCGCCATGGTCGTTCACGATCCCGGACGAGATGGCAAGCCCCAGCCCAACGCCATCGCCAGGTTGTTTGGTCGTGTAGAAGGGCTCGAACAGGTTTTCGATGTCTTCGATCCCGTGACCGTTATCCCTTACAGTCAACACCGCCATGTCGCCCACGGCCAGAATTATTTCGACATCTGGCTCTGTTACAGATTTGGTGGCATCCAGCGCATTCCGCAAGAGGTTCACCATGACCTGTTCAATCCGCATCCGATCCCCCATCACAAACACGGGTTCTTCCGGGAGAATTTGCGTGATCTTAACATGGCGCTGCCGCAATTGCGGTTCCATCATCGACAGAGCCGAGGCCAGCGCTTCACCAAGATTTACAGGCGAAAACGCATCCGCGCCCTTGCGCGCATAGGACTTGAGCTGTCGGGTAATGGCTCCCATCCGCTCGATCAAACCGTCGATGCGGCCAAAGCTGGCCAAGGCCTCTTCTGGGCGGTTTCGGCGCAGCAGCAGGCGTGCGCCCGCCAAATAGGTTTTCATTGCAGCCAGTGGTTGATTCAACTCGTGGCTGACAGCCGCCGACATCTCACCAAGGGCCGCAAGTTTTGAGCTTTGCGCAAGCGTCTGTTCTGCCACTTCCAGCGTCTTTTCGACCCTCTCACGTTCAGCAATTTCCCGCTGTAGCCTTGTGTTCAATGCGCGAAGCTCTGCCGACTCGCGCTGGAACAGGGCCATGCGGAACGTTGCCCGGCGACTGAGCGCATAGAAGGCAAGCGCCAGAAGAATCGCAAAACCCATGATTTCCAGCGCGATGACGCTGTTCACCTTTTCCCGAATTGAGGAATAGGTCGTGAACGACGTCATTTGCCATCCCCTGAACGGAATCCGCGTGTCCAGTCTCATCACGGCTTCGCCTTGCAGATAGGCGTCCGGTGGCAATGCCGTCCAATCGGTTGTCGCACGGATGGCACGCTCAATCGCGCCTTCGGGTGGTTGACGCACCAGGGCTGCACTTTCTTCCAGTCCCCGCCACTTCGGTTCAGTCGAAAGAATAATCGTGCCGGTACTATCGGCCACCATCACCGCGTCAGAGATACCCGCCCAAGCACGCTCAAACTTTTGCAGGTCAACTTCGACAACGATTACCCCAAGAATATCCGAACCGGCGTCCATTCGGCGTGAATAGGTAAAGCTGTACGACCCGGTTTCATTCTCGATAACGGTGAAAATTGTCGAATTCGCGCGGACAGCCTCCACGTAGTAAGGAGAGTTTCGGTGCGCTTCGCCCAACCTGCTGCGATCTGTGGCAGCAACGGTGCGCCCGTCACTGTCCAACAACATCAATGATGCCGCACCAATTTCTTCAACAAATGATATAAGGCGCTGTGTTGAAAGCGTAAAATCGCTGGATTGCAACGCCGAAATCAGGGTGGGATCCCGCGCTAGAAGTTGTGGAACAATTGCGTTCCTGCGCAGTTCACTCAGCAGGTTGCCGGAATACAGGGCCAGACGCAATTCGGCCCGATTGCGCGTGGATTCCGTAAACCGATCTGTCAGCAACCGATTGGTCACCCAGATCGTTGCAACGGTTGAAATCAGCAGAATGGAAACCGCAACACGTAGGCGCCAACCCAAAGGCGCGCCGCG
The DNA here is from genome assembly GCF_013034565.1 of Ruegeria sp. HKCCA5491. NCBI lineage: Bacteria > Pseudomonadati > Pseudomonadota > Alphaproteobacteria > Rhodobacterales > Roseobacteraceae > Ruegeria > Ruegeria sp. HKCCA5491. Next base: position 118,716 of record NZ_WQGG01000010.1, read on the forward strand.
GAAAGGTTTTTGCAGTGAAGCCCACCCTGAGCGATCGTCGGAACTCATACCCGGAAACTACGCGGGCTTGTCTGCGACCTCAAGTCATGCGGGTGCAAGCACGCCTGACAATGCGCGGAACAATGCCGTTCCGTCTGTTCCACCGTGACCTTCGTCTGCCGCACGTTCGGGATGCGGCATCATTCCAAGAACGCGGCGGTTTTCAGACAGGATACCAGCGATGTCGCCAACCGAGCCGTTCGGATTCTCGGTATAGGTGAACGCCACCCGATCCTGGTCCCGTAGTTGAGCCAGCGTGTCGTCATCGGCGAAATAATTGCCGTCGTGGTGCGCGATTGGAATCCCGATCACATCCCCTGCGTTATATCCTTCGGTAAATGCACTGGCGCTCGTCTGGACCTTCAGACCGACCTTTCGGCAGATGTACTTGAGGCCAGCATTTCGCAGCAAAGCGCCCGGAAGGATGCCGGTTTCGGTCAGAATCTGAAAACCGTTGCAAACACCCAGCGCGTAGCCGCCCCGCTTTGTGTGATCCACGACGGCCTTGCAGATCGGGGACTGCGCAGCGATCGCACCGCAGCGCAGATAATCACCGTACGAGAAACCACCGGGTACGCCGACAATGTCCACCCCCTCGGGCAAGGCGGCGTCCTTGTGCCAGACCATATCAACCTGAAAACCTGCCTGTTCGAAGGCTACGGCCAGATCCCGGTCACAGTTCGAACCGGGAAATACGATGACTGCTGCGCGCATTACGGGGCCTCCTAATGCAAATAATCGGCGACCACGGCAACGCCGAGTGGCGTCGGATGATCAACAGCGGCAAGTTTTTCACTTACCAGAGACAGTGAATTCTGACGTGACGCCAGCGGGCTCAGATCAACACCGCCCCCAACGATCAACGATATAAGTGAAGGATAGCGCCAACTTGGCATTCCACCGGTGCCAAACACGGCCAACCGCCCGGAATAGAGCGCATCCCGCATCCCGTCAGACCAGTTCGATTTCGTAGCGTTCGATGACCGTGTTGGCCAACAGCTTTTCGCACATCTGGGTCACGTCGGCCTCGGTCGCGCCTTCGGCCAGTTCCAGGTCGATCACTTTGCCCTGGCGCACGCCTTCGACCTGATCGAAGCCCATAGCGCCCAATGCATGACGCACCGCTTCACCCTGCGGGTCCAGAACCCCGTTCTTGAGCATCACATGCACCCGTGCTTTCATTCCTGCAACTCCAGCTAAGGGCCTTCGGTCACGGCCCGTTCCGTTGCGCGGGGGATAGCGCGCCTTTGGCCATTCGACAACCCTTGTCCGCACGCAGTTTGCCGCAGGTCCGTCGGCAAATAAAAAACGCCGCAATTAGATGCGGCGTTTCAAAGTCAGAATGAGGGGATGCCTCAATTGATGAGTGTGGGCTTGGTCACATTGCTCTTGGGAAGTACGCCCAGACGACGCGCCACCTCTGAATAGGCATCTGTCAGGCTGCCCAAATCGCGGCGGAACACGTCCTTGTCCAATTTCTGGCCCGTTTCAATATCCCACAGGCGGCAACTGTCCGGGCTGATCTCGTCGGCTACGATCAGGCGTTGGAAATCGCCTTCGAAAACACGGCCGATCTCGATCTTGAAGTCGACCAGACGGATACCCACCGCCAGCATCATGCCGCTCATGAAGTCGTTCACACGCAACGCAAGGCTAAGGATATCGTCCATATCCTGCTGGCTGGCCCAACCGAATGCTGCAATGTGCTCTTCAGTTACCAGCGGGTCACCCAGAGCGTCATCCTTGTAGCAATACTCAACAATAGGACGCGGTAACTGCGTTCCCTCAGCAATTCCAAGGCGCTTGGACATGGTTCCGGCCGCATAATTGCGCACGATCACTTCAAGGGGCACGATCTCGCAGCTACGAACCAGTTGTTCGCGCATGTTGAGGCGACGAATGAAATGGGTCGGCACGCCTATCTGGTTCAGGCCGTTCATGAAGAATTCGCTCAGGCGGTTGTTCAGAACGCCCTTGCCGTCGATGACATCCTTCTTTTCCGCGTTGAACGCGGTGGCGTCATCCTTGAAGTACTGCACAATGGTACCCGGCTCGGGGCCTTCATACAGAATCTTGGCTTTGCCTTCGTAGATTTTCTTGCGACGCGCCATAAGCGACCCTTCCAGACTGTTGAGCCGGGGATTTCCCATGCTTCTTGGCGCTCTCATAGTCCAAGCCCCACTTTCCCGCAAGTTCGACGACCCGAGGGTCTTTGACGCAGCGCAAATACCTTGCGTCCGGGCGCAGCTATAGTCATATCATAAATTAAGAAGATGTAATCCAAGGGGTCCCCAATCAATGACCACGTTTGACGAACGCGAAAACGCCTTTGAAGCCAAGTTTGCGCATGATGAAGAGATGCAGTTCAAGGCACAGGCACGCTGCAACAAGCTTTTGGGCCTTTGGGCCGCGGAAAAGCTGGGCAAGTCCGGTGCCGAGGCTGAAGATTATGCCAAAACCGTTGTGATCGCCGATATGGAAGAAGCTGGCCACGAGGACGTGGTTCGCAAAGTGTCCGGCGACCTTGGCTCTTTGTCATCCGATGATGAAATCCGCGCGAAAATGGCCGAGCTTTTGCCTGAGGCCAAGGCGCAGATTCTGAGCGAAGCTCAGTAAGGCCAACGCCCAACTCATGATCTTCATGAGTTTTATGAATTTGATTTGATGCCCCGTCCATGAGAGACGGGGCATCTTAGTTTATACGGCCTTGTTCGGCCTTGCCGACATCTGGAAACCTCAATGACAAACGCGCTCAACACATTTCTGGAAACCAATGATACGATTCTGGCTGATGGTGCCACCGGAACAAACCTTTTCAATATGGGTTTGCAATCCGGTGACGCGCCTGAGCTGTGGAACGTGGATTCTCCCAAAAAAATCAAGGCTTTGTATCAAGGTTCGGTCGATGCGGGCAGCGATCTGTTTCTGACAAACACGTTTGGCGGAACTTCGGCGCGGTTGAAACTGCACGATGCTCAAAATCGTGTGGCTGAGCTGAACCGGGTCGGCGCTGAATTGGGCCGCGAGGTCGCTGACAAAGCCGGACGCCCCGTAATCGTCGCCGGTTCAGTCGGTCCGACAGGCGAGATTATGGAACCCATCGGAAGCCTGTCCCATGCTGGCGCTGTCGAGATGTTCCATGAACAAGCCGAAGCGTTGAAGGCTGGCGGTGCGGACGTTCTGTGGCTTGAGACAATCAGCGCCCCGGAAGAGTTCCGGGCCGCAGCCGAAGCTTTTGCACTGGCCGACATGCCTTGGTGTGGCACGATGAGCTTTGATACCGCCGGGCGGACCATGATGGGCGTCACTTCGGCGGATTTGGCCCAATTGGTCGAGACCCTACCGAACCCGCCCGTGGCCTTCGGTGCGAATTGCGGCACAGGTGCATCTGACATCCTGCGCACTGTTCTTGGTTTTGTGGCCCAAGGGACCGAGCGCCCTGTGATCTCAAAAGGCAACGCGGGCATCCCGAAATACGTCAACGGCCATATCCACTATGACGGTACGCCCGAGTTGATGGGGCAATACGCAGCGATGGCTCGCGACTCCGGCGCAACGATCATTGGCGGCTGCTGTGGCACCATGCCAGCGCATCTTCGAAAGATGCGCGAAGCCCTTGATACCACTTCGTGCGGCTCTCGCCCCACACTGGATCAGATTACTGAAGCACTCGGGCCGTTTTCGTCAGCCTCGGACGGCACCGAAGAGGCCGACGTGCCCGAACGCAGGGCCCGCCGCCGTCGCAGAGCATAAGGTTCAGCGCCCCTCGAATTTCGGGGGGCGTTTTTCCATGAAGGCCACCACGCCTTCAGCAAAGTCTCGGGTTCGTCCGCATTCGCCCTGTAAATGGGCTTCGATTTCTAGCTGCTGACTTAGCGTTTTGTCGTAAGTGCCCCGAATGGCTTGCTTGATCGCTCCGAAACCGGCAGTTGGACCTTTGGCAAGGTAGGATGCGCGCTTGCGCCAATGCGCCTCAAATTCGTCATCGGGAACGGCTTCCCAAATCAAACCCCAATCATCAGCTTGCCGCGCGCTGATCTTTTCGGCGAACAAGGCAGCACCCATGGCTTTAGCGAACCCCATTTGCCGCGGTGTGAACCATGTGCCGCCCGCGTCGGGCAACAATCCAATTCGCGCAAAAGCCTGCAGGAAATACGCACTTTCCGACGCGATCACAACGTCGGCACAAAGCGCTAGGTTCGCCCCTGCCCCGGCCGCAGCACCGTTCACCGCAGCGATGGTGGGAACCGGACAGTTATAAATGGTTTCAAGCATTGGCTCGTACTCATCCCGCAGAGTACGCTCAAGGTCGATCTTGCCGGTGCTTGAGGAATCTCCCAGATCCTGACCTGAACAGAATGCGCCGCCCGCGCCCGTCAATACGACTGCGCGGGCATTGCGGGCTGCGTGTTTCATGGCATGTGTGACTTCGGCCCGCATCTGCGCGGTCATCGCATTCATTTTGTCTGGCCGGTTCAAGGTGACTACTGCCAGATCGTCAGCAACGTCCAATAACAGCGTTTCGTAGTCCATGCGTTCCTCCCGTTCGTCCTGGATTTCTCGCGACCCTGACGCAATTACCTTGAGAGGGAAAGCCCGACGACCCGTTAGTCCTTAAGAATTTGTTCTAACCGCTCTTTTTCAGCGTCGCTCAGGGCCTCACCGCCTGTGGATTGTTGCGCGTTTGACCGCTTGCGCACAAAGTTCCAACCCAGACCCGCAGCGATCAACAGCATGATTGGACCGGCCAACCACAGCACAAGGTTTGCCCCATAAGAGGTAGGCTTCAACAGAACGTATTCACCGTAGCGATCCACGATGAATTCAATCGCCTCATCATCGGTGTCGCCTGCGACCAGTCTTTCCCTAACCAAAAGGCGCAGGTCACGTGCAAGGTCGGCATTGCTTTCATCAATACTCTCGTTTCGGCACACAAGACATCGCAGACCCGTGCTCAGGTCGCGCGCGCGCTGTTCCAGAACCGGATCATCCAGAACTTCGTCCGGTTGAACCGCCCACGCAGGCGATGCAAGAAACGCGAGGATCAAAAGCAGTCGTTTCATTCTGCGGGAACTCCACCAGAAGGCGCCTTACGCGCACCTGCCGCAACACGGAAGCGGCGGTCCGACAAGCTTATGAAGCCACCAAGGGCCATAAGAATACACCCACCCCAAATCCAGTTGGCCAGAGGTTTGATATAGGTCCGCATCACCCAGCCACCGTCAGCCTGTTGATCACCGATCACGACATATACGTCGCGTAGAAAACGATAGTCGATTGCCGCTTCGGTAGTGGGCATTCTGGCAACCGGATAGTCTCGTTTCTCTGGGTATAGGGTTGCAACGGGTCGTCCGTCCTTTTCCACCAAAACCTCGGCCATGGTTGAGAAGTAGTTCGGCCCCTCTACCCGCCGGACGTCTTCCAATGTGAATGTAAACTGTCCCACATCGAATGGTTTTGCCGGTTGGGCGACACGAATATCCTCAACCTCCCACGCGGTAAGGCCCGCTATGGCAAACATTGTAACGCCAAGCCCGGTGTGTGCGACGGCCTTGCCCCAATCCGCGCCAGGAAGGCGAAACAGGCGCGACAGGTTGCCTTTGCGCCCGGTGCGGCTCCAAAGATCCACGGCTGCGCCAAAGGTAATCCATGCACCCAGAAACAGACCTGCAGGCCCCAATGAACTGCGACCCGTCTGCATCGCCCAGACCAACAGCGCCAGAGCCACCGCCAGAACAAAGGCAAAGCGCAATGAATAGGCGGCTTTCGCAATCTTGCCCCGTTTCCATGGAAGCATGGCCCCAACAGGAAGGGCAATTCCCAAAGCGATCATGAAGGGCGTGAAGGCCGCGTTGAAGAACGGCGGACCAACCGAAAGTTTCCGGTCAAAAGCCATTTCCGCCACCATCGGCCACATCGTTCCGAAGAATACGACAAAGCAACTTACGGCCAGCAGGATGTTATTGAGAACCAGCGCACTTTCCCGGCTTACCATGCCAAAGACGCCCTTTGCCTCCATCGCCTGAGCACGGGCCGCAAACAGGATAAGCGCGCCGCCAATAAAAATGACAAGAATGAACAGGATGAACACACCGCGTTCCGGGTCATTCGCAAAGGCATGAACGGATGTCAGCAGGCCGGATCGAACGATAAACGTCCCGATAAGCGAAAAGCCAAAGGCAATAATGGCCAGAAGGATCGTCCAGCTTTTCAAAGCCTCACGTTTTTCGACAACGATGGCGGAATGCAACAAGGCTGCAGCCAGAAGCCATGGCATGAACGAGGCATTTTCAACCGGGTCCCAGAACCAAAAACCGCCCCAGCCCAGTTCATAATACGCCCACCACGACCCCAGAGCGATGCCAATCGTCAGAAAAATCCACGCCGCCAAAGTCCATGGCCGTACCCAGCGGCCCCATGCGGCGTCGATACGCCCCTCGATCAAGGCGGCGACGGCAAAGCTGAACGCCATGCTCAGACCCACATAGCCCAGATACAAAAACGGCGGGTGAAACGCCAAGCCCGGATCCTGCAACAAAGGGTTCAGGTCCTGCCCGTCGAACGGAGCGACGATGAGCCGGTCGAAAGGATTAGAGGTGAACAAGATGAACGCATAAAACGCGACACCGATGGCGGCCTGCACTGACAGTACACGGGCCTTGAGTGTGGGTGGCAAACCTGCACCAAAGAAGGCAGCCATTGCACCAAACAGCGCAACGATAAGAACCCACAGAAGCATCGACCCCTCATGGTTTCCCCAGGTTCCGCTGATCTTGTACAGCATCGGCTTCAGAGAGTGGCTGTTTTCCACCACGATGCGTAGCGAAAAGTCAGAGGTCGCAAAGGCCCAGACCAGCGCGCCAAAAGAAAATGAGACCAGCGCGAATTGCGCAATTGCAGCCGTTTCACCGAACTTCATCCAACCCGTCCAGCGGTAGCCCGCGCCAATAAGTGGAAAAACCGTCTGAACGATTGCGACGAGAAAGGCGAGTATCAGGGTGAAGTGACCGAGTTCAGTAATCATGGCCCCGCATATAATCCTGATGCGGGGCGAGAACCAATAACTTTCGCGCCGTAGGGGCGCACATAGTGTCGCGGCTTCAGCCGGATCGCTGATGCCGCCAATCCTCTAGCGCGCGGTTCGCATCGGGCCGAAGCGCGTTTTCCGCCAATTCGGCGTCAGTGCCGGGGTCTGCGGAACCTATGGTCTCGGTACGCAATCCCTCAATTAGCCTAATATTTTCCACGACTTGGGGCGCACGCTTAATTGCCGCGGATAGCTCTCGTTGCAAATCTTGTGCCTTGGCCTGATGGCGGGCGCCAAAATAAAAGGACACGATCACACCCAACAACCACCATAACGGCTCAGGGACCAACGAAATCCCCTGCATCCGGGCTGCGAACCAAAGCGGATCAACCATTGCCGCGACAAACAAGCCAAGTGTGCCAAGGGCCAGCGCCGGTCTAGGTAAACGATTAAGACCATCCAGAACCCGATCGTACCTGCTTTTGTTGGCCGCGCGGAATTCGGTGCCGAATTGAAGCATTGCCTGTTGTTGTAAGGTCAGATCACGAACGGCCGCGTTTTCAGCATTTTGGCGAAAAACCTCAGTTGTTTCGCGCACCACGTTCCTTCCGCCGCCAAAGAGGAACGTCAAAACTTCGGATATCAGTCCCATCCCGCAACCCTTTTCTGAAACTCTGCATCACTCAGATGGTAGACCGGCGAGATGAACTCCTCAGCCCGGCGTATCCAGCCACCTTTGCCGCCTGCCCGCGTCCGTGCATATTTTCTGGTCGAGGGTCGGTGGTCTGCTAATCGGAAGTAATAGTTCCTCCGGGCCACGCCATAGGCGTCTTTCAAAACCGCAGGCTCTGGCCGCGATGCCTTTTGTGCGGCGTTTGCTGTCGCGGTCCAACGACCCCATCTACGGCCAGTGAAAATCCCCATATCGCGCAGTAATATCTGCAATATTTTAACAGCTTGTGCGCCAGAGTTGACGTGCATGTCGAATAACGAAGGCTGAAGATCAAATGGCAAAAGCCCCAGACGCGGACCCTTGAAGTAGTGGGTTACAAAAATGTCGACCGCCTGTGATTTGGTGAGCAGCCTCACATCTTCCCTGTTTATCTTTCCGTCACCAGAAAGGTCCAAACCAAGTCGTCGCATTGTGTGGATTGTAACGCCATACTTGGTTGCGCCGCCCGGGTCGTCTGGGTCATCTACAAACCCGCCCTCTCGGGCTACAATCTGTGTTGCGATTTGTCGAACCGTCTGCACCGCACCCTCCTTCAAAGTGTGAGGGAACGGTCAGTCAAAAGTGTTAAGTCCGGGAAACAAGAAAGGGCGCTGAATAGTCTTCCTACGCAACGCCCTTTTACCTAATGGAAAATCGTCGGATCAGCCTTCGTCGGCGTGTTGATATACGCCTTGTTCCTTGAGGGCATCCACTACCTCTTTCGGCATGTAAGTTTCATCATGTTTTGCAAGTATTTCAGTAGCTTCAAAGACACCGTTTACGTAACTTCCGGTGCCGACCATGCCCTGATTTTCCGAAAACAGGTCTGGCAGAACACCCGTAAAGGCGACCGGTACGCTTTCTCCGCCATCCGTCACAACAAATGTCACTGTTTCACCATGACCGCGAACAATCGAGCCTTCTTCGACAAGGCCACCGATCCGAAACACTTCGGTAGGTTTTGGTGGTTCAGCGATCACTTCACTGGGCGATCGGAAAAAGTTGATACCGTCCTGCAATGCCCAACCAATCAACACCGTCGAGGACACCAAGGCCACGACGGCCAGCAGAATGATTTGTACGCGACGACGTTTCTTGAGTGACTTCATGATATCCTCACGGGAACAGAGGGGCCATCATCAGACCAGCGGTTTCAGCTTCACCTAACATCAGGTTGGCATTCTGCAAGGCTTGTCCACTGCTACCTTTTGTCAGGTTATCAAGTGCACCGATCACAATCGCGCGGCGTTTAATCCGGTCTGCAACCACTCCGATATGGCAAAAGTTAGACCCCCTCACATGGTGCGTTGAAGGCGTTTCGCCAAAGGGCAACATCTTGATGAACGGCTCATCCTCATAGGTCTTGGACAATACCTCATAGACACTGGCAGGATCGCCCTTGACGTAGGTGGTCGCCAGAATTCCCCGGTTCGCCGGTATTAAGTGCGGCGTAAACTGAACATGCACAGGACGTCCGGCCAAGGCTGAAAACTCCTGATCAAACTCTCCGAGATGCCGATGCGTGCCGCCAACAGCGTAAGCGTTGTACCCTTCGCTGAGTTCCGCGTGCAGCAGGTTTTCTTTGAGTGAGCGCCCTGCCCCCGAAACGGCGCATTTCAGGTCCAGAACGATATCGTCCAGATCAATCACTCCGGCCGAGATCAACGGGCGCAGCACATATTGCCCCGTCGCGGCGTTGCAACCCGTTCCTGCAACAAGTCGAGCTTGGCTAATGTCGTCGCGATAGAACTCGGTCAAGCCATAGACGGCTTCGTCTTGCTGTTCCAAGGCCACATGAGGGTTGCCGTACCACTTTTCGTATTCGTCGGGGTCACGCAATCTAAAGTCTGCGGACAGATCAACGATCTTTAACTCTTTAGGCAGATTGCGGATGACTTCCTGACTGGTCTTATGCGGCAGCGCGCAAAAACACAGGTCGACTTGCGAAAAGTCGATTTCGGATATCTTGCACAGATCCGGCAGGTTCATATGACGCAGATGAGGAAAGACTTGCGCCATCGGCTGGCCCGCTTTGCGCTCGGCGGCAAGCGCGGTGATTTCCATGTTCGGATGTTCGGCGATCAACCGAACAAGTTCAGCGCCGGTATATCCCGAAGCGCCCAGAATTGCGATTTTATGGGTCATCTGAGACCTCTTGTTTCTGAATGTCACATATCACGACCGCCGACGCGACGATCTTTGAACTAAGGAGCCAGCCTTTAACTATCCTTGACCTAAGTCAGGCGGCCTCGAATGTGATTTGTCGTCGGAGGAACTGTGTCGCCCGATCACTGACAACGTCTGGCTTCCCGGTTGTCAGAAAACCGCCTTTCCCTTCGCCAAGCATCTTGGGATGGCGCTGCAGGTAGTCCGCCAGACTCTCCGCGACCAGATCCCCCTGGCTGAACACCTCGACATTGGTGCCAAGTGCCTGCTGGAACGTGTCTGCCATCAAAGGGTAATGTGTACACCCCAAAATGGCGGCCTGCGGTTCCGGCATCTTGCGTTTCAACGCATCGACATGGCTACGCACCAACGCCTCGGCCAGGATCATATCGCCATCCTCGATCGCATCCACCACACCGCCACAGGCCTGAGCTTCAACGTCCACACCGATCGCCCGGAATGCCAGTTCGCGTTGAAACGCTCGGCTGGCGACGGTGGCCGGGGTTGCAAACAGGGCAACATGCTTCACGGCGACTTCGCGCGGGGGGCTATTATCGCCCCATTGACGTTCAGTCAGCGCTTCGATCAATGGAACGAACACACCCAGAACCCGCTTGCCTTCTGGCACGCCCTCTTCTTGCATCCGACGCAGGGCGGCGGCGCTTGCCGTGTTGCACGCCAGAATCACCAGATCACAGCCGCGGCTCCACAGATCGTTCACAGCGCTGCGCGTCAGATCATAGATGTTTTCGGCGTCCCGCACCCCATAAGGCGCGTGCGCGCTGTCTGCGAAATACAGAAACTCCACGTCCGGCAGACGTTGCTGCGCGGCGTCCAGCACGGTTAAACCGCCCAAACCAGAATCAAAAATACCTACTGCCATTTGCCCCTTCAGGCGCGATGCCGTTCCTCGAATTCATAGCCGTAGTCATAGGACCTTAGCGGCTTTGGAGACAGCTCATACGTGGCTTTGCGCAGGAAATCCATCATCTTGCGCGTATCCTTCGCCAAAGGGTTCAGAACGTCGCGGCCAATCGGCTCTCCGATGGCGACTTTGACAGGTGTATCTACGCGTTTTTTGAACTCTTTTATCAACAAACCCATACGTAGGGTGCTGTGCAGATGGCTGGCGATCTGAAACAGGCGCGAGGTGTGGCCGTCGAAAAAGACAGGAACCACAGTAGCATTCGACTTGGCGACCATCCGCGCGGTGAATCCACGCCACCCCGGATCCATCGGGTGGGAAAACGGCTTTGCGCCCGTGCTGACAGTGCCACCGGGGAAAATGCCGATTGCGCCACCCTCACCCAGGTAGTTCAAGGCTGTTTTCCGAGTCTCCAGGTTCAGCTTCACCGCCTCTTTCGTGTCATCAAACGAAATTGGCAGGACGATGCGGTTCAGGTCCTCGGCCTTGCGGAACACTCTGTTCGCCAGAATGCGGAAATCGCCACGGGTCTGGGATAGCATATGCCCCATCATCATCCCGTCCAGAATGCCATAGGGATGATTGGCGATCAGGATCAACGGCCCAGTCTTGGGAATATTCGCCAGTGACCCGCCAACCACATCCAGCGAAAGCCCGTACCGATCCACCATCACCGACCAGAAATCGCGCCCGTTGGCGACTTCTTTCTCGTACCCGTCGGCCCGCTTGATCAGCCGCATCCGGCCGGTTGTATTCTCCATCAGCTTAATGACTATGCGTCCACCTTTGGTTTCGGCGGAATAAGCATAAGAAATGTCACGAGCGACATGGCGGCGCGAGGGCATGGACGACTCCGGGGTTTGTTGCCTGCTATTTATGTGCAGGCATCAAGTTTGCCTAGATATCGTGACAGGGCTGTGACGATTTACTCGGCTGCCGCGCGCAAATCGGGCCCTCCGCTTCGGATCGTTGCCAGCAGTTCTTCGCGACGCTTGGCTGCTTTGGCCTCGTTTTCCTTCAAAACAGGTCCGAAACCCCGGATATCCAGTGGCAACTGGGCCAACGCAACAACGGCGTCTTTTGTCTGCGGCGTGATCAGCGAAGACACCTCTTTGAAATCACGCTCATATTGCTTGATCAAAGCACGCTCCATGCGCCGTTCCGCGCTGTAGCCGAAGATATCCAACGGTGTACCGCGCAGGAATTTGAACTTGCTCATTATCTTAAGCGGACCCAGCATCCATTCGCCAAAATCGCGTTTGCGTGGACGTCCGTCCGGTCCGGTGCCGCCCAGCAATGGAGGGGCAAGGTGGAAGGTCATCTTGAAGTCCCCATCGAATTCAGCAGCAGCCTTTTCGCGACTGGACAACAGCAAGCGAGCAACCTCGTATTCATCCTTATAGGACAACAGCTTGTGATACCCTTTTGCTGCAGCCTCTTTGATTTCCGTATCTTCGAACGAGTCAATCAGTTTCCTATATCGCTTTGCCAGCCGGGCACTTTGGTACTCGGATAGATGGCTTGCCCGGAACTCGATCAGTTGATCCAGAGTTTTGGGCAGTTCGGCGACCTTGGGGCGCAGAATTTCACCGACCTTTTCGGGGTGCAAAACGGCCCAGCGTCCAATGTCGAATGCCCGTTTATTGCGCTCAACCGCAGTTCCATTCAGCTCGATCGCAGTCAAAACGGCCTCATGGCTGATTGGTAGCAACCTGCGTTGCCACGCGGCCCCAAACACCATCATGTTGGAATAGATCGAATTGCCCATTACGGCACGCGCCAGTTCGGTGGCATCGAACAGGGAAACGTCGTCCTTCAAACGCGCCTGCAATGCCAATTCCAACCTGTCACCTGGAATGCGGAACTTGGTGTCACGGGTGAAGTCACCCGTGACTGTCTCGTGGCTGTTCACCACTGCTCCTGTCTGCCCTGCGCGGGTCAGACCAAGCGTCGCGGACCCGGCGGACACAACAAGGTCACCGCCGATCAATGCGTGGGCTTCACCCGTAGCGACGCGAATTGCGCTGATGTCTTCGGGCCGGTCGGCTAGGCGACAGTGAATGTGCACCGCGCCACCTTTTTGCGCCAGTCCAGCCATCTCCATCATCCCGGCGCCTTTGCCGTCGATCTGAGCGGCCTGCGCCAAAACCGCGCCAAGTGTAACAACCCCGGTGCCGCCAATACCGGTAATCACCACGTTATGAGTGCCGTGGATCGTCGGCAGAGTGGGCAAAGGCAGGTCAGGCAGGTCAATCTCGGTCGTGGCTTCTTTGCGGATTTCCGCCCCTTCCAGAGTTACAAAAGACGGACAAAACCCTTTCAAACAGGAAAAATCCTTGTTGCAACTGGATTGATCAATCGCGCGCTTGCGCCCCAGTTCCGTCTCTTGGGGCACGATCGACACACAGTTCGACTGAATGCCGCAATCGCCGCAGCCCTCGCAGATATCGGTATTGATGAACACCCGCTTGTCCGGATCGGGGAAAGTACCGCGCTTGCGACGCCGCCGTTTTTCGGCAGCGCAAGTCTGTACGTAGACGATGACGGAAACTCCTTCGATGTCTCGGAACCGCTCCTGAACCTGCATGAGTTCCGCGCGTTCGAATGTCTCGACCCCGGCGGGCAGAGCCTTGAAGTTCACATCCTCTTTCTCGTCATAGACCAAAGCAACGTCCTTTACGCCCATCGCCTTAACTTCGGCTACGATCCGCTCGGCGGTCAGATCGCCCTCGTTCCCCTGCCCGCCGGTCATAGCAACCGCGTCATTGAACAGGATCTTGAAGGTGATGTTCGTTCCCGCAGACAATGCCGCCCGGATGGCTTGCACACCCGAGTGGTTATAGGTGCCGTCCCCAAGGTTCTGGAAAACGTGCTGAGTGGTCGAGAACGGCTCTTCACCGATCCAGTTCGCGCCCTCTCCGCCCATTTGGGTAAAGCCGGACGTATTCCTGTCCATCCACTGAACCATATAGTGACACCCGATGCCGGCATAAGCGCGGCTTCCGTCAGGCACTTTGGTCGAGCTGTTATGCGGACAGCCCGAACAGAAATACGGAAGGCGTGTTGCGATCTCTTCGGCGTTGTCAGCGCGTCGGGCTGCGGACAACGAATCGAGGCCGCCGCGAATGCCGTCGGTTTCACGACCTTCCTCGATCAGGATTTCTCCTAATTTCTCGGCGATCATAATCGGGTCAAGTGCACCACGTGTCGGGAAAAGCTCTTCCCGGTGCAGCGTACCTGCACCGCCCTTGTACCATCCATAGACCCGGCGCCCCCGGCGATCATCGAAAATGGCTTCTTTGACCTGTACTTCGATCAGCTTGCGCTTTTCCTCGACGATCACGATCAGGTCCAGCCCTTCGGCCCATTCGTGGAACCCGGCCATGTCCAGCGGGAATGTCTGCCCGACTTTATAGGTCGTGATCCCAAGCCGTTCGGCCTCGGCCTCGTCGATGTTCAAAAGTGACATGGCGTGAACAAGGTCAAGCCAGTTCTTCCCGGCAGCGACAAAACCGATCTTGGCACCGGGTTTACCCCAAACCCGCTTGTCCATCTTGTTGGCGCGCGAGAATGTTTCCGCCGCGAACCGCTTATAGTCTATGATCCGCGCTTCTTGCAGGTGCGGTGTGTCGCCAAGCCGGATGTTCAAGCCACCCTCAGGCATCTCAAAGTCCGGCGTTATCACCTTCATTCGGTCAACGCTGCCATCCACGACGGACGTCACTTCGATCGTGTCCTTCATCGTCTTCAGGCCAACCCAGACGCCGGCAAACCGGCTGAGTGCAAATCCATAGACACCGTAATCCAGAATTTCCTGAACCCCGGCCGGGCTGACCACGGGCATATAGGTGTCGACCAGTGACCACTCGGATTGATGCAATACGGTCGAGCTTTCGCCAGTGTGGTCATCGCCCATCGCCATTAGAACGCCGCCGTGCTTGGCCGTACCAGCCATATTCGCATGGCGCATCACGTCACCAGATCGGTCAACACCGGGACCTTTGCCGTACCAAAGGCCGAAGACACCGTCGTATTTTCCATCCCCACGCAAACCAGCCTGTTGGCTGCCCCACAGAGCGGTGGCCGCGAGGTCTTCGTTCAAACCGTACTGAAAAGTTACATCGCTTTCGGCCAATTGCTTCTGAGCACGGATCATCTGCTGATCAACGGCCCCAAGCGGTGATCCCCGATACCCGGTAACCAAACCCGCTGTGTCTAGTCCCGCTTGTTTGTCCAGTGCTTTCTGGATCAACATCAGGCGCACCAAAGCCTGTGTTCCGTTCAGCAGAACCGGGTTCTTCTCCAGATCGAACCGGTCATTTAGTGATATCAGTGGCTGACTCATCAGACGTCTCCCCTCGTCAGATCAGTGTGCTTCATTTATACACATATTAGGTCACAATTCCTGACCTGTATAGGGTTTATCCTCTGAAACATAAGGATTTCACCGTTTGAATGTGGAAGTTGTTACCTATTTCATATAGGCATTCCGAAGGATAACGAAAGTTGCGGCGATGGACTGGGACAAGCTTAGGATATTTCATGCAGTGGCCGATGCAGGCAGTCTGACCCATGCGGGCGATCGACTGAACCTGTCGCAATCCGCCGTAAGCCGCCAAATTCGGGCATTGGAAGAATCGCTTGATTCGACCCTGTTTCACCGTCACGCCCGCGGCTTGATCCTGACCGAACAAGGTGAGCTGTTGTTCGACGCAACCTCGGCCATGTCCAAACGACTGGATGCTGCGGCAGCACGCATCCGCGACAGTGAAGAAGAGGTTTTTGGTGTTCTGCGCGTCACAACGACCTTCGGGTTCGGAACGCTTTGGTTGGCACCGCGCCTCCCGAAACTTTATGAGCAATATCCTGACCTGAATATCGACCTGATGCTGGAAGAACGTGTGCTGGACCTGCCAATGCGCGAGGCCGACGTCGCCATCCGTATGAAGGAACCCAGCCAGGCCGACCTTGTTCGCAAACGGTTGATGACCGTGCAGATGCAGCTTTATGCGACAAAGGAATACCTTGCCGAAAACGGTACGCCCGGGTCACTCGAGGAAATTTCGACCCATCGGCTGATTTGTCAAACTCCGGCAGCCCCACAAGTAGGCGCAAGTGCATCAATGGTTCGCCATCTTATGACCTATAACCCCGGGTCGTTGCTGACAGTGAACAACTATTTCGGCGTTTTGCAGGGCGTTTTGCACAATCTTGGTATCGGTGTCTTGCCGGACTATGTGACCCAGGATTTCCCGCATCTGGTTCCGATTTTGAGCGATATCGAAGCCGCCGATGTTCCCGTTTACCTCGCCTACCCCGAGGAATTGCGCCATTCCAAGCGCGTTGCGGCGTTTAGGGACTTTGTTCAGGATGAAATTATTGAACAACGCAAGCAATTGAAGCAAATGGGAAAACTTTAGCTATGCACGAAAGGCATAGCGGACATTCCCATTCATCAGTCTGAAAAATCTTGATCGTTCATAAACTGATCCCTAAATGAGCACTCGAAGGCGGTGATGCTGAAACGCTCATCATCTTCATACCTCCCTGTTGGACTATGGCCGAGCTTAGTGCTCGGCCTTTTTTTTGCCTTCAAGCATCAGAACGGGCCCTGAGTTGGTGAAACATCTGGGAATGCCGGGCACTTAGACCTATGATCCGAAAAAAATACCAATAGATGTGTTCGAGGACAGATTCGATGTTTCACCCATTTCGCCTGCTTTTGGCGATGCTGTCAGTTATTTTACTTTCAGGGCCTCTGGCCGCGCAGGAAAGCGGTACTTCCGGTTCGACAGCCTCCATCTCAATTCCCGAGGATCTGACACCCGAGCAGGTGGACGACCTTGTTGCGCGCATGTCCGACGATCAGGTTCGCGCCATTTTGCTGGAACGTCTCGATGCTGTGGCGGCGCAACAGGCCGAAACCACTCAGGCCAGAAAGGGCCTGATTCAAACAATTTCTGACACCGTCACCAGCATGACCGCCTCATGGCTGGATGTGATCCGAAAGATACCCCTGCTGGTAAGCGCCCAGGTCGAGGCTTTCTCGAATTTCGGAGCGACCTTCGGTTCAAGTGGCCTCATGTCACTGTTTGGATTTACGTTCCTGGCGCTGGCGATTGGGTATGCGGCGGAAAACGTCGTCGGTCTGTGGACGCGCCGCTGGATCAAGGTCGTCGATGGCGACGCATCATCGAACCTTCGTGGGGCCGTGACCTTTCTATTCAAACGATTCCTGTTTGAGTTTCTGGGCCTGCTGGTCTTTTATTACACCCTCGTTTTTGTCGGACGGCAGTTGTTGAACGAACAGCAGATAGCTCAGGCGGCCCCCTTTGTATTCTACATGATCTGGTTCCCGCGTCTGGGCGCGGCTATCTCGCGGTTTATTTTGGCGCCCAAACAGCACGACCTGCGGCTTGTGAACGTCGACGACCATTGGGCAAAGTACCTGCATCGGAACCTGATTGGCCTGTTCCTGCTGATCGGCTTCACGCTGTTCATTCTGGACTTTAATGCGCTCAATGGTGTCATGCCGGGTGAATCGCGCTTGGGATTCTGGCTCAATACCGCGATTCATATCTATATTGGCGTAATCGCATGGCGCGCACGCGATGGGCTGTCTGACATGATGCGGGGGTCTGACCCTGACCGCACGCGTTTCGACGAAGAAGTCGCGCGCCTATATCCATATCTGGCCATAGGTGTCTCGGCGGGTACATGGCTGCTTGTTGAATACCTTTCGGCACAGCGCAACCCGGCCGTGTTCGAGTTGCTGGCGCATGGTGCCCATTTCACCACCATGTTCTGGCTTCTGATCGCTCCGGCGTTGGATACGCTGATCCGCGGGCTCGTGCGTCATCTTCAGCCTCCGATGCTGGGCGATGGACCGGTTGCAGAACGCGCCTACAAGTCGACCAAGCGCAGCTATATCCGCATTGGCCGTGTTCTGGCCGGTATCCTGATCATTCTAATGATCGCGAACGCCTGGGATCTGGATCTGCAAGAGATTGCGGGCGGTGGCACGGAATCCGGCAGCAAGGTCATTCAGTTCTTTATCATCATCGCAGTCGGCTACATTCTGAACGAAGCGGTATCTCTGTGGATCAACCGCCGGCTGGCCAAGGAACAGACCGCAGCGGAACAAAGCCCCGACGAGGAAGCTGGCGAAGGCGGCGGTGCTGGCGGATCACGTCTGGCGACGGTTTTGCCCTTGCTGCGCGTGACGGCACAAGTCTCGATCGCGGTAATCTTTGTGCTGCTGGCGCTGGGGGCGCTGGGTATCAACATCACCCCGCTGCTGGCCGGTGCTGGTGTTCTCGGTCTGGCCATTGGTTTTGGCGCACAGAAGTTGGTGGCTGATATCGTCGGTGGCATCTTCTTCCTGATTGATGATGCCTTCCGCGTCGGTGAATATGTCGATGTTGGCGGCACAATGGGAACGGTCGAGAAGATTTCGATCCGCTCCATGCAACTGCGACACCACCGCGGACCGGTTCACACGATCCCGTACGGCGAGATTCAGAAACTGACCAATTTCAGCCGCGACTGGGTGATCATGAAGCTCAAGTTCACCGTTCCATTCGATACCGATCCAAACAAAGTCAAAAAGATCTTCAAGAAGATTGGGGCCGAGATGATGGCAGACGAAACCCACAAAGACGGGTTCCTTCAGCCATTCAAATCTCAGGGTGTGTTTGATTTCGACGATGTTGGCATGATCATCCGAGGTAAGTTCATGGCCAAACCGGGCAAGCAGTTCACGTTGCGCAAGGAAATCTTCAATCGCGTGAAAGCGGCCTTCAAGGAAAACGGCATCGACTTTGCCCGCCGCGAAGTGCGCGTGGCGATCCCCGGTTTGGAAGAAGCCGAGAACCTGACGGAAGAACAAAAGGCGGCGGTCGGAGCAGCCGCAGCGGATGCCGTCAACAAGGGCGAAGCACCCGCCTGACCCGGCTCTTTATTATTCAATACACGGGCCCTGCACGATTGCGGGGCCCGATTTTGTTCATCTAGACCGCCCTGCGGTGACTTGACTCTTCCCACGGGCGCGTCCTTGCCCTACAAGGCGCGCAATCTCGGCCCCTTTGGACACAGGACAGACGATGCAAGAGCCCGCCATCACCCCGGATCTGATTGCCGCACACGGGCTGAAGCCCGACGAATATGACATGATCCTCGAGATCATCGGGCGCGAGCCGACCTTTACAGAGCTGGGCATCTTCTCGGCCATGTGGAACGAACATTGTTCGTACAAGTCGTCCAAGAAATGGCTGCGCACCCTGCCCACCTCGGGCCCTCAGGTGATCTGCGGACCCGGTGAAAATGCGGGTGTGGTCGATATCGGCGATGGTCAGGCCGTGGTGTTCAAAATGGAAAGCCACAATCACCCCTCGTATATCGAGCCTTATCAAGGCGCGGCGACCGGTGTCGGCGGCATCCTGCGCGACGTCTTCACTATGGGCGCGCGGCCCATCGCGTCGATGAATGCGCTTTCCTTTGGTGAACCCGGCCACCACAAAACCCGTCAGCTTGTGAATGGCGTGGTCGAGGGCATTGGCGGCTATGGCAACTGCTTTGGCGTTCCTTGTGTGGGCGGTGAGGTTCGATTTCACTCTGCCTATAACGGCAACTGCCTTGTAAACGCCTTCGCCGCCGGTCTGGCCGACAGTGACAAGATATTCTACTCGGCTGCCTCGGGCGTCGGGATGCCAGTCGTGTATCTGGGCGCTAAGACAGGCCGCGACGGCGTGGGTGGCGCAACCATGGCCTCGGCCGAATTCGACGACACGATCGAGGAAAAGCGCCCCACCGTTCAGGTCGGCGACCCCTTCACCGAAAAGCGCCTGATGGAAGCAACGCTGGAGTTGATGCAGACCGGTGCCGTGATCTCGATTCAGGACATGGGGGCTGCGGGCCTGACCTGCTCTGCGGTTGAAATGGGCGACAAGGGCGGCCTTGGCGTGCGTCTGGATCTGGAAAACGTCCCCCAGCGCGAAGAGAACATGACCGCCTATGAGATGATGCTTTCGGAATCTCAGGAACGGATGCTGATGGTCCTCAAGCCCGAGCTTGAAGCCGAAGCCCGCGCCGTGTTCGAAAAATGGGATCTGGATTTCGCGATCGTTGGCGAAACCATTGCCGAGGACCGCTTCCTTATCGTCCACAATGGTGAGGTCAAAGCTGATCTGGTCCTGTCGAAACTCTCCTCGACCGCGCCTGAGTATGACCGCCCATGGGTCGCGACGCCGGAAGCCGAAGAATTGGCCGAAGTTCCGCAGATTGATCCGATCGACGGTCTGCGCGCCCTGCTCTCCTCGCCCAACTATGCGGGCAAGCAATGGGTCTATGAACAGTACGACACCATGGTCATGGCCGACACCGCCCGCACGCCGGGTCTGGGCGCTGGTATGGTCCGCGTGCATGGGACCGACAAGGCTCTGGCCTTCACCAGCGACGTGACGCCCCGCTATGTGCGCGCCAACCCCGTTGAAGGCGGCAAGCAGGCGGTGGCCGAAGCCTATCGAAACCTGACCGCTGTTGGGGCCACTCCGCTGGCGACAACCGACAACCTGAACTTCGGCAACCCCGAAAAGCCCGAGATCATGGGCCAGTTCGTCGGCGCGATCAAAGGCATCGGAGAAGCCGTCGCCGCGCTGGACATGCCCATCGTGTCGGGCAACGTGTCGCTTTATAACGAAACCGACGGTCAGGCGATCCTGCCGACCCCGACCATCGGCGCGGTTGGTTTACTGGCCCATACAGATGACATCATCGGCAACGAAGTACGTGAGGGTCATGTGGCGCTGGTTATCGGTGAAACGACTGGCCATCTGGGCCAATCTGCCCTGCTGGCCGAGGTGTTCAACCGCGAAGACGGCGATGCGCCCCATGTCGATCTGGACGCAGAAAAGCGCAATGGCGATTTTATCCGCGCCAACCGCGAGATGATCAAAGCCTGCACCGACCTGGCCGATGGCGGCCTTGCGCTGGCCGCGTTTGAATTGGCCGAGGCGGCTGGTGTGGGCGTTTGCCTCGACGAAGCTTCGACCGAGTTTCTGTTTGGTGAAGATCAGGCCCGTTATCTGGTCGCCTGCAACTTTGATCAGGCCGAGGCGCTGATGATTGCTGCAGCCCAGGCGGGTGTACCAGTGGCCTCGGTTGGCCGTTTCACCAAAGACGCGGTTCGCATCGGAAGCTCGGAAGCCCCGCTAGAGGAATTGACCGGGACGTTCCGCAGCAGCTTTGCCGCCGCTGTCGCCTGATCTTAACAGGGATTTGCAATGCGAAACCTGCGCTGTTTCAAGCGCAGGTTTTGTGCGTTTTAGCCCGACACCACACCCTTGCACGCCCCGCCCGGGCACTCTACATCTTGGGAAAGACCTTCAGGAGTTACCTACATGCCGATGAGCGCCCACGAAATCGAACACCTGCTGCGCGAAGCTTTTCCGGATGCGGAAATTCAAGTCGGCGGCAACGATGGTGTACACATGTCCGCCATGGTTGTGGATGAGAGTTTTCGCGGAAAAAACAGGGTTCAACAGCAGCGCGCGGTCTATGCAGCCTTGAAAGGCAAAATGGACGGCCCAGATGGAGAACTACACGCGCTGGCGTTAACGACTAAGGCGCCCTAATAACGCGAGTGGCTTTGGAACTTCTGGCTTTTTCAATTTGGCCGGAAATCCCTTGTCACGACGAAGAACCACCTTTGAGGCTGAAGATTGCCAATATGACTAAGGTGCGGGTGGAAAACGAACGAATTGAACACGAAACTGGCGCTCATGAGCGCTATCGACAAGGAAACGCAGGATGAGCGACGTTAAGACCCAGATCGACGAAACCGTCAAAGCCAACGACGTGGTGTTGTATATGAAAGGCACCAAGGAAATGCCTCAGTGTGGGTTCTCGTCCCGCGTGGCTGGTGTGCTGAATTACATGGGGGTCGACTATACCGACGTAAACGTTCTGTCCGACGAAGAGGTCCGTCAGGGTATCAAGGATTACTCCGACTGGCCGACTGTTCCGCAACTGTATGTCAAAGGCGAATTCGTCGGCGGGTGCGATATCATCACCGAGATGACCCTGTCGGGTGAATTGGACACGCTTTTTGATGACAACGGTGTTGGCTACGACAAAGATGCTGCGGACAAAATCCGCGAAGCGAACGCCTGATTAACGGCTGGAGCAATCCTTTAGAATGTCCTGCTCACTGGCGGCGTCGCCCGTCGCCAGAAAGCTGACCATGGCATCCCAGCCTTTGGACCGCAGAATATAAGTGCCTTCCTCACCCGTAGATTCATAGCGGATACCCGAGGCGCTGGGTGCTTGCTTAAGTGAGATCAGGGTGTCATCAACCAACATCGCCGCCGCGCTAGATCCGTCAGTCGCGTTGAAATACGTCACTTGAAGCGAGACGTTGTTCTCACAGGTGAATGTCACAGGCAGGATGTCGATCTCAGCCTGCGCCGATCCGCCTGACGCAAGCATCGCAGCGGCAATAATGCCAATCCTGAACATGCGTTATCCTGCTGTTTTGTCTTCGATGACCGAGGCCAGGGCCTCAGCCCTTGCAGCCAGTTCCGCCAGCGTATCCGTCACCGACGGCGGCACAACTGCGACTTCCACCCTTTCGGGCTCTGGCTTTGGCATCTCACGAAGGGTTTTGACCTCTGCTTCCACCTCGGACAACTTACGTTCAAGCATCTTGATCTTGTCATCATTCGCTGCGGTCTTATCCGCAAGCATCAACCCGGCCATAAGAAGCATTCGCGACTCGGGCATACGCCCAATCTGGTCTGACAATACCTGCGCCTCGTCATCCAGCATTTTTGCAGCGGCTTGCAGGAATACTTCCTCCCCCTCCTGACAAGAGACATCAAAGCCACGGCCACCTATTTGAATGGTTACTTCGGGCATTACTCCACCTCCCCATCAGCCAGTTTCGCTCGCGACAACAGCGGTTCCAAACGCGCCAGAACTGCATGGGCTTCGGCAGCATCTGTTGCCTGCGCCGCGCGGGTTGCTTCCAGTTCCGCCACTGTGGCCCGGTTCAACAGTTCCGCATCGGGCAGACCGTTCTGCGACGCTGCCCGAAGCTCATCAACAGACTTGCGCAACTGCTCATTGGCTTTGCGCATACGTTGCAGATCATCATCCAATCTGGACATTGCGGCACCATGGCTGCTGCGCTCCGCGCGCAACATCTCAAGTTCCGAATTAAGTTCGGCTACACGCTCACTATCGGCCAATTCGGATTTCAATCGGGCGTTCTCGGCTTCCAGTTCCTGAGATTTTGTTGCCGCGGCCCTCAGTTGCTCATTCTCTGTGCGAAGCGTTTCGACCTCATCCTGATTTTCCAAGGCGGCCTTTGCGTCCGCCAACTCCGCGCGAGCGGCTTCAACCGCCTCTAGCTTCGCAGTCGCTTCGGCCAACTGCTCTCGCAATGCGCCGTTTTCGGGGTGGTCGGACGGTGCTGAACGCAGGCTTTCCATGTCAGCACGCATTGCGTCGACTTCTTGTTCGTGCCGCTGTTTCAGTGTTTTCAGGCGTTCTTCCAACTGCGCATTGGCGACACGTTCATCATCCAGTGCCGCGCGCAAGCTATCGTCTTGGACTGCCCCGGTCGGAGCTGCGTTCTGTAAGGCATCGACCCCGGTTCCAATTCTCTCCATCGCAGAGACGATACGGCGGTGTAATTCTTCGATCTGGCTCATGCCCCTGCCACCTCTTTATCAAGGTTCCTTGTGTCGCGGTTCATCCGAATCAACATAATCCGCGTCTTGCTCTAGTCTAACCCAACGGCGCAGAAAATACCCACTCTTTGCTTTCAACAACTTGGACTGCGTTCTTGATCCATGAATATGACGCAACCCCCAGTTATGCTTGCACTTTGAGGGCTGAGTGGTATTGAGCGGCCCATCTGCCTGTAATCCAAAGGAACAACGCCCGTGGACCTGACTGCGCTGCGCAATGCAAACCCCGAACACTGGGACAAAGCTGCGGCCATCCGCACACTGACCCTCGACGCCGTCGCGGCCGCCAATTCCGGCCATTCCGGCATGCCCATGGGTATGGCCGATGTTGCGACCGTGCTGTTCGAAAAGCACCTGAAATTTGACGCCTCTGCCCCGAACTGGCCGGACCGCGACCGGTTTATCCTGTCTGCCGGACACGGCTCGATGCTGGTCTATTCGCTGCTCTATCTCACAGGCCATGCAGACGTTACGCTGGACGAGATCAAGAACTTCCGCCAACTGGGCGCGAAAACCGCGGGCCACCCGGAAAACTTCCTTGTCGACGGAATTGAAACCACAACTGGCCCGCTGGGTCAGGGTATTTCGAACGCCGTGGGCTTTGCCATGGCCGAAGAAATCCAGCGTGCACATTACGGCAAGAAAGTCGTCGATCACTACACTTACGTGATCGCGGGCGATGGGTGCCTAATGGAGGGCGTCAGCCAAGAGGCGATCACCCTTGCCGGTCGTCATGAACTAAGCAAGCTGATCGTCTTCTGGGACAACAACAACATCACCATTGACGGCACCGTGGACATCGCTGATCGCACCGATCAGGTGCGCCGTTTTGCGGCCTCGGGCTGGCATGTGATTGAGATTGACGGTCACGACCCGCAGGCCATCGAC
Organism: Ruegeria sp. HKCCA5491; assembly: GCF_013034565.1. Taxonomy (NCBI): domain Bacteria; kingdom Pseudomonadati; phylum Pseudomonadota; class Alphaproteobacteria; order Rhodobacterales; family Roseobacteraceae; genus Ruegeria; species Ruegeria sp. HKCCA5491. Next base: position 143,222 of record NZ_WQGG01000010.1, read on the forward strand.
GCCGCAATCGTGGATGCGAAAAAATCGAACAAGCCGACCATGATCGCCTGCGAAAGCCACATCGCTTTGGGTCACGCAGCGCAGGATACCTCGAAAGGTCACGGGGCGCTGACGGATCAAGATCAACTGAAGGCCGCCAAGGAAGGCTATGGCTGGCCGCATGACGCGTTCGAAATCCCCGCCAACGTGAAGACCGCATGGGAAGCAATCGGCGCGCGTGGGAGTGCCGAGCGCACCGCGTGGGAGGCCCGCTTTGCTGCGCTATCCGAGCGTAAGCAGGCCGAGTTCAACCGCGCCTATGCGTTCGAAGCACCCAAGAAACTGGCCGGTGCAATCCGTTCATTCAAAAAACAGATGTCGGAAGACCAGCCAAAACTGGCCACCCGCGCCTCGTCGGAAAAGGTTCTGAACGTCGTCAACCCGATCATGACCGAAACCGTGGGCGGTTCGGCCGACCTGACTGGCTCGAACAATACTAAGTCGGCTGATATGGGTGTGTTTCTGCCGGAAAACCGCAAGGGCCGTTACATCCATTACGGTATCCGTGAACACGGCATGGCCGCTGCGATGAACGGTATGGCGCTGCATGGCGGTATCCGCCCCTATGGCGGGACATTTATGGCCTTCACCGATTATGCTCGCCCGTCGATGCGTCTGGCCGCGCTGATGAAAGTGCCGTCGGTCTTCGTGATGACACACGATTCCATCGGTCTGGGCGAAGACGGCCCGACTCACCAGCCGGTCGAACATCTGGCAATTTCACGCGCGACGCCGAACACCTATGTGTTCCGCCCCGCTGACACGGTTGAAACGGCCGAAGCCTGGGAATTGGCGCTGACCTTCAAGGGCAGCCCATCGGTCCTGTCGCTGACCCGTCAGGGCGTGCCGACCGTTCGGACCCAGCACAAGACCAAGAACCTGACCGCTCAGGGCGCTTATGTTTTGGCCGAGGCCGAGGGCAAACGTCAGGCCATCCTGATTGCCACCGGCTCCGAAGTGTCGCTGGCGATGGAAGCCAAAGCGATGCTTGAAGCCGAAGGCATAGGCACCCGCGTTGTGTCCATGCCCTGCATGGAACTGTTTGCACAGCAGGACGAAGCATATCGTAAGCGTGTTCTTCCGGCTGGTCCCGTCCGTGTAGGCATCGAAGCCGCCGTTCGCGCGGGTGGCTGGGATCGCTGGTTGCTGGGTGAACGCGGCCGCGAAGCCAAGGCCGGTTTCATCGGCATGTCGAGCTTTGGTGCCTCGGCCCCAGCGAGCGAACTGTACAAGCATTTTGGCATCACGGCTGAGGCTGCAGTTGCGAAGGTTAAAGAACTGCTGGGTTGATCCCGGCAGCAATAACGTCAAAAGCCCCGGCCTGCGCCGGGGCTTTTTTGTTAAACAAAGATGATAACTGACTGCATCCCGTCTACAACAAGGTCACCGTCGGTGTTCCAGACCCGCATGACTTGAGAGCTATAACCGTTTCGCCCCGCAGTCAGTTGATGTTCCAGCAACCACCAGCCTTCTCGCGTCCTGATCTCTTCGGCCAACACATTGAAAATCCAGTTCATCGATGAGTTTGGACCCGGCTTTTTGAGCGTTGGATAGATTGCAGGCGGCGGCAGATCAGCAACCGAGATCAACCCTTCCATCCGGTCCCACATGCACGGATCTTTATGCCGTGCCCAAAGGCGCATGTACCCTTTCTCAGCGCCTGAGAAAGGCAAAGCACCGTCGATCAGCCTAACATCAAAATTTTGCAGAAACGGTATGGGCGGCTTGGGTAAATCTGGCGGAAAATAATACCCCGTGTTTTCGGGTTCCTCTGCTGAATTTGCCGGGCATTCGAACGCTACGTGGCTATCCTGAGGATAACCAAAGGAAAAAGTCGCCATCGCAGCGACCTTCCCGTCAATCTCAGCACGGGCATTGATGATAGTCACGTTCCGCCCCTGCCTTAGAACCTCGGTGCCGATCGTCGGCGAGGTTCCAATAGGAGCGGTGAAATTCACCAGGGCCGAGCGCAAGGACGGTAGATCCTGATGCTTAGTGTGAACCGCATCCAACATAAGCGCCGAGGAAAAACCGCCGAACGTTGTCCGCCCTTGCATCCAGTTGGTTGGTACGGAATAGCTAAGACCATCGCCTTCCGGCATACGGCTCTCAAGAACCTCGGCTAAGGTGTGAGACGACATTTGGTTTCCGATTCTTGCAATTCAGCCCACAGCTTAACTGTAGTTTAGCTTCCGGCCATAACGACCCGACGTCAAAACAGAGTATTCAATGCTGTTTGTCTGGCCCCGAAAACATAGCCATCAATGGCGCGATAATCTTGGTTGCAATTGGAATCAGCACCAGCCCGTAGGCAAGACCAAACACACCATCCATCGCGGCCTTGGATATCCACTCCACGGCACCGGTCCATTGCTCGGACACGGTATGCCCCAGCGCATAAGCCCAGTCGTGAATGTGGTGGCCCAACCAGCCAAAGCCCAGTTCTTCCATGCCATGAATGAGGATTGACCCGCCGACCCACAACATTGCAGCCGTGCCGACAACGGACAGAACCTTCATGACAATGGGCATCGCCTTGACCAACCCACGACCGAACCCGCGCCCGATCGGGGTGAACGCGTTCTGTGCCATGTACAGCCCGATATCATCCATCTTTACGATCAGCGCCACCGAGCCATATACCGCAACCGTGACACCGACACCCACAACGGCCAGAGTGGCCGCCTGCATCCAAAGGTTCGGGGCCTCAACTGCGGCTAACGCAATGGTCATGATCTCGGCGGACAGGATAAAGTCTGTCTTTATCGCCCCTTTGACCTTTTGCTCTTCCAGCTGGCCCGGTTCGCGGATGGCCATATCCTCTTTGATGACATGGCTGCCGTGCGGAAAAAGGACGTGGAAAATCTTCTCCGCCCCTTCAAAACACAAATAAGACCCCCCCAACATCAACAAGGGCGTGATCATCCAAGGCGCGAAATTCGCTAGCAACAAGGCGACGGGCAACAACAAAACAACCTTGTTGAACACCGAACCGCGCGCAATGCGCCATATAATCGGCAGCTCTCGGGCCGGAGCAAAGCCCTGAACGTATTTGGGGGTAACTGCCGCGTCGTCGATTATCACGCCTGCAGTTTTTGCCCCGGCCTTGCCCGCTGCAGCAACCACATCGTCAACTGACGCCGCCGCAACCTTTGCGATCCCCGCCACGTCATCCAACAATGCCAAAAGACCGCTCATGCTGCTTCCTTTCCAGTCACCTGCCGCAATCCGACCCTACCCGATCCCACGGCTAGCGCAAGCGTTAGCGATACCGGTCGAGGTTTGCGCTAACACGTTCAGAATATGTCACTTTTACTCTTTTGGGAACGCGTTCGGGCCGCTATATCGCCTGCAACGCAAGCGCATTTTGGAGACGTCAGATGACCATCAAGGTCGGCATCAATGGTTTTGGCCGTATCGGCCGCTGCACCCTGTCGCATATCGCGGCATCGGCCCGCAACGACATCGAAGTGATCAAGGTCAACGCGACCGGCCCGCTGGAAACCACCGCGCACCTACTGAAGTACGACAGCGTCCATGGCCGGTTCCCTCGTGACGTTGCCATCAACGGCAATACGATGGATTTGGGCCGTGGTCCGATGCAGATGTTCTCGACCTACGATATGAACGAACTGGACTGGGAAGGCTGCGACGTCGTTCTTGAATGTACCGGCAAGTTCAACGACGGCCTGAAGGCAAAGACTCACCTTGAGCGCGGCGCGCAAAAGGTTCTGTTGTCCGCGCCTGGCAAGAATGTCGACAAAACCATCGTGTATGGCGTGAACCACAACAGCCTGGCCACAGAAGACAAGATGGTCTCGAATGGTTCTTGCACCACGAACTGCCTTGCCCCGCTTGCCAAGGTTCTGGACGAAGGTATCGGGATCGAGCATGGCATAATGACCACGATCCACGCCTATACAGGCGACCAGCCCACACTAGACCGTCGCCACAGCGACCTGTACCGCGCCCGTGCCGCTGCTATGTCGATGATCCCGACCTCGACCGGCGCGGCCAAGGCGCTGGGTGAAGTGCTGCCTAACCTAAAGGGGCGTCTGGATGGATCAGCCATCCGTGTTCCGACGCCGAATGTTTCTGCCGTAGACCTGACCTTCCGCGCGGCGCGTGACGTAAGCGTGGACGAAGTGAACGCCATCGTCCGCGAAGCCTCGCAAGGTCATATGCAGCGCGTGCTGGGCTATGAGCCCGCGCCGCTGGTTTCGACCGACTTCAACCATACCGAAGAAAGCTCGATCTTCGCGCCGGACCAGACTCGCGTCGTCAATGACCGCATGGTCCGGGTGCTGGCGTGGTACGACAACGAATGGGCCTTCTCGGTGCGTATGGCCGACGTCGCTGTTGCGATGGGGCGTCTTAACTAAGACGTCGTTGAAATCTTGAACATATTTACCCGCTCAGGTTATCTGGGCGGGTGTTTTCGTTCGGGGCCCAAATGACCAATCAAATCGCAATCTGGCTGGGTCTATTGCTTCTGGGCGGCGCTTTTCTGGACTTTGCCCTGTTTGGACCCGAACATTTCGTGTTCCTCGGCAAGAAATTCTATGCCTTTCTGGATTGGATCGCCTTCTGGCGATGACAGAGGTTTTGCTTGACTTTTTCGTCGTTCTGACGTTGTTAGCGCTAACTAGAACATGGCCGATACACGGACGGAGCAAACCATGACACTCAAACTGGCAATCAATGGATTTGGACGCATCGGACGCAACGTGTTGCGGGCTGTTATGGAAAATGGCCGGACCGATGTTGAAATCGTCGCCATCAACGATCTGGCAAAACCGGAAATGAATGCGCATCTGTTCGAGTTTGACAGTGTCCATGGCCGCTATTCCAAACCCGTAACCCTGTCGGATGCCGGTATGGATGTCGGTGCAGGCCCTATCCGACTGACCGGCGAGCGGGACCCTGAGACTCTTGACTGGTCCGATGTGGACGTTGTCCTGGAATGTACCGGCGTGTTCCGCACGCGCGAGGCAGCCGCCCGCCATCTGGAGAACGGGTCGAAAAAGGTTCTGATCTCGGCCCCGGCACGTGGAGACGATGGCGTTAAAACAGTCGTATTCGGCGTAAACGACCACGAACTGACGGCGCAGGACACCATCGTTTCAAACGCCTCGTGCACCACAAACTGCCTGTCACCAGTCGCTGCCGCTTTGGATGCGGGCCTTGGCATTGTCCATGGCAACATGACGACGGTTCATGCCTATACCGCCAGTCAGCCGGTGCACGATTCCGCGGGCAAGGACCCCTATCTATCACGCGCGGCGGCTCTGTCGATGATCCCGACAACAACCGGTGCTGCATCCGCCGTTGGTCTTGTATTGCCGCAGTTGCAGGGCAAACTGACCGGTCAAGCCATCCGCGTGCCGACGCCGAATGTCTCGGTCGTTGATCTGGTGGCCGAGGTCTCGCGCGCGACCACAGAAGACGAGGTCAACGCCTTGTTTGTCGAAGCGGCGGCTAAAATCCCCGGCGTATTGGCGGCCGAACAACGCCCGCTTATCTCCGTCGATTTTAACCACGATTCCCACAGCTCAACCGTGTCGCTGCCCGAGACAAAGGTCACCGACGGTACTCTGGTCCGGGTGTTGGCCTGGTATGACAATGAATGGGGATTCTCGAACCGGATGCTGGATACCGCAGCGGCGATGGGTGCGTTATCCTAAGCGCGCTTTCAATGCTGTATTGACGCGGGGTGTGACGAATTTCGATACGTCCCCGTCCAGCCGGGCGATTTCTTTAACCAGTTTCGACGCGATCGCCTGGTGACGTGCTTCGGCCATCAGGAAAACGGTTTCCACCGAATTATCCAATGCGCGATTCATGCCAACCATTTGAAATTCATACTCAAAGTCGGCAACCGCGCGCAAACCACGCACGATAATCTGCGCGCCGACATCGCGGGCGCAGTCGATCAGAAGGTTTTCAAAGGGATGTGCGATGATTTCAGTACCCGTTTGCTCCGTCAGAAGTGCGCATTCCGCCTCGATCATGGCGACGCGTTCTTCCAGGGTGAACAAGGGGCCTTTGTCCCGATTAATTGCGACGCCAATCACTAGCTTGTCGACAAGCGCGGAAGCGCGGCGAATGATGTCGATATGACCCAAAGTGATCGGATCAAAAGTTCCGGGATACAATCCAACCCTCATCGCGGCCTCCTGCGCAACAAAATTTCTGCGCAAGCAAACATAACTCTGCCGCAGGTGCAATAGGAAGTAAGGTTTGAGGGGTGATTAATGCCCCATGATCATCGTTTCCAGCGCTTCCTTTTCCATTGCAAGTTCTGACAATTGCGCTTTGACGACATCGCCCAGGGTGACAATTCCAATCAACTGTCCGTCTTCCACAACCGGCATGTGGCGAAAGCGGCCGGTCGTCATGCGTTGAAGAACATCTTGCACACTGTCCTGCCGCGTTGCGGTTTCCAGATCACTCGTCATATAGGCACTGACGGACCGATTCAGACAGCCACTGCCACTTGCGGCCAATTCCCGCACGATGTCACGTTCGGAAAGGATACCGGATGCTGTTTCCCCACCATCCACAGACACCACGACCGTACCAATCCGTTTTTCCGCTAGTATTTTCGAAGCCTCGGACACGGTAATATCGGGGGTAACAGTAACGACCCCCTCGGTGGCCTTGGATTTCAGAATGGTCTGTACAAGCATATAGATAACCTCCGAAATAACTTCCTGTTTTACAAAGCGTTGCCGGAATGTCTAAACCTGTCAAGGTGAAGCTTCGGCCTCAAGCCGCTCAACCTCTTCGCGAATACCAAGCGTCAGGGCCTGCGCAAAACGGTTCAATCGTTCATTTCGTTGGTCTCCCTGATGGCGGACAAGGTGAAAACTTCGGGTCAGACTTACCTGATCCGTCAGTATTTTCTGCAAACATGGATGGAACGGCAGGGTAAAGTCATGCGCCATGCAAATACCTGAGCCCAGCGAGACTTGCCTCAGTTGAACCGAAACCGAATTCGATGCAAGCGCGACACGGTCAACACCGATATCGACCAGATAATCCAGTTCGCGATCAAAGATCATGTCCGGGATGTAACCGATCAGCCTGTGCCCACTCAAAGCCTCGACTGAGTTGATTGTGGGGTGAGCGTGCAGGTAATCCTGCGTTGCAACCAGATGTAACCTATAGTCCGTGATCTTCTGAACCAGCAACTTCCCCGCTGTCGGCGCGCTTACCGTCACCGCCATGTCCGCTTCGCGGCGTGACAGGTTTATGACGCGCGGTAAGGCCAGGATTTGTATATCCAGTTCAGGATTGGCTTCGCAGATCTTCGCGCAAACCTGCGGCAAAAGATAATTGGCGCATCCATCAGGTGCCCCGATCCGAATTTGGCCGCTCATCGTCTTGGACGATCCAGCCAACGCACCAGACGCAGCACGCATGGCCCCTTCCGCCTTCAGCCCGTATTCCAGAAGGCGCTCACCGGCGGTGGTCAGCAAATATCCCTGCGGGGACTTTGAAAAAAGCGGTGTGTCCAGTGACATTTCAAGCCGCCCGATCCTGCGCCCGACCGTAGCGGGATCAATTTTGAGCAAACGTCCAGCCGCCGACAGACTTTCCTCGCGGGCAACCGCAAGAAATACACGCATATCATCCCAGTTTGGCGTCACGTTTTATCCCATTGCATTTTTGCAAAGCACCTTTGGGAGATTGCCTCTGTTCACGCGATTTATGCAAGCCTATTCTGCCCGCAAATCTATCGGAGGAAATGGAAATGTCCGAACTGTCCCACTTTATCAATGGCGAGAATGTCGCTGGCACGTCTGGTCGCTTCGACGATGTGTTCAATCCGGCAACAGGCGAAGTTCAGTACAAATGCCCCATGGCAAGCGCTGCTGAAACCACCGCTGCGATCGAAAGTGCGGCGGCGGCGCAACCTGCTTGGGGCGCGACAAACCCTCAGAAACGCGCGCGTGTTATGATGGCAATGGTTCATCTGATGAACCGCGATATGGACAAACTGGCTGAGGCACTCAGCCGTGAACACGGCAAAACCATCCCGGACGCCAAGGGTGACCTTCAACGCGGGCTGGAAGTGATCGAGTACTGCATCGGCGCGCCTCAGATGTTGAAGGGTGAGTTCACGGACAGCGCGGGTCCGGGCATCGACATGTATTCGATGCGTCAACCGTTGGGTGTTGTGGCCTCGATCATGCCGTTCAACTTCCCGGCGATGATGCCTCTATGGCATGTGGGCCCTGCTTTGGCCTGTGGTAACGCTGTCGTTTTGAAACCGTCCGAACGTGACCCCTCGGTTCCGCTGATGCTGGCCGAACTGTTCATCGAGGCAGGTCTGCCCAAAGGCGTCTTTCAGGTCGTGAATGGCGATAAAGAGGCCGTCGATACCCTGCTGGACAGCGAAATTATTCAGGGCGTGTCTTTCGTGGGCTCGACCCCGATTGCACAGTACATCTATTCCCGCGCCACGGCGAACGGCAAACGTGCTCAGTGCTTTGGCGGTGCCAAGAACCACATGATCGTGATGCCGGATGCAGACATGGATCAGGCCGCCGATGCGCTGGTCGGTGCGGGTTTCGGCGCAGCAGGCGAACGCTGCATGGCGATTTCGGTTGCGGTTCCCGTTGGGGAAGAAGCAGCCGACGCGTTGATCGAAAAGCTGATCCCGCGCATCGAAAAACTCAAAGTTGGCCCCTATACTGCAGGTGATGACGTGGACATGGGCCCCGTTGTTACAGCCGCCGCGAAAGAACGCATTTTGGGCCTGATCAACTCGGGCGTGGAACAGGGCGCAAAACTGGTCGTCGATAATCGCGATTTCAGCCTGCAAGGCTATGAGGACGGTTTCTTTGTCGGTCCTCACCTGTTCGACCACGTGACGCCTGAGATGGATATCTACAAGCAGGAGATCTTCGGTCCTGTCCTGTCCACCGTCCGCGCCGGTTCTTATGAGGAAGCGCTGAAGCTGGCGATGGACCATGAATACGGCAACGGCACCGCGATCTTTACCCGTGATGGTGACACCGCACGCGACTTTTCAAGCCGCGTGAATATCGGCATGGTCGGCGTCAATGTACCGATCCCTGTTCCGCTGGCCTATCACACCTTTGGCGGCTGGAAGAAGTCCATGTTCGGTGACCTGAACCAGCACGGCCCTGACAGCTTTAAGTTCTATACCCGCACCAAGACCGTTACGGCCCGCTGGCCCTCGGGCATCAAGGAAGGTGGCGAGTTTAACTTCAAAGCCATGGACTGATTAAAAGCGTCCCCCATGAACACCAAACCCGGCCTGTATTGGCCGGGTTTTTTCGGCAAAGCTCTGCCGAAATCCAAGTTTTTGGCGAACTCACGATAAGTTCAAACTGACACCACTGGCAAATCCGTGCCGGCAGCAATATTTTACCTCAAATTTGTTCGAGCAGTTCCTGATCCGGAGGCAACATTGTCAAACCCCCGTATGACCCGCCGCACAGCTTTGTTGGGTGCAGCGTCCTTGCTGGCAACACCTGCTTTGGTGCGCGCGCAAAGCACGGATGCATTCCCGCAAACAGAAGATGCGATCAGCACACAGTTGCCTGTACGCCGCAATGTATCCTCGTTCTCGCAACAGAACTGGCAGGATCACTTTGACCAGTTGGGGGTTGGGTGTCTGCTGGCCGATATTACCAGCCGCGCGGTCCACTACTGGGGTCCGGATGGAACCTATAAACTGTACCCAAGTTCCGTTCCCATGAGCGAAGAACTGACCAAGCGCGGATATACCGAAGTGGTACGCAAGCGAGAAAACCCAAGTTGGACACCAACCGCGTCAATGCGCGAACGCGATCCCTCGTTGCCCGTTAGAATGGAGGGCGGAGACCCCGGTAATCCATTGGGCACCCGCGCGATGTATTTGGGCTGGCCAGCGTATCTGGTTCACGGAACACACGACACGCGTAAGATCGGACGCCAAAGTTCGTCTGGGTGTATCGGTCTGTATAACCAGCATGTTGAGGAGTTGTATCCTCTGGTTAAAGTCGGAACCCAAGTTCGACTGATCTGACAACAAAGCCCCGGTCACAAGGACCGGGGCTTTTTTTCTGATGAGTGATTACTCAGGCAGGATCACTGCGTCCACAACATGAATGACGCCGTTGCTTGCTTCGATGTCGGCTTGTACGACCTCTGCACCATTCACTTTGACGCCGTTCTTGGCATTCACGCTCAAACGATCGCCCTGAACGGTCAGAACCTTGGCGCGCTTCCCGGCAATATCACCCGACATCACCTTGGCGGGAACAACATGGTAAGTCAGAATCTCGACAAGTTGATCCTTGTTTTCAGGCAGCAGCAAAGTTTCCACGGTGCCTTCGGGCAGAGCGGCAAACGCTTCGTCGGTCGGCGCGAAAACTGTGTAAGGTCCGTTCCCTTTCAGCGTGTCGACGAGACCGGCGGCTTGAACGGCTGCGACCAGCGTATTGAATGACCCGGCAGAAACTGCGGTGTCCACGATGTCAGCGGCCTGAGCCTTTACTGGCAGTGTCAGTGCGATTGCGGCGGCTGCGCTCATGAATGTGCGGCGGAACATGGCTGTTAACTCCTCTCCAGCGTTGTATGGAAAGGGGTACGCACCTTTGCGGAAGCCGGATCACAATGAGGTCAATTTTCTTTTATCTGCACCCAAATACTTTGCGCCCGACCGTCCTTTAGGAAAGGCAGGGCTTCCACCGCATCCAGACGATCCTGTTGCAGGTAATATCCCGGCCAAAGCATTGAAAAGGCGTCAGATTGCAACAGGGCGTGCAGCATATACTGCTCGCCCCAACCCGGACAATCATAGAAGAAACGCTTGGGATATTCGTAAGGCAGAAAAACATCGTGCACGTGGATGACGACGCCGGGTTTCAGGTTCGGAATGATCCGACAGAACAAATGCGCGACGTCGTTGCTCATACGGACAACATGGCTGGAGTCGATGAACAATACGTCACCGGATTCAAGCTGATCGAATACCGATGGATCGACATCTTCCAGCCGTTTTTGCTCGAACTGATCCACCACATGCGCGATGTCTGCACGCGGAAACGGGTCGATCGCGGTTATCTGCGTGTCCAGCCCTGCGTCAATGATCGCCTGACGTGTAACGCGTGTCGAATTTCCGCAGCCGACCTCGATCACCCGTTTGGGCTGAAACCTGCGGATCATGAGATACAGCGCGTCTGCGTCGGGGCTGTCGTAATACCCGTTTCCAACGCGATACCCGGTTTGATTGCGCGCGGGGTCTTTCAAGGCGTCCAGTGCGGCTGCGTGCTGGCGATATTCGTCGGCCAACTGCGTGATGTCGAACCTATCCATCCCAGGAGAAAGCGCATAGGCCGGGCGGGTCAGCCCCCCTGCCCGTTCAAACGCCTCAAGACGGGCGCGCTCCTCGCGCTCTGTCACCTTGTCGATCAGTTTTACTCCAAACTGGTCAAGCACCGTATTCAGCCGAGGGAATTTCCTGGGTTTCAATCGAAGACTCCGGGTTTGGATTTCATTTGATCCTGTCCTTACATTTGGAGACAGGCAGTCCGCAAGCACCGCGCGGGTAAACACTTGGCAAAAATCCAAATTCCGTATTCACTGGTCCGATAATCAACCATGAGGGCCGCCATGCAGCAGGAATTCACACTGGGCATCGAGGAAGAATATCTGCTGGTTGACCGTGACAGTCTTGAACTTGCCGAAGCACCCGAAGCCCTTATGGAAGCGTGTCAGGCGGATTTTGAAGGGCAAGTCAGCCCGGAATTCCTGCAATGTCAAATTGAGGTCGGCACCCGCCCCCACACAACGATCGGTTCAGCCCGAGAAGACCTAAAGCGGCTGCGTAGCTGCGTCGCAAGCCGTGCCGCAGACTACAATCTGGCGCCCATTGCGGTATCTTGTCATCCTTTTGCGGATTGGAAGAAACAGCATCACACACGAAAAGACAGGTATGATGCCCTGCATCACGCGCTGGGCGGTGTCGCGCGCCGTATGCTCATCTGTGGGATGCATGTCCATGTCGGCGTCGAGGACCCGGCTTTGCGGGCCGACCTGATGCCTCAGTTGTCATACTTTCTGCCGCACCTTTTGGCCCTGTCCACGTCCTCGCCCTATTGGAACGGCGAGGATACCGGCCTGTCGTCCTATCGCCTGACCGTTTTCGATAACCTACCCCGCACGGGTCTTCCGCCAGTGCTGGCAAGCTGGGCGGATTATGAACGGACGACCGGGATACTGGTCGAGCTGGGGGTCATCGAAGACACCTCGAAAATCTGGTGGGACTTGCGACCGTCCCATCGTTTTCCAACGCTCGAGACCCGGATAATGGACGTTCAGCCACGCTTGGAACACGCCTTGTCCCTGGCCGCGATGGTGCAAGCCCTGACGCGTATGCTGTGCCGATTAAAGGATCGTAACCTGCGGTGGCGTCAATACGACCGTTTTCTCATTGGAGAAAACCGATGGCGTGCGCAGCGTTACGGCGTTGGTGAGGGGATGATAGATTTTGGCGATCGTTCCATCAAACCGATGCCCGAACTCATGGGGGAGTTGATGGGATTACTTGCCGAAGACGCCGAGGCATTGGGGACCATGACCGAACTGGCCCGCCTACAGCAAATCGCTCAGAACGGCACATCGGCCACCCGCCAGCGTCGCGTTTATGCAGAAGCCACAGCCCGGGACGAAGATCCCGGAAAGGCCGTCGTCAAACACCTGATAGAGGAATACCACGCGGATCTCTGACTAGGAATTCGGCGGCTTAATCCCGAACCGCCGGTACCCCGCTGGGGAATTGCTGACCGTGAAAAATTTCTGTAAGAATTCGGAAATAAACACTTGTTCAATTCATCCGACGGCGTGGGAGGCAAGCCATGGACTTCGCAATGACCGAAGAGCAAACAGCGATCTTCGATATGGCCTATGATTTTGGCCAGGAAAACATCGCCCCTTACGCGCGCCAGTGGGAGGCCGACGGAACGATCCCCAAGGACCTGTGGCCCCGGATCGGCAAACTGGGGTTCGGAGCGCTATATGTTTCAGAAGACGGTGGTGGATCGGGCCTCAGCCGATTGGACGCCACCCTGGTGTTCGAAGCACTGTCCATGGCCTGCCCCTCAGTCGCGGCCTTTTTGTCGATCCACAACATGTGCGCCAAGATGCTGGACAGCTTTGCCAGCGATGAGTTGAAGTCGCGCATCATGCCAGAGGTTCTAAGCCTGAACACCGTACTCAGCTATTGCCTGACAGAACCAGGTTCGGGCTCGGACGCCGCGGCGCTTAAGACCCGGGCGGCGCGTACGAACGAAGGCTACACTCTGAACGGAACCAAAGCTTTCATCTCGGGTGGTGGCTATTCCGATGCTTATGTTTGCATGGTTCGCACGGGCGAGGACGGACCAAAAGGCATCTCGACTGTCTATGTCGAAGACGGAACGCCCGGCCTTAGCTTTGGTGCGCTGGAACAAAAAATGGGATGGAAAAGCCAACCCACCGCGCAGGTTCAGTTTGACGATTGCAAGATTCCAGCTGGGAACCTTGTCGGTGCCGAAGGTGACGGGTTCAAATATGCCATGATGGGGCTGGATGGCGGGCGCCTGAACATTGCCTCGTGTTCTCTGGGCGCAGCGCAAACCGGGTTGAACATGACCTTGCAATATATGTCCGAGCGCAAAGCCTTTGGGCAATCTATTGATCAGTTTCAGGCCCTACAGTTCCGTCTTGCCGATATGGAGATTGAACTGCAAGCCGCCCGCACCTTCCTGCGTCAGGCCGCGTGGAAGCTGGACCAAGGCGCGCCCGACGCGACAAAATTCTGCGCCATGGCGAAGAAATTCGTGACAGAAACCGGGTCAAAAGTCGTGGACCAATGTCTGCAGCTTCATGGCGGTTATGGCTATCTTGCTGACTACGGGATCGAAAAGCTTGTCCGCGACCTGCGTGTTCATCAGATTCTGGAAGGCACAAACGAGATCATGCGCGTCATCGTTTCGCGTCAAATGCTGGCCCAACGCTGAGGTCCGAATGTCAGACATCGAAATCCGTACCGAAGGCCGCGCTGGACGCATTACGTTGACCCGGCCGCAGGCGCTTAATGCGCTCAGCTACGACATGTGCATGGCTATTGACGCAGCGATGCGAAATTGGCGCGAGGATGACACCGTCGATTTAGTCATTTTGGATGCGGTGGGGGAAAAGGCATTCTGTGCAGGTGGCGATATTGCCGAACTGTATGAAACAGGCACAAAGGGCGATTTCGACTATGGACGAACGTTCTGGCGGGATGAATACCGGCTTAACACGCTGATCTTTGAATACCCGAAGCCAGTTGTCAGCTTTCTACAAGGTTTCACGATGGGTGGCGGGGTCGGAATTGGATGCCACGGCAGCCACAGAATTGTTTGCGAATCCAGCCAGATCGCGTTGCCTGAATGCGGCATCGGTCTGATCCCTGACGTTGGAAGCTCGCTTATGTTGGCGTTGGCACCGGGTCGTCTGGGCGAATATCTGGGAACGACCGGCTACCGCATGGGGCCCGGCGACGCAATTTATGCGGGGTTCGCGGATACTTTCATCCCTTCGTCCCAATGGCCCAACATCATACAGCTTTTGGAAGCGTCCGGCGACGTTGAACATCTTGCCAACCATGCGCAGACACCACCGGACAGTAGCTTGACCATCGCTCAAGCTGAGATCGACACTGGCTTCGGAGGTGAAGGCCTGGCCGATATTCTGAACACTCTACACCATTCAGAGGATGAGTTTTCAGCAAACGCCCTGAAGATGATGAAACGTAGCTCACCTTTGTCGATGGCTTGTACCATTGAAATGCTGCACCGCTTGCGTAGTTCAAACCTGTCGATCCGCAAAGCACTTGAGCATGAATATCGCTTTACCTTCCGCGCAATGGAGAGCGGTGATTTACTGGAAGGTATTCGCGCCCAGATCATCGATAAAGACCGCAAGCCGCGCTGGCGCCATAAGGATCAAATTGTTCCGGCTGTGGAGGTATCGAATATGCTTCGGCCGCTCGGTGCGGACACCCTGACATTCGAAGAGGAGTAACGGATGAAAATCGGATTTATTGGTCTTGGGAATATGGGAAATCCGATGGCGGCCAATTTGGCGAAAGCTGGTTATGCCGTAACCGGGTTCGATACCGCGAATGTAAGCGTTCCGGGTGTCGAGATGGCCAGTTCCAGCGCGGACGCGGCTTCGGGCGCTGAAATCGTGATTACGATGCTGCCCAACGGTCAAATCCTGCGTGCCGTCGCCGAAGACATCATTCCATCCATGTCCGAAGGGTCGGTTTGGATTGATTGTTCAACCGTCGACGTAGACAGCGCCCGCGCCGTCGCATCACAGGCTGCCAAGGCCGGAATCTTGGCCGTTGACGCCCCGGTCTCGGGCGGTATTGGCGGGGCCGCTGCAGGAACCTTGACGTTCATGGCGGGCGGCAGTGATGCAGCCTTTGCAAAAGCCGCGCCATTGTTTGACATCATGGGCCAAAAAGCAGTCCATTGCGGTGAATCCGGGGCCGGGCAAGCAGCGAAGATCTGCAACAACATGATCCTTGGCGTCACCATGATCGCAACATGTGAAGCATTCGCCCTGGCTGACAAGCTTGGGCTGGACCGACAAAAGATGTTCGATGTGGTCAGCACCTCGTCTGGATATAGCTGGACAATGAACGCCTATTGTCCAGCTCCGGGTGTAGGTCCAGCCAGCCCTGCAGACAATGACTACCAACCCGGCTTCGCGGCAGAGCTTATGTTGAAAGATTTGCGCCTTAGCCAACAGGCCGCCGAAAGTTCGGATGCTGACACGCCGATGGGACAAGCCGCAACTTCACTGTACGAACGTTTTGTTGAGGCCGAAGATGGTTTAGGCAAGGATTTCTCGGCCATGCTACCACGCTTAGAAAAGCGGGGGCGGGAATAACGGATCACCCTTGGCAGCTTATTGCCCATCGGGTTGACCTGAAAGTTGCCAAGGGCCAACTATGTGACAGAGAAATCGAGCATAGGTGACACAGATGCTGCGGCATTTTAAGGTTCTTTTCCTGACATCGGCTATCGCGTGCAGCTCAACGGCTGTATTCGCGGCCAATGACAACAATCGGGCAAACGACAAAGTATTTCGCGTCCCGAATTCCCCGGTGGTGCTTGCAAAGGGCAAAGCAGGCCATTGCCCTCCGGGGCTTGCGAAGAAAGCCGTGCCGTGTGTGCCGCCCGGGCAAGCGAAAAAATACTACCGAACAGGCGACTACATTGATCGCGACTACCGTTGGATTAATGATCCGTACCGCTATGGCCTGAATCGTGGCGGATCGTATATCCGCGCCGGAGATTACGTTTATCGCGTTGATCCGGAAACGCGAAAGGTTCTGAACCTGATCGGGGCGGTGGCGGACATTCTGTACTGACCGTCGGTTAACACCACCATCACTCTGCCGCGACGCGTGCGCCATCCAGCATCTGTTTCAAATACCGCCCGGTATGGCTGCGCGCTACGTCGGAGACGTCTTCAGGCGTTCCAGTGGCAACGATTTCACCGCCCCCGTCGCCGCCTTCGGGGCCGATATCAATGATATGATCTGCCGTCTTCACGACATCCAGATTATGTTCGATGACGACCACGGTGTTACCCTGCTCGACCAGTTCATGAAGCACTTCGAGCAGCTTGCGCACGTCTTCGAAGTGCAGGCCCGTCGTCGGTTCGTCCAGAATATAAAGCGTCCGACCGGTTGAGCGTTTCGACAACTCTTTCGACAGTTTTACCCGCTGCGCTTCGCCACCAGATAGTGTCGTTGCCTGTTGGCCGACCTTGATATAACCCAGTCCGACGCGGGCCAGCGCATCCATCTTGTCGCGGATCGAGGGCACGGCCTTAAAGAACTCCTGCGCATCTTCTACTGTCATATCAAGGACATCTGCGATGGACTTACCCTTGAATTTGATCTCAAGCGTCTCGCGGTTGTAGCGCGCGCCTTTGCAGGTTTCGCAGGTGACATAGACATCGGGCAGAAAGTGCATCTCAATCTTGATGACGCCATCGCCCTGACAGGCTTCGCACCGGCCACCTTTGACGTTAAAGCTGAAGCGACCGGGTTTATAGCCGCGTGCCTTTGCTTCTGGCAGACCGGCAAACCAATCCCGTATCGGTGTGAACGCCCCAGTATAAGTCGCTGGATTCGAACGCGGAGTTCGGCCAATAGGCCGCTGGTCGATGTCGATAACCTTGTCCAGATGCTCCAACCCTTTGATCGTCTCACAGGGCGCTGGTGTTTGCCGCGCCCCGTTCAGGCGCATCGAGGCCGTTTTGAACAATGTCTCAATTGTCAGAGTGGATTTACCGCCGCCAGAGACCCCGGTCACACAAACGAACTTGCCTAACGGGAATTCCGCCGTGACATTCTTGAGATTGTTTCCCGTCGCTTTGACAACGGTGACTTTCTTCTTGTTGCCCTTGCGGCGCTTTGCGGGAACCGAGATTTCCCGCGTTCCGGCCAGATACTGCCCCGTCATCGAGGCCGCATCTGCCGCAATTTCAGACGGCGTACCCTGGCTCACGACCTGTCCACCGTGCACACCGGCGCCGGGGCCGATGTCGAATACATAATCAGCCTCACGTATGGCTTCTTCATCATGCTCGACCACAATTACGGTGTTGCCTTGATCCCGAAGGTTTTTCAAAGTTCCGAGCAGCCGATCATTGTCGCGTTGATGCAAGCCAATTGAGGGTTCATCCAAGACATAAAGCACCCCAGTCAGACCCGACCCGATCTGGCTGGCCAAGCGAATGCGCTGACTTTCCCCACCCGAAAGCGTTCCACTTGAGCGCGACAGCGTAAGGTATTCCAATCCCACGTTATTCAGAAACCCAAGGCGTTCGCGAATTTCCTTTAGAATGGCCCGCGCGATCTCATTCTTCTGAACGCTCAGGTGATTTGGCGCATCCTCGACCCACGCCAGGGCCTCACGGATCGACATCTGAACCACCTGCCCTACATGCAGACCCGCGATCTTAACCGCCAGAGCTTCGGGCCGCAGACGATAGCCTTCGCAGGTCCCGCACGGCCGGTTGTTCTGATACCTCTCGAATTCTTCACGGATCCATGCGCTGTCGGTTTCACGATAGCGGCGCTCCATGTTCGGGATCACACCTTCAAAGCTGCGTGTCACCTGATAGACGCGCCCGCCCTCATCATAGCGGAACTGGATTTCCTCATCGCCCGAGCCCCGCAAAAACACCTGCTGGACGTTCTTGGGCAAGTCTTTCCACTGGGTATTCTTGTCGAACTCATAATGCCGCGCGATGGCTTCGATCGTCTGCAGAAAGTACGGGGATTTCCCTTTGCGCCATGGGGCAAGCGCCCCGTCATACAGCTTGAGCGTTTGATCGGGCACCACAAGGCGTTCGTCAAAGAACAGTTCAACACCCAGCCCGTCGCAATCCGGACATGCACCGAAAGGCGCGTTGAAGGAAAACAGACGGGGTTCGATCTCGGGGATGGTGAACCCACTGACTGGGCAGGCAAAGTTTTCGCTAAAGGTGATGCGCTCGGGGTCGCCCTCACGTGGAGCAGTTTCCAAGATCGCAATCCCGTCTGCCAAATCCAGCGCGGTGCGCAAGCTGTCTGCAAGCCGCGTTTCCATTCCTTCCCGCACGACAAGGCGGTCAACAACCACGTCAATGTCATGCCGAAACTTCTTATCCAAAGTCGGTGGCTCATCCAGTTCGTAGAACTCTCCGTCCACTTTGACGCGCTGAAAGCCCTGTTTACGAAGTTCAAGGAACTCTTTCTTATATTCGCCTTTCCGGTCTCGTACGATCGGAGCAAGAAGGTATCCGCGTGTGCCCTCCTCCATGGACATGATACGGTCGACCATATCCTGAACCTGCTGCGCTTCGATTGGTAAGCCCGTTGCGGGGCTGTACGGCGTTCCAGCACGCGCGAACAGAAGGCGCATGTAGTCGTAAATTTCGGTCACCGTTCCCACTGTCGAACGCGGATTCTTGGAGGTCGTCTTCTGCTCGATGGAAATCGCTGGGGAAAGACCGCTGATGTGATCCACATCCGGCTTTTCCATCATGTCTAAAAACTGACGGGCATAGGCAGAAAGGCTTTCCACATAGCGCCGCTGGCCTTCGGCGTAGATGGTGTCGAACGCCAAGGATGACTTGCCCGAACCGGATAGCCCGGTGATCACCACAAGCTGATCCCGAGGGATATCTACATCAATACTTTTGAGGTTATGTTCACGCGCGCCGCGCACCTCGATATTCTTCAGCTCAGCCATATTCGGCCCCCAACACACAAGTGTCCTAGAAATAGGCGAGCCGCACTGAGTCTCCAACAGAAAAATTAGAACAAACTGTGAACTGTCGGAATATCGCCCATCCCTGCTGACACATACTGACGTACTGCCGATACTCGACGAATTTCGCTCGGAAAAAAGGCAGGTTTTGAGGAAAAGTGGCGCGGTTGACGGGGCTCGAACCCGCGACCCCCGGCGTGACAGGCCGGTACTCTAACCAACTGAGCTACAACCGCGCACTTATTTTCATGGCCTTTACCCTGGACCAAGGTTGGCAGCGATGGCGCGGTTGACGGGGCTCGAACCCGCGACCCCCGGCGTGACAGGCCGGTACTCTAACCAACTGAGCTACAACCGCCCGCTGCCCGTTCGTTGCTGAACGTTGGGGTGTATTATGGCTAGGCTCGGACATCGTCAAGCGGCGTTTTGAAGATTTTTCCGAATTCCAAAAATTTCTTGGCCCACAGGTCGGCGCGCCTGCCCGTCTTCGCAGTACACATTGTTATTTCACGACGACACGAAGTCCTTAACCGAAAATCTCCTTATAGGTGTGTCTGGCCTGCAACATCGACACGATTTCATATCGACTCAGTACACATTCCAGACCTAGGTGACTAGAGCAGCGCTCACCGGAAGAGTCTCAATCAGACGCTACCCAAAACAAGAAAAAGACGGAGCAGAATAATGAAAAAATTATTCATTATCAGCGCACTATCGGTAACAATTGCCGCAAGCCATGCCAACGCAGTCGAAGTGACCGGTGGCTATCTGGATCTAGGTTACAGAACTTTCACAGACAGCGATCTGGGTGATGTATTTAACCTGAACGGATCTGGCGAGCTGGCATTCAATCGTGCATTCAGCGCGCAGTTGGACCTGGGCGGTTACCGCTTTCAGGATTTGGGTGAAAACGCGACAAACTGGACGCTGCACGCAAACTGGCACACCAGCAAGAACGCCTCATTCGGTGCGTTTTATGGGCAGGAAAGCATCGATTCTCTTGATGTGGAATTCTACGGTCTGGAAACTGGCTTCGACGCAGGACCAGCTGAGGTTGAAGGCTATATCGCACGTCAACAGTTGAGCGATTTTTCGGACGTTGACGGCAATATGTTCGGTGTATCGGTTACGGCAGACCTGAACGACAAATGGGAATTCACCGCCAGCTATGATCTGGTGAATGACGTTGTCGGAGTGTTGGATTTTGATCTGTTTGCACTTGGCGCGAATTACGCAGCCAGCGACAACGCCGAGGTCTACGGGATTCTCGGAGTTGCGCATATCTCCTCGCCTGTCGTTTCGGGTAACACGAACGAAGCTTATATCGGTGTCGGGGTCCGGATGAATTTCGGCAACGAACGCGGAACCACATTCGGACGCCGTGAAGTTTTCGACAAGCTTCCCGGCCTGCCTGGCCTGTAAAGACCAAAGCCCCGGAGATTACCTTCGGGGCTTTTCCTTCCAGGGGATATCAAACGACACACCAAATCTCAATTGGCCCCTCTTGCAGACGTCAATGACTCGCTGTAAGACGCCGCCTTACGGGTGATTAGCTCAGTGGTAGAGCGCTTCGTTCACATCGAAGATGTCAGGAGTTCAAATCTCTTATCACCCACCACCTACCCTTTTTAACATCGCGAACAGACCTTTGGACTTGTCGTCCGGGCATAAAAAGAAGGGCGAGGTCGAAACCCCGCCCAGTCCATAAAATCAAAGCTTAGTGCGTCGTTGCAGACGCCCCTGAACTATCCTTCGACTTTGCCGCCGCCGCTGCTGCTTCTTCTGCGGCTTCGTCCCATTCGATCGGCTCAGGTTCGCGCACCAGCGCTTGTTTCAGAACTTCGGACACGTGGGTTACGGGAATGATTTCCAGCCCCTCTTTTACATTGTCCGGAATATCCGCCAGATCTTTTTCATTCTCTTCCGGGATCAGGACCGTCTTGATACCACCGCGCAGGGCCGCCAGCAGCTTTTCTTTCAGCCCCCCAATCGGCATTGCGTTACCGCGCAGCGACACTTCGCCCGTCATGGCGATGTCTTTGCGCACCGGAATACCGGTTAGCACCGAGACGATCGACGTCACCATTGCCAGTCCGGCAGAGGGCCCATCCTTGGGCGTCGCGCCGTCCGGCACGTGAACGTGGATATCAAGCGTGTCAAATTTCGGCGGCTTGACCCCGATCTGAGGCGAAATTGAACGAACATAAGACGAAGCGGCGTCGATCGACTCTTTCATCACATCGCCCAACTTACCCGTGGTCTTCATGCGACCTTTGCCCGGCAGTTTCAGCGCCTCGATGTGCAGCAGATCGCCACCAACCGACGTCCAGGCCAGACCGGTTACAACACCAACCTGATCGTCCTGTTCGGCCAGACCATAACGGAACTTGGGCACGCCGAGAAAGTCATCCAGATTTTCGGGCGTCACGGTAACCGATTCCGCCTCTTTCTTGATGATCTTGGTCAGCGATTTCCGAGCAACCTTGGCAATTTCACGTTCAAGGTTCCGCACGCCCGCCTCGCGAGTATAGGTGCGGATGATCGACTGCAACGCCTCATCGGTCAGTTCAAATTCCTTGGCCTTTAGACCGTGGTTCTTGACCTGCTTGCTGATCAGGTGCTGCTTGGCGATCTCGGACTTCTCTTCCTCCGTATAGCCAGCCAGCGGAATGATCTCCATCCGGTCCAACAGAGGCCCAGGCATATTGTAGCTGTTCGAGGTGGTTAGGAACATCACGTTGGATAGGTCATATTCGACCTCAAGGTAGTGGTCCATGAACGTGCTGTTCTGTTCCGGGTCCAACACTTCCAGCATCGCCGAAGCCGGGTCGCCACGGAAATCCTGCCCCATCTTGTCGATTTCATCGAGCAAGATCAGCGGGTTCGTGGTTTTTGCCTTCTTCAGCGCCTGAATGATCTTACCGGGCATCGAGCCGATATAGGTCCGGCGGTGACCTCGAATCTCGGATTCGTCGCGCACACCACCCAGCGAGATGCGAATGAACTCGCGCCCCGTGGCTTTGGCAACCGACTTACCAAGCGAGGTTTTACCCACACCCGGGGGGCCAACAAGACACAGGATCGGGCCTTTCAGCTTTTTCGACCGCTGCTGAACCGCTAGATATTCGACGATCCGTTCCTTGACCTTCTCAAGGCCATAGTGATCGGCATCCAGAATATCCTGCGCACGGCCCAAGTCCTTTTTGACGCGGGATTTGGTGCCCCACGGCAGAGACGAGATCCAGTCCAGATAATTCCGCACGACTGTGGCCTCAGCCGACATGGGCGACATGTTCTTGAGCTTCTTCAGCTCGCCTTCGGCCTTTTCGCGCGCCTCTTTCGACAGCTTGGTCTCGGCGATTTTGGCTTCCAGTTCAGCAACTTCGTTGCTGCCGTCCTCACCATCGCCCAGCTCCTTCTGAATGGCCTTCATCTGCTCATTCAGGTAGTACTCGCGCTGGGTCTTCTCCATCTGAGATTTCACGCGGGTCTTGATCTTTTTCTCGACCTGCAGAACCGACATCTCGCCCTGCATCAGACCATAGACCTTCTCAAGCCGTTCACTGACACTGAGGGTTTCCAGCAACTCCTGCTTCTGTTCAACCTCGATGCCCAAATGACCCGACACAAGATCAGCAAGCTTCGCCGGTTCGGCAGTTTCACCTACCGCAGTAAGGGCTTCTTCTGGGATGTTCTTGCGTACCTTCGCGTAACGCTCGAATTCATCGGCAACGGTGCGCAACAACGCTTCGGTTGTGGTCACGTCACCGGGAATTTCGGTCAGGTATTCCGCGCGGGCTTCAAAGAATTCGTCATTCGTCAGGAATTCGTTGATCTGAACACGCGCCTGCCCTTCAACCAGCACTTTTACAGTACCGTCAGGCAGTTTCAGCAGCTGCAGAACATTCGCCAAAACACCTGAGCGATAGATGCCGTCTTCCGAAGGATCATCATCGCTTGGGTCAATCTGGCTGGACAGCAGAATCTGCTTGTCGTCCTGCATCACTTCTTCCAGCGCGCGGACGGATTTTTCCCGACCCACGAACAGCGGCACGATCATGTGTGGGAATACCACAATGTCGCGCAGCGGAAGTACTGGGTACGAGGAATTCAGAGGCTCTTGCATGCTCAATCCTTATCATTGGCAAGACGGCACCGGTCCCTCATCGAGGCAACGCCCGACCGTCTCCTGTTTGGACGATTAAGGTGGGGCTTCACCGCCCGTTTTCAACCTCACCGTCATTTGTCTCAATCAGAATGACGCGTGGTTTTTCGGACTGCAAGGCGTCGCGCCAATATATCCACGGATTTTACCTCATGAAGGCGGTTCCGCGTTATTAAATCGGCTCAATATCGCCTTGCGCGCGCTGCGCGTGGAATTCGGAATGCCACGCCTGAAAGTTTCCCGCCGCGATAGCGTCACGCATTCCCTGCATGATTTCCTGAAAATAATGCAGGTTATGCCAGGTCAAAAGCATTCCCGAAATCATCTCATTCGACCGGAACACGTGGTGCAGATATGCGCGGGAATAGTTGGAACAGGCCGGGCACGCGCAATTCTCGTCCAATGGGCGTGGATCATCGGCGTGGCGCGCATTCTTAATGTTTACAACGCCATAGCGCGTGAACACCTGCCCCGTGCGCCCGGACCGAGATGGAAGGACGCAGTCCATCATATCAATTCCGCGTGCAACGGCCCCAATGATATCGTCGGGCTTTCCGACACCCATAAGATACCGAGGCTTATCTGCCGGCAGCATATCGGGGGCGAAATCCAGCACGTCGAACATGGCCTCTTGGCCTTCCCCAACGGCCAATCCGCCGACCGCGTAACCTTCGAACCCGATTTCTTTCAACGCGTCGGCCGATTCCTCGCGAAAGTCCTGTTCCAGCCCCCCTTGCTGGATACCGAACAATGCATGACCGGGACGGTCACCAAAAGCCTCGCGCGACCGCTCGGCCCAACGCATCGACAGGCGCATGGAATCGGCTATCCGATCACGGTCAGCAGGCAGCGCCGGACATTCATCGAAACACATGACGATGTCAGACCCCAGCAGACGCTGGATTTCCATCGACCTTTCTGGCGTCAGTTCATGTTTTGACCCGTCGATATGAGATTTGAAGGTCACGCCCTTTTCAGTCAGCTTACGGAGGCCCGCCAGCGACATGACCTGAAACCCACCCGAATCCGTCAGAATGGGACGTTCCCAGTTCATGAACTTGTGCAGGCCACCCAGCCGATCAATACGCTCGGCAGTTGGGCGAAGCATCAGGTGATAGGTGTTGCCCAGCAATATATCCGCACCGGTCGCACGCACGCTTTCCGGCATCATCGCCTTTACGGTGGCCGCAGTGCCAACAGGCATAAAAGCGGGTGTACGTACGTCGCCACGCGGCGTGTTTATGACGCCCGTTCTGGCCTTGCCATCGGTGGCCTTTAGCTCGAAAGAAAACCGCTCGGTCATTGGATCGCTCTTTGGGTCGCTGAACCGGGCAGCATTTGCCTGATCTGAGGCTGTATTGCAACCCGTCGGCAAGTCGATGCGCAAAGCCCGGTTTTTATGGATCGCACAAAACCCGGAGAATAAACGCCAACCGTGGGGTCGCCTTCGTACATTTACCTCAACCGTACCCAACCTTTTCAGGATGCAAAGCAGCCACATTCCCAAAAATCCGGTACACGGCGTTAAGGTCAAAGATATGCAATTATGCGCATTCCCTTCATACCTGAGTTGAAATTGTGCGATTCAATCCCCAAGTGTATACCATCGTACACAATAATAGAGGACAGATATGACCGAAGACCAAATTTTTGGACTGCTTTCATCAAATATAATCTACTTGCTTGCGGCGGTTCTGGTTGTCGTCGTTATTTTCAAAGGCATTAAAATCGTACCTCAATCCGAAAAATACGTGGTTGAACGGTTTGGCCGACTGCATTCGGTCCTTGGCCCCGGTATCAATTTTATCGTTCCGTTTCTGGATGTTGCGCGCCACAAGATATCCATTCTGGAACGCCAACTTCCCAATGCAACGCAAGACGCGATCACCAAGGACAACGTGCTGGTGCAAATCGACACCTCGGTGTTCTATCGCATTCTGGAACCGGAAAAGACGGTTTACCGTATCCGCGACGTAGACGGTGCGATTGCCACCACCGTGGCGGGGATCGTGCGAGCCGAGATCGGTAAAATGGATCTGGACGAGGTGCAATCAAACCGGGCCCAACTGATCACCCGCATTCAGGAAAGCGTTGAAACCGCGGTGGATGATTGGGGAATCGAAGTGACCCGGGCCGAGATTCTGGATGTGAACCTGGATCAGGCAACCCGCGACGCGATGTTGCAGCAATTGAACGCAGAACGTGCGCGCCGTGCGCAGGTTACCGAGGCCGAAGGTCAGAAACGCTCGGTCGAGCTTCAGGCGGACGCAGAACTTTACGCGGCCGAACAGACTGCTAAGGCGCGCCGTATTCAGGCCGAGGCCGAAGCTTATGCCACCGGCGTTGTTGCCAAGGCCATTCAGGACAATGGCATCGAAGCCGCCCAGTACCAGGTCGCGTTGAAACAAGTTGAAGCCCTGAATGCGCTGGGGAACGGAACCGGTTCGCAAACGATTGTTGTGCCCGCCAACGCACTTGAAGCATTCGGCGATGCGTTCAAAATGCTGAAAGGAGCAAAGTGATGGCCGACCCGTTCTGGCTGACATGGTGGATCTGGCTTGCCGGGGCTTTAGCCCTCGGCATCCTAGAGATCGTCTTGCCCGGGTTCATCTTTCTTGGCTTTGCGATCGGTGCCGCAATTACGGGTATCTTGCTGGTAATTCCCGGCTTCGCCCCGTCGCTGTCGATTTTGCTGCTGATCTTTGCGGTGTTGTCATTGGTTTCCTGGCTTGTGTTGCGGCGCATGTATTCATTGCCCCATGGACAGGTGAAAACCTTCAACCACGACATCAACGAAAAATAGCGCTGGCGCCCTTTTTGGCGCCACACCCCCACTGGACGCTGCCAGTGGCTTTCCCTATATAAATTCTCAGGAAACAGACCCGAGGCAAAAATGACTCATCCGAGTGAACAGTTTGAAGGAACCCCGCTGATCGCGCCTTCAACCATCGAGCACCCCCTGTATGACGCAGTGGTCGAAGCTTGCCGGACGGTCTATGACCCTGAGATCCCTGTAAATATTTACGATCTGGGCCTGATCTATACGATCGACATTACCAGCGATAACGCAGTCAAGGTCATCATGACACTGACGGCTCCGGGTTGCCCTGTTGCCGGTGAAATGCCCGGCTGGATCGTTGAGGCTATTGAGCCTGTCGCTGGCGTCAAAGAGGTTGACGTCGAACTGACGTGGGAGCCGCCCTGGGGCATGGAAATGATGTCCGACGAGGCGCGGCTTGAACTGGGCTTCATGTAAACCCCGTGATTACAATGGCCTAAGTTGAATAGGGCAACCAGGCCGATATCCCGCCGATCACTGAATGTTGCAAGTGGTCTTTATCTCGTCGGCGCGCTGGTCCAACTGTTTGACGTAATCGCCTGACAACATTGTAAGTCTTTTCTTTTCGGTTCCGGTGACCAGCCCCAGCAACGCGCCTGCGGGGGTGATCGCAATCGCGCTCTCAACTTGCTGATCCTGCGCATGTTTCTTTTCTGCGGCAATTGCGCGAAGATCACCTTCGGCGGTTGCGCAGTTTACAGGGTGACGAGCTGCCTCATCCGCCATCGACATGCCCGAAACGGCTAGAATTGCTGCGGTCGCGGATAAAACAAACAATCCGCGCTGCGTCTTCTTAAATCGACTGTTCATAAGATTGTGCCCTCTGAATTCTCTGCTCAAACACGGTTCAGGCTAAAACCATCATGTTGCCAAAAGCAAATGAATACAGGCCCATTTCGCAAACTTGACTCGAAAAGTTAGGTAAGCAGGGCTGCTATGACTTGAGACTGCGTCGAGTCAGCATTAAATTGAAACCAACCTGTGAAAACGGAGATCAACATGTTCGGCATTCCCGGCAAAAACGCCGTGACGATGACGCCTAAAGCTGCTGCGCAGATTGCCCGCCTGATGGATACTGGCGGACATGCCGGTTTGCGTATTGGCGTAAAGAAAGGCGGTTGTGCCGGCATGGAATACACGATGGACTATGTCGACGAAGCCGATGTCAATGATGAGGTCGTTGAACAGGACGGTGCGCGGGTCATGATCGCGCCGATGGCGCAGATGTTCCTATTCGGAACCGAGATTGACTATGAAGTGTCGCTGTTGGAATCCGGTTTCAAGTTCCGCAACCCCAACGTTGTCGATGCCTGCGGTTGCGGTGAATCCATTAAGTTCGACGAAACCCTGTCAACACAGCGTTAAGACGCCGTCTTTAGGTGGATGTATGTTTCATTGAACCGACGGGTGAGGTGTTCTCCGGCGGATATAATTTGATCTGAGTCCGGTGGCGCGACATTGGTGTCGTAGGACGGGTTGAAAAACAGCGGAATTGAAAGCCGCTCTTCCGCGCCTCCGACAACCCTGTGCATCGTCGCTTTAACCTGCCCTTCGGTCCAGAACTCCAACATTTCCCCGAAATTGATAATAAAGGTGCCTGGATCAGCACGCACCTCGGCCCAGTTACCATCCGGCACCTGCGCCTCAAGACCCGGCGTACCATCTGTGGCCAATAGGGTCAGACAGCCATAGTCCGTATGTGCGCCGATACCGAAATCCTGCGCGCCAGCCCACGCGGGGCGTTGTGGGTAGAAATTGCCCCTCAGCAAAGCCATGGGTGTCTCAAAAGCCGTATCAAAGCTGTGCGCGTCCCGGCCCAAAGCGGCAGCAATAGCGCGCAGGATACGCAGCGCAACAGCACAGGCATCGTCATAGTAATCTTGGATCGTGTCCCGAAACCCTGACGGCGATTGGGGCCACAGGTTCGGGGCATAGACGCTCAACCCCCGGTTTGCATAGGGATCGCCAGCCGCCAGTTCATAGCCGCAATCAAACACCTCTTTGAAATCAGGGTTTGCGCTGGGGTCAACCTGCTCGGATCTGGATGCACCCCAGCCCCGGTTTGCGCCGGTCCTAGCCATGTCAACGCGCCTTTTCTCAGCTTCCGGCAGATGAAAGAACGCGCGGTATTCCGACAGCACCCTCTCGACGCGGGTATTGTCCAAACCCGTGTTGGACACACACAGAAAGCCGACATCCCTGACAGCGCGCTGCAGCCGGGCTAACTCGACCTTGTTGCGGGTATCCAGTTTTTCCAGATCCAGAGTGTCGATCATATCTGCCTCATTCTTTTGCGGAATTTCTGTCGATTTCGCCGCTGGTCTGCAACCAGAATTGTCACGCCCTGCCCCGGGTGTTATCCGAGGGTCAAACAACAGATCATGTGGGAGTACGTAAGATGCGGCGCAAGCTGGCGGCAGGTAATTGGAAAATGAACGGAACGTCATCTGCTTTGGGGGAGTTGACGTCGCTCGCAAATACGTACCCCGCCCCGTCGGTTGAAGTTCTGATTTGTCCGCCTGCCACATTGCTCCATAGGGCTGCCGAAACGGTGCATTCCACCGATATCGAAGTTGGAGGGCAGGATTGCCACGCCAACGGGTCTGGCGCGCATACAGGTGATATCAGCGCCGAGATGTTGGTGGATGCGGGGGCCACGGCCGTTATCCTGGGTCATTCCGAACGGCGCGAAGATCATGATGAGCAAAACGAAGACGTCCGCGCCAAGGCTCGCGCTGCCATAGACGCAGGTCTAAAGGCAATTATCTGCGTTGGCGAAAGCCTTGAACAGCGCGAGGCGGCCAATACGCTGGATATCATCGGTGGACAGATGTCGGGCTCGATTCCTGATCTATCCACCGGCGAGAACCTGATCGTCGCATATGAACCCATCTGGGCCATCGGCACCGGCAAGGTGCCGACCTTGGACGAAATTGGTGAGGTTCACGACTTTATCCGCGCCCGTCTGGAACGGCGATTTGGCGAGGGCGTAGGCCGCTCGGTCCGGCTGCTGTATGGCGGGTCGGTCAAGCCGGGTAATGCCGCTGAAATCTTTGCCGTGTCCAATGTGGACGGGGCTTTGGTCGGCGGAGCCAGCCTCAAGGCGCAAGATTTCGCCGGTATCATCGACGCGCTGCAAAACGCCTGAGCGTCAGGCCAGCTTCATCATTACCAGACCAGCCACGATCAAGGCCGCTGCAACAAGGCGCGGGGCTGTAAGAGCCTCGCCCAGAAACATTAACCCGAACATAAAAGCGCCAACCGCACCGATCCCGGTCCAGATTGTGTAGGCCGTTCCCAGTGGCAGGTCGCGCATCGCCAGCGCCAACAGGCCAAACGATCCGATCATTGAAACACCCATCAGGGCCGTAGGCCAAAGCCGCGTATATCCTGCCGATTGCTTCATCGCAACCGCCCAGACGATTTCCAGCAGACCGGCAAATAACAGAAAAACCCAAGGCATTGAGGCACCTCATGTCCGTTCGGGTCGTCCCGAATGATTGACCATAATGGTGAGGTCGTCCTCTGCCCTCAAGATGGGGATGGCGGAAGTGTCATCAAGAGGGGTAGAAAAGAAAAAGCCGGACCGATGAGGCCCGGCTTTTGTGCCGCTTCGGCTAGTTCGTTATGATCTCTGGCCCCATGAAGGTGTTGGGCAAGAAGGTCGATATCCATGGGATATATGTGACCATGATTAGGAAGACGAACAGAACCGCCAGGAAGGGCAGCGCCGCCTTCACGACGCTCATCATAGGCATTCCGGCAACGCCCGAGGTCACGAACAGGTTCAGCCCGACCGGAGGTGTGATCATCCCGATCTCCATGTTGACCACCATGATGATGCCCAGATGGATCGGGTCGATGCCCAGCTCGATGGCAATCGGAAACACCAAGGGTGCAACGATGACCAGCAAGCCCGAGGGCTCCATGAACTGACCGCCGATCAGCAGGATCACGTTTACCACGATCAGGAAGGTCACCGGACCCAGACCAGCCGAAAGCATCGCGCTGGCGATATGTTGCGGTACCTGCTCGTCCGTCAGCACATGTTTCAGGATCAGCGCGTTGGCGATCACGAACAGCAGCGTGACGGTCAACTTCCCAGCCTCAAACAGCGTGTGCTTGGTGTCGGGGTGGATGAACGCCGTGATCAACGCATAGGGCTTTTTGATCAGCTGCAGGTTGGGTTGCCCCTCTTCCGTACTCAGGGGGCCCATGTCCTTGTAGACAAAGCTGGCGATCAGGAACGCATAGACGGCGGCCACGGCTGCGGCCTCGGTCGGGGTGAAGATACCGCCGTAGATACCACCCAGAATAATAACGATCAGGAACAGGCCCCAACCGGCCTCACGGGCCGAGGCGAAGATCTCGCCCCACCCTTTCCAGTCACCTTTGGGCAGGTTCTTGACCTTTGCCATGACATAGATGGTGATCATCAGCATCAGACCAGCCATCAGGCCCGGAATAACCCCGGCCAGGAACATGCGCCCGACCGAAACCTCGACCGCAGCGGCATAGACCACCATCACGATGGAGGGCGGGATCAGGATGCCCAGCGTACCGGCGTTACAGATCACACCGGCGGCGAATTCTTTGGAATAGCCCACCTGACGCATACCTGCGATCACGATCGAACCGATGGCTACCACAGTCGCCGGGGACGACCCCGACAAAGCGGCAAACAACATACAGGCAAACACACCCGCAATCGCCAACCCGCCCGGCAGATGCCCAACACAGGCAATCGAGAACCGGATGATCCGACGCGCCACCCCGCCCGTCGTCATGAAGGACGACGCGAGGATAAAGAACGGGATCGCCAGCAGGGTAAAATGCCCCTCGAATGCCTCAAACAGCGTGCCCGCGACCGAGGCCAGAGAGCTATCGGAATAGATCAGCAGGAACAGTGTCGAGCTGAGGCCAAGCGCCACCGCAATCGGAACACCGATCAGCAGCAGGCCGATGACCATTGAGAATAGAAGAACGACGTCCATTAGTTATGCTCTCCTTGCTGAGCGCGGACTTCTTCAATCTCGTCCTCGACTTCGTGGCTGGCGACAAGGCGGTCGGTTTCGCCGCGCCAGATTTGTACAGCGACCTGCGAAAACCGGATTACCAGCAGCAGCATGGAAACCGGCAAAACCAGATACGGGATGACTTTCGGGATCTTCTCGTAGCCCTCGCCATAGTTGATCAGATCTTCCAGAAAGCGCAGCGGTGCGACCATTGGAATGTCGTCAACTTCATAGAAGCTCTGGCTGCGCGCGCCGGTGTCGAACCCGGTCGGGAACCAACGCCCGGAGGTGGGCGGCAGGTCTGCAAATACCGCCCAATAGTCGTATGACCCCTTCAGCAGCAACAGCGAAAAAACCAAGCAACACGCCACCGAAATCAGCGCCAGAATGCGGCGCGGCCCAGGGGCCAGCATGTTCAGGATCGCGTCCACGCCCAGATGTGCGTGCTTTTTGACCGCATAGGATGCGCCCAGCAGAACCAGCCAGCCGAACATGAACACTGTCAGCTCAAGCGCCCACAGAATATTGGAATTGAAAGCAAACCGCGCGATCACATTGGCAAAGGTCACAGCCGTCATCAGGCCAAGCAACACCGCGATCAGGGTTTCCTCGATATGGTCGATCAGCCCGCCTTGGCCGGGATTCGCACCAGACATCTTTCTGTCCCCACATTTTCTTGTGATGAGAAATATTGGGGCGGGCACATTATGGCCCGCCCGGGCGACGCGTCGATAACTCCCCAGTCCCCCGACGCGTTGCCTGAACCGGGATTAGAACCCGGCGTTGATCGCCTGAGCGGCGTCGATCTTGTCCTGACCCACGTCATCAGCGAATTTGTCCCAGACGGGCTTCATCGCATCGACCCAGGCCTGACGCTGTTCAGGGTTCAGGTCACGGATGATACCACCCGCGTCGGTGATCGAAGCTTTGGCCGCTTCGTTCACAGCAAAGGCTTCTTTGTTCCGGGTTTCTGTCACTTCGTCCAGAATGGTCAGGAACTGTTCACGCACTTCCGGTTCGAGACTGTCCAGCCAGTCGACCGAGGTCACGACCAGATAGTCAATGATGCCGTGGTTGGTCTCGGTGATGCCGTCCTGTACCTCAAAGAACTTCTTGCCATAGATGTTGGACCAGGTGTTTTCCTGCCCGTCCACAACACCCTGTTGCAACGCGCCGTAGACTTCCGAGAACGCCATTTTTTGCGGGCTGCCACCGATAGCTTCCATCTGCGCCACAAGAACGTCCGAGGACTGAACGCGGAACTTCAGACCATCCGCATCCGTCGGATCGACCAGAGGTTTGTTGGCCGACATTTGCTTCATGCCATTGTGCCAGAACGCCAACCCTTGCAGGCCGCGGCGCTGCATGCTGTCTTTCATGGCCTGACCGTCTGCCGATGCCTGGAATGCATCGACCGCGTCGATGTTCTTAAACATGAACGGCAGGTCAAACAGGCGGAACTGCTTGGTGAATTTCTCGAATTTTGACAGCGACGGAGCGGCCAGTTGCACGTCGCCCTGCAGCATCGCTTCCAGCACTTTGTCGTCATTATAGAGGGTCGAGTTTGGGAACACCTCCATGCACATCACGCCGTTCATCTCATCATTGACGCGCTGTTCCAGCAGCGAGGCCGCAATACCCTTGGGGTGTTTGTCCGCGTTTGTCACATGGGCGAATTTCACTACGATTTCGCCGTCATCGCAGGCCGCCATACCAGCAGTTGCAGTTACGGTCAGCGCAACAGCGGTTGCAGCCGTTGTCAGGAATTTCATCAGTCTCTTCCTCCCAGACTTCATAGATGCATTCAAAGGACGCATGGACTGCGTCGCATGCCGGGGAGTGAACCGAATCGTCCCTTACGCCTCAACTTTTTGTTCGATTCCAGGTTTCAAAACTTATTTTTGTTTATTTTCAGATACCTATTGGACATTCCCAACCAACTCTGCGTCAAGGGAATTAGGCCAGTGCGAAATTCCGCACAGGTTTGAACCACTTTGTGCGAAATTCCGCACGATTGACGATTCGTTTACCGAGAATCACCCGGAATCGACCGCAGTTCGCTTGGGCGAACTGCCACCCCCAACGCCTTTAACTGCATGACAATGCAGAAAAAGGGGGCGGGAGGGCATGCTACCTGCGATAGTCTTCTGGGCGAATCTGATATCGGGCAAGCTTGTCATAGAAAGTCTTCCTAGGAAGTTTCAGTGCCTTTGCTGCGTCTGCCGCCTTGCCGTTGTAGCGACCCAATGCCGCGATCAGCAATGACCTTTCCACTTGCGCCATCTGCTCATTCAACCCCAAATCCGCTGCCCGGGATACCTCTTCGGGCATACCTAGGACAAAGCGCATCGCAGCCGACATCAAAGACCGAGAGTTACCCGGCCAATCACTGGCCATAAGCGATGCCAAATGCTCTGATGTCACTTCTGGTGCCGCAATCCCCGTCTGCTCGGCCGCCTGCCCCACATAGTGCCTGAAAATTACCGGTATATCCTCACGACGTTCAGCCAGAGAGGGAATGCGCACCCGCATTACGTCCAACCGATAGAAAAGATCGGCGTTAAACTGTCCCTTGGCTGACAAACTGGCCAAGTCGGTCGTCGTTCCTGCCAGAATCCTTGCCTCGACGCCCTGCTCCAGCATCTCAAGGGCTGCATATTGCGTTGCCTCGGGCATCGTCCCGATCTCATCCAGAAACAAGGAGCCGCCCGCAGCATCTTCACATGCCCGCACCAAATCCTCACGCGAAAGCCCGGAAACCTGTCGTTTGACAAAAGCACCCTGTGCCTGCGGTGACAGCATATGAATGACCTCGGCGACCTTGGCGATACCACTGCCCGCCGGCCCCGTTACAAGGACCTCGGCTTTGGTCGGGGCAACGGTCCGGGTGCGGTTTCGTAGTTCTTCCGCTTGGGGAGAATGCCCAAACAGCAATCGGGCCGCCGGATCGCCGCGCTCAAGCTCTCGCTTAAGCGCCCGCTGTTCCAAAACCTGCGATCGCGCGTCCGTCGCCCGCCCAATAACTTCGAGCAACTCGGCGGCGGCACAGGGCTTTTCCAGAAAATCAAAAGCCCCCTTCCCCATCGCCTGAACAGCCATCGGGATGTCGCCTTCTCCGGTCAACAGAATGACCGGCAACTCGGGATCGACCCCGTGCGCGTAGGTGAGCAGATGAAATCCATCCCGACCGGGCATACGGATATCCGAAACAATTACCCCCTGAAAATCGGTCCGAATGTGATCCTTGGCCGCAACGAATGACCCGGCTGTCACAGGCGCATAATCAGCCAGTTCAAGCGTTTGCGCCAGTGCCTCGCGAACGGCGGCATCGTCATCGACCAGTAATACCTTTCGGGTCATATCGCTTCTTTTTCCCTGAAATGTTCAAGTTCAACAGTGAACTCTGCACCCCTTTCAGTGTTGGAGCCACGAATATTTCCGCCAAAACTCTGGATCAGACCATAAGAAATCGAAAGCCCCAGCCCCATGCCTTCCGAAGACCCAACCGTCTTTGTCGTGTAAAACGGCTCGAACAGTTTTTCCGAGTTTTCTATGCCCGGACCAATATCCCGAACAGTAACAGACAATTTGGACCCCGATCCGATGTGAATACGAATTCGGACCAGCCTTTCATCCTGATGGCTCATGGCATCAGCGGCGTTATTGATGAGGTTTACAAAGACCTGAACCAGCCGCACCTCACCGCCCCACGCATAAACTGGTTCCGCAGGTGAGACCCAATCCATTTGCACCTGTTCCGACCTTAGCCGGGCTTGGGTCAACTCCACCGCAGTATCAATGACCTGTACCAAATTGACCTTGCCCATCGGTTCGCTTTCATTTCGGGAAAAAGCACGCAAGTTCTTGATGATCCGCGCCATGCGCGCCGCCATCTCGGAGATACGAATCAGGTTTTCCGCTGCCCTTTCTTCGCGCCCTCGTGTCAGGAACGCGGTGCCATTGTCCGCAAATTGTTGGATGGCCATCAATGGTTGGTTCAACTCGTGACTGATACCGGCTGACATCTGACCCAGCGCATTCAACTTACCCGCTTGAATAAGGTCCTCTTGGGCGTGCTTCAAGGCTGTCTCAGCCTCCTGCCGCTCGCGCACTTCACGGCGAAGTGCCGTATTCGCAGCCGTGAGAGCGTGGGTTCTCTGCGCGACCCGGCTTTCCAAAACTGCATTGGCTTGCGCAAGGGTACGCCTGCGCTCGGTCGCGAGGAACAGCAAGGCACCGAACGCAAGGCAGATCGCGGCAACAGTTGCCGCCTGAAGACTGGCAAGACGTTGGGCTGGCGCAATGTCCATGACAACTTCGCCCGTCATGCCGATCACCGGCAAATCACGGCTCAGATGCAACGCCCGCGCGGGAAGGTATGGCCCCCATCCCAAATCCCAAACCTCAAAAGGACCAACCTGATCTGCGGCAAACGATAAGGTCTGACCGTCCGGCGGCGTAAGGCCGGGTTGACCTTTCTCGCGCTTCCAGAACAACAGTTCAGTCCTGTTGCTGATGAAGACGACCCCGTTGCGATCTACGAAAAACACAGCTTCGGTGCTGCCGCGCCATTCCTGTTCGATGTCCTCAACATCGGCAATCACCACCAGCGCGCCGGATACCTGACCGCTTGGGGAAAAATCCGGGGCCGCATAGGAAAAGAACCGGTCGCCCTGACTTGTCAAAACACCGTGCTCGCTTCCGAGGGCGCCTTGCATCGCACGTTCGAAGGCCGGATGCCCGGAAACGCTGCCGCCAACCACGTCATGGGCAGCGGCCAGTACCCGGCCCGTTGGATCGGCGTAGATCACGTCGACAGCCGCTGTTTTGTCGGCGACCTCCAGCAACAGAGCGCGCGCCTGCGCCGGGGTATCCGCCCCCTGAAGGTTTCTCAGGTCCGGGTGACCGGCCATAAGAACAGCCAATTCCTGATATACTTGCAGTTGCGTGCTTAAGCGGTCGGCTGCCAGTTCCAAATCCGCCTGGGCTTTTTCGCTGAGTTGTGACAACGCCTGCCGGAAACCATAGGACCACACCCCGGCCGCCAACAGCGCGACAGCAAACAAAAATCCCAGTACGACCCAAACCCTTTGCATGTCATAGGGTCTTGCATTCACTGGGCCGCATGGCAAGTGTGCCCGTCATGAAGACCCTATCACAATCGCCGGTCGACCCGGATTTCGTCCAAAACCCCTATCCTTTTTATGACCGGGCCCGAGAGCACGGCGACCTGTTCTATTGGTCTGAGTACAAAATGCCCGCAGCCGTTTCGCACAAGGCCGTGCAGACACTGCTGAAAGACCGTCGTTTTGGCCGCGAAGTCCCGGTTGAAATGCAAAGCCCCGGCCCCAGCCACCTTGCGCCGTGGCTCGCCGTCGAAGCGCACTCTTTGCTAGAGGCAGAGCCGCCGCGTCACACACGCCTGCGCGCCCTTGTGATGCGCGCCTTTACGTCCCGCGCCATTACGGGCCTTGAAGATTCCATCTACGATCTGAGCCATTCCCTGATTGAACAGTTTCCAGCAACTCCGTTTGACATACTGGGCGGTTTCTGCACTCAGATACCTGTCGTTACAATTTGCAGGCTTCTGGGCGTTCCCGAGGAAAAGTCGCCCGACCTTCTTAGGTGGTCGCATGATATGGTCGCCATGTATCAGGCCAGCAAAACCCGTGAGACCGAAGACAACGCGGCGACCGCGTCCCGGGACTTCACTGCGTTTCTGTCGTCATACATCGAAATGCGCCGCGATGATCCTCGCGACGACCTGATCACCCGCCTGATCGAGGCCGAGGAGCATGGTGAGAAACTCAGCAAAGAAGAGTTGGTGGCCACCTGCATCCTGCTGCTGAACGCTGGGCACGAAGCAACGGTTCATTCCCTGGGAAATGGGATCAAAACGGTATTAGAACTTGGAATTCACAAGGACGCGTTTTCACCAGATGCGATCGACAAGACGGTCGAAGAAGTTCTGCGCTTTGACCCTCCGCTGCATATGTTCACACGCTATGCCTATGAAGACATTGAGATATTCAATCACAGCTTCAAGCGAGGGGATCAGGTAGCACTGTTGCTAGGCGCGGCAAACCGTGATCCGGTTGTATGGGCAAACCCCAATACCTTCGATCCGACCCGCACGATAGTAACGAACAGCAGCTTCGGAGGGGGCTTGCATTTCTGCGTTGGCGCGCCGCTTGCACGGCTCGAGATGCGTATCGCGCTTTCAGTTCTGTTCGAACGGTGCCCGAATTTGCGCCTTAGCAAAGGCCCCGACTATTCAAACAGTTATCACTTTCACGGGTTGAGCCAACTTATAGTCGAGGTTTAAAGCTTCAGCTTTCGATCAAGGCATTCAGAGGCAGCATTGTCGTGGATTTGATTTCCTCCATAGACAGCAACGCCGTAACATTATGAACGCGCACCTCAGAAATCAGTGTCTGATAGAATTCGTCATAGGCACGCGCGTTTTTGACCCGGACTTTCAGGATATAGTCAATGTCACCAGCCAGCCTGTGAGCCTCCTGAACTTCGGGACGATCACGAAGGGCTTTCAAGAACTTTCTCTGCCAGTCTGCCTCATGCTCGGACGTGCGAATTAGAACAAAGAAAGTCGCTTCGAATCCAAGCGCCTCGGCGTCCAACAAAACGGTTTGTTGACCAATAACGCCTGCGCCCTTGAGCTTGCGAATACGATTCCAGACCGGGGTCTTCGAACTGCCGACCCGAGCCGCAATTTCGTCCAGTGATTGACTGGCATCGCGCTGAAGCTCTACCAGAATTTTCCGATCCGTATCGTCAATCCGCACCGACATTCCAATTTTTCCTTCGTTTTAAAACTTTCGTTCCAAATGGGCCCTCCACCGGAACGATAGTTCTTATTTACTCGCCCATATGGCGCATTACTGGGAATATTTCCTATATTGCAAGCCAAGTCAAACCAACCGTGGAACGGGACATGCGGCATTCGCAAACAAATGATGGCATTGGGCACGTCGACTTTGTCGGCGCAGGTCCGGGCGATCCCGAGTTGCTGACCCTCAAGGCGCTAAAAGCCTTTGAGCGTGCAGATGTCGTCCTGCATGACCGACTGATCAGCACCGAGGTACTGGCGCTGGCTGGCCGAAACGCTGTTTTGGTCGACGTAGGCAAGGCCGGGTTTGGTCCGTCTTGGAAACAAGAAGACATCGACGCCCTTCTCGTCAGTCACGCTGCCAACGGTCAGCACGTAGTTCGCCTTAAGTCCGGCGATCCCACGGTGTTTGGACGTCTTGATGAAGAAATCCAAGCGGTTCAGGCCGCAGGGATCTCGTGGACCATTGTTCCGGGCGTTACTGCGGCCTCTGCCGCTGTTGCCGGGATCGGTCAAAGCCTGACCCAACGGGGGCGCAATTCCTCGGTCCGGTTCCTGACGGGCCACGACATGAAAGGTTTCGCGGACCACGATTGGACTGCGCTTGCCCAATCCGGATCCGTCGCTGCGATCTATATGGGCAAAAAGTCCGCTCGGTTCATTCAAGGTCGTCTGATCATGCACGGCGCAGATCGCGCGACTCCGGTAACGCTGATCGAAAACGCATCCCGACCCGATCAGCACGTAATGGCGACCACACTTGATCAACTGCCTGACGATTTAATTGCCGCCGAAATGGATGGCCCAACCCTTATGTTTTATGGCCTCGAACCGCGCAACGCGGTTACTGCCCTGACCCAATACAAGAAGGAGCACGCCTGATGCCCCGCGCTTTTACTCCAAAAGTAATCACCGCAAATCATTTGCTGGAAGGCGACGTGATCTATCTGACCGAGGACGACCGCTGGTCCCGTGACCTGTCCGAGGCCGAGCTAATTACCGACGAAGCACATGCGCAAGTCCGCCTGCTGGATGCTGAACGTCAGGCAAATGTCATCGTCGGCGCGTATCTTGCGGACGCTGTGGCCGGTGAAAACGGCCCCGAACCGACCCATTTTCGGGAAGACTTCCGTCGGACTGGCCCGTCCAATTATGCCCATGGCAAACAGGAAACTTCCCCGCAGCCCCGGACCTGAGATCAGGCCCTCTCTCTCCCCATTAAGCCCCCAGGTATCGGGGCTGCAACCAAGGACAGCTAATCATGTATCGCTACTCCGAGTTCGACACAGCATTTTTGGCAGAACGCAACAAACAGTTCCGCGCACAGGTCGAGCGCCGCATTGACGGCTCATTGACCGAGGACGAGTTCAAACCCCTGCGCCTGATGAACGGCCTGTATCTGCAATTGCACGCCTATATGCTGCGGGTCGCTATCCCTTACGGCACACTCTCCAGTGCGCAGATGCGCCAACTGGCCCTGCTGGCCGCAAAGTGGGACAAAGGTTACGGCCATTTCACCACGCGGCAGAACATCCAGTACAACTGGCCCAAGCTAAAAGACGTGCCGGATATGCTGGACGCGCTGGCCGAAGTGGGAATGCACGCCATTCAGACCTCGGGCAACACCATCCGCAACGTAACTGCCGACCATTTCGCCGGTGCCGCCGCGGATGAGGTCGCCGACCCGCGCCCCTATGCCGAACTGTTGCGCCAGTGGTCCACCGACCACCCGGAATTCCAGTTCATGCCGCGCAAGTTCAAGATCGCCATCACCGGCAGCGAAAACGACCGCGCCGTGATCAAGGCACATGACATCGGTTTGCAACTGGTCGAGCGTGACGGCGTTCTGGGCGCCCGCGTCGTCATAGGCGGCGGTCTAGGCCGCACACCGATGATCGGCAAAGAACTGTCGGACTTCGTCGCCTTTGATGACCTGCTGGCGTACCTTGAGGCCACAGTGTCCGTGTGGAACCAGATCGGTCGCCGCGACAACAAGTACAAGGCGCGCATCAAGATCACTGTGCACGAAAACGGCATCGACACGATCCGCGCCAAGGTCAACGAGCGTTTCCTGCAGGTTCGCCCGCAGTTCAAGGGCGCCGACATGGCCTTGCTGGATGAGATCAAAACCCACTTTGCCGCGCCCGATTTCCGCGAAACTTCGGTTGCCTCGTTCGAGAGTGCCTACAGCAACGATCCGGTGTTCCGTTCGTGGGTCGACACCAACATCGCGCCGCATAAGAACGCGGACCACGCGATTGTCACGATCTCGATCAAAAAGCACGGCGCAACGCCGGGCGATGCGACCGCCGAACAGATGCGTGTGATGGCCGACCTAGCCGAAGAATTCGCCTATGACGAACTGCGCATCAGCCATGAGCAGAACGTGATCCTGCCGCATGTCCACAAGTCGGACCTGCCCGCGATCCACGCGAAGCTGAAGGAATACGAACTGGCCACCGCCAATATTGGCCTGATCAGCGACATTATCGCCTGCCCCGGCATGGACTATTGCGCGCTGGCCACAGCACGCTCGATCCCGGTTGCGCAGGAAATCGCAACCCGCTTCGATGACCTGAAGCTGGAGCATGATATCGGCCACCTGAAGATCAAGATCTCGGGCTGCATCAACGCCTGTGGGCATCACCATGTGGGTCACATCGGTATCCTGGGCCTGGATCGTGCAGGAGTCGAGAACTACCAGATCACTCTGGGCGGTGACGGCACCGAGACAGCAGCCATTGGCGATCGCACCGGTCCCGGCTTTGCCTATGATGAGATCGTCCCGGCAGTCGAGCGGATCGTGAACACCTATCTGGAACAGCGCGACAGCGCCGAAGAGGAGTTCCTGCAAACCTACCGCCGTGTTGGCATGGCTCCGTTCAAGGCTGCTCTGTACCCCGAGGCTCAGGCGAATGCCGCTTGATCTGATCCAGACGGAACTGGGCAAGGACCGCAGCGAGCTGACCGAAAAGGTCGATGCGCTGAACGCCCGGTTCCGGCACCACAGTGCGCATGACGTGATGCACGGTGCCATCGACCAGATTGAAGACCTTGCCCTGGTGTCTAGTTTCGGGGCCGAGTCGGTGGTGTTGCTGCACATGGCGGCGGTCGTCGACAAGATGACCCCGGTGCTGTTCGTGGACACGCAGATGCTGTTCACCGAAACGCTGGAATACCAGCAGGGGGTGAGCGAACGTCTGGGCCTGAAAAACGTGCAGATCATCCGCGCCGAGGACGAAGATGTGCAACGTGACGACCCCTATGGAGCCTTGCGCTTGCGGGATACGGATGCGTGCTGCAACTTGCGCAAGACCTTTCCGCTGCAAAAGGCCCTTATGGGCTATAGCGGTTGGATAACTGGGCGCAAACGGTTTCAGTCCGGCACCCGCGCTGCGCTTGACTTCTTTGAGGTCGAGGACGGAACGGGCCGGATCAAGGTCAACCCGCTGGCGCATTGGGCACCCGAGGATGTGCGCGCCTACATGGACGAAAACAACCTGCCTCGGCATCCGCTGGTGGCCAAAGGATACCCTTCGATCGGCTGTGCGCCCTGCACCTCGCCGGTCAAGGATGGCGAAGACCCGCGCGCCGGACGCTGGCGCGACCAGAACAAGGAAGAATGCGGCATCCATTTTGTCGATGGCAAGATGATGCGCGCCGGAGAGACATCATGAACGTAATCGTTACCGATGAGGGCTTTGCCCCCGACGACTGGACCGATGGGTTTGTCACACTGGAAGACACCGCCAACGACGTTGTTGCGCTGGACGTTGCCTCGGACACTGACCCCGATGAACTTTTTGAACGCCTGGGCAACGCCAAGATGGTACGCGTGGATTTTCCGTCCTCGGCAGACGGACGTGGTTTTACAATCGCACGCATTCTGCGCTTGAAAGGCTATTCAGGCCGCTTGCGCGCAAAGGGGCATGTCCTGGCCGATCAATACGCCATGGCCCGCCGCAGCGGATTCGACGAAGTTGAAATAGATCACAACCTTGCAAATCGGCAGCCCGAAGATCAGTGGCTAGCGCGTGCGAACTGGGAAGAGAACAACTACCAAGCCCGCCTGCGCGGTTAACCGCAACTAATCGACAGCTTGTCGACAGGACGTTGCGGCAACTGCCCCCTTTTCCTGACTTGGATCAAAGATTAAACGGAGATGTCGGTTTAGCAAACCGACAGTGAAACGATGACAGAGATGAAGCCCGTGACCGAAGCAACCACCGTGAAGGCCCCCGTTCTGCCGGACGCGCAGACCGTAACTGACGTCAAGCATTGGACCGACAGCCTGTTTTCCTTCAAGGTATCGCGCCCTGCCTCGCTACGCTTCCGCTCGGGTGAGTTCGTGATGATCGGCCTGTTGGGCGACAACGGAAAGCCTTTGCTGCGCGCCTATTCGATCGCTTCGCCATCGTGGGATGAAGAGCTGGAGTTCTACTCGATCAAGGTTCAGGATGGCCCGCTGACCTCGAAGCTACAGCATATCAAGCCCGGCGATCAGATCATCCTGCGGCCCAAGCCCGTGGGCACGCTGGTCCACGACGCCCTGCTGCCGGGCAAGCGATTGTGGTTCTTTGCCACCGGCACCGGTTTCGCGCCTTTCGCTTCGCTGCTGCGCGAGCCGCAGACCTACGAAGATTACGACGAAGTCATCATCACCCACACCTGCCGCGAAGTGGCCGAGCTGGAATATGGCCGTCAACTGATCGAAGACATACGTCAGGATGAGATGCTTGCCGAACTGATGGGCGAAGGTTTTGCAGACAAGATCCGCTACTACCCGACCACGACTCGGGAAAAGAGCCCAAAGATGGGCCGCATAACCAATTTGCTGAACGACGGCACCGTTTTCGCGGACCTTGGCATCGAAGGCGGCATCAAACCTGAAACCGACCGCGCGATGGTGTGTGGTTCGCTGGCCTTTAACCTCGATATCAAGGAAATCCTTGAAGGGTTCGGCCT
Source organism: Ruegeria sp. HKCCA5491 (assembly GCF_013034565.1). Taxonomy (NCBI): domain Bacteria; kingdom Pseudomonadati; phylum Pseudomonadota; class Alphaproteobacteria; order Rhodobacterales; family Roseobacteraceae; genus Ruegeria; species Ruegeria sp. HKCCA5491. The sequence continues at coordinate 186,414 of NZ_WQGG01000010.1, forward strand.
GCGCGAGGGTGCAAATTCCGAGCCCAAGGAATTTGTGATCGAAAAAGCCTTTGTCGGCTGATCAGACCGTGCCGGTCACCGCACAGACTGTGACCGGCGCATAAACCTGCCGTGAATCATGTGAATTTCAATCGTTTCAGCACGGTTGGCGCTTGAAACAGGGCGCGTGGCAGTCTAAATTTCGGGCTCGAAATTCTGCAATCATCAAAGGAATGAACCCATAGCCCGCAGACCTCACAACGCGCCGCCGCAACGAGAAACCGGCCCGCGCGTCAATGAAAAGATCCGTGCCCCCGAAATTCGCCTGATTGGTGCCGATGGTGACAACGTCGGGGTGGTTCATCCCGCTAAAGCCATGCAACTTGCCGCCGATGCCGGCCTCGACCTGGTTGAGATTTCGCCCAACGCGAACCCCCCGGTCTGCAAGATCATGGATTTTGGCAAGTTCAAGTACGAACAGCAGAAACGCGAAAGCGAAGCCCGCAAGAAACAAAAAGTCATCGAAGTGAAAGAGGTCAAATTCCGGCCCAACACCGATACGCATGACTATGACGTCAAGATGAAGAACGTCTTCAAGTTTCTGGAAAAGGGCGACAAGGTCAAAGTCACCCTGCGCTTCCGTGGTCGTGAAATGGCACACCAAAATCTGGGACGTGAGCTGTTGGAACGTGTGGCCGAGGACATCAAGGAACTGGGCAAGGTCGAGAACATGCCCAAGATGGAAGGCCGCCAAATGATCATGATGATCGGGCCGTTGCCGCAGAAATAAATCTGACTCTGTTTAATTTTTCAAAGCCCCCTTTTCAGGGGGCTTTTTTGGACACAAAACACACCTTACCAGACCCGACCTGAACGATAACAATCGCCATAAAATAAAGGCGTTTGCATCCCCCAAGTAATCCCCCTATGTATTTACATGGCACGGTCCGACCGGGTGCGGTTGGAAGCGGTATTCGGGACACAATCGGACGCGTGCGGGACACAACAACGGAAGGTGGATGCGATGGGCAAGGCCCAATCAACTAGCTATGTGGCGCGTCACCTGCCCAAAGAAGGGCGGGGAACGTGGCGCGATAAGGAATTCCGCGGTTTGGAATGCGTGGGGCGTTCTGACAAGGGCGCTTGGTATTTGCGGCACACAATCGACGGAAACCGTTTTCGGGTTCGTCTGGGTGACTTTCCAGAAACCACACCAGCCAAGGCGCGCGAACTGGCGCAAACAAAACTGGGTGCGGTTAATGCGAGGGTTGCCGCCACGGATAAGACAGCGGTTGCCCGCGAACTGCGCCAGCAACAGGCCCAACGACGGAACCGGGCCGAAGCGCCAACGCTGGGCGATGCTATAGACACCTATGCAGATATTCGGCTGGCGGGCACGCGGCTAAAGGATAAGACCGTCAAAGCTATGAAACGGCTATTCGCGAAGTATCTGCACATGCGCCCTGACGCCCTGCCCCCCGAAGCCGTGCGGTTGTGGATTGAAAAGGAACGTGTTCGCGCCCCCTCATCCATCAACACGACGTTGCGCCGCTCAAAGCCGCTGTTTCGCTGGATGTTCGAACAGGGGTGGACCACGCAAGACATTCTGGCCCCGCTAAAGGTGAAGGTCGAAAAAGAGCGCAATGTTTCCCCAACGAAAGAGCAAGTGGCGCAAATCCTGATTGCGCTGGAGGATGAAAAGAGCGCATCCGCCCGCGGGTTTGTTACCGCGCTGATATACACCGCGCAAAGGCGGGCGAACGTGGCGATGATGCAGGCGGGCGAAATCGACGTTGAAAACCGCGTTTGGACCATCCCCGCCGAGAAAGCAAAAACGGATGAGGATTGTAAGACACCGTTAAGTGAAACCGCGCTGGAACATATCCAAGCCGCGGCCGAGGCGATTGGCGTTAACCTGAACGGCGACCCTGACGCTTACGTTTTCCAAGGCAAGCGCAATGGTCCCTATGGTGGCTTTGGCGCAATCAAACAAAGGTTAGACGATGCGCTGGGCGCGGACTTTCTGGACTGGACGTTTCACGACCTGCGCCGCGGGTTTTCTGACGGGGCAATCAAGGCTGGTTCGGACGTGGCGATTGTTGACAGATGCTTAAACCATAGCGCCAGCGCCACGACGTCACGGCTTCAACGACGGTATCAGCGCGACCAGCAAGTCGAGCGCCAACGCGCCGTGTTTGAAGCGTGGGCGTCGTTGTTGGCCGATGCGCTGGCCGAAGCGCGCGGCAAAGAGGCTGCGAACAAAGTAATCAGTTTGAGCCATGGAAGGGGCTGATGATGAGTGACAATGTTTATGAAGTGCTGAACCTTGAAAGCTGGAATGAGGATAAACCCAGCCCGATAAAAGCGCGGTCTATCGTGGACGACGTGGACCTGAACGCGAACCGCGACGCGGATGGTGATTTGATTAAGTACCCCGCGACATGGGAAACCGGGGCGGAACACTTTGTAACGCCATCACGCCGCGTGACCGTTGACTATCTGAAAGACTGCCGCGCGATGGTGGACACCGCCAACCAGAACGAAATTGAAGCCTCAGATGCGTTAAGCCTAAAGGCTGAGGCGTTGGGTTCTGACGTTGTGATGGACCTGAAAAAGGTTGCCCATGGGGTGCACATGGCCGCCCGCGACATGGGGATATCCGCTGACGCTGGCATGGTTAGCCTGTTCATGCATAGCGTAGCGGAAGGGCTTGAACGCGCCGTAACTGAAAACACGGGGCGCGGTGCTGATACGGTGAAAGCCACCAAACAGGCTTTTGACCGCGCCCTGTTGAATAGCTTCGGTACGTCGAAAGACGCCCTGAAAACAGCCCGACACCGCGCCAAAAAACGATAGGTAACGCAGGCGACACCACGCCGTTACCCACAAACACAGACAACCCGCCCAACCTACCCCCATCAGTAACCGCAGATGGGGTTTTTTTAATGAACCTGACACTATCCCAACCGTTTCCAATGGCCGCGTCCATTCCCGACTTGGTGGCGCTATGGTCTGAGGAAGTAACACCAACGTCAGACACAACAGGGCGGCGCTATCCCGGCAAACGGAACACCGCGACCGGGAAAACCGTTGTAGACCCGATTGATTGGGCTGGATGGATGTTGGCAAAGGCTGACGATGATTTCGCCCAACGCGTCCTGCGCGGCATGTCCATTCACTCAAAGGGGCGTGTGAAGGATGCAATGAAATCGTGGCGCGAAAGGGGTATTCAACCGTCCCGCCGCGGCCACAACCTGACCGCCGATAACGCGGCTTAACCCGACATGAAAAACACCCTGCGCCGCTGGAACGGCACAGGGCGTGTAGGTCGGGAAGTCGAATAAAATCCGTAGTCCCGGCATATCACAATTTTTCATGTCTCAGAAATCCGAAGGGATTGAGACTATGCCTACACTAAAAAAGACTTTCACCGTGAAGGATGAGGGCGGCGAAACGCGCCAGATTAGCGTCGGCGGCAATGATTGCCGGATGCTGGAACAGCTTCGCGCTGGCCCCGTTGAATGCCCGTCGCGCCGTCGCCATAGCGCGGAGGTTCACCGCCTGCGCAAAAACCAGGGCGTCAACATCAGGACTGAGCGTATCGACGACGGCGGTGGCGCATGGCACGGGCGCTATCACCTGATTTCGGAAATCGGCGTCGTGCGCGACATCACCGAAACAGGAGCGGCGTGATGCGTGTCTATGAGCAAAGCGACGGTTGTTTGACCGTCGCGATTACCGACGGCACGCACCGCATAATCCGTTGTCGCGACAACATTCAGTGGATTGTGCAAAAGCGGACCAGCCCGAACGGAAAGCGGCCTTGGTCGTCGCTGGCGTTCTGCGCGACAAAACGCGGTCTCGAAATCGCGACAAACGCGCTTGATTTGGGCAATCCAATAGCCTGCTGGGTCGGGTGGCTACCCGAACCCGAAACTGAGCCGTTTAACGACGTGACCCACCTTAGAAACGGGCGGGCGGCGTGATGAGTACACACGAATTCCGTTCCGACAAAATGGACCGCCAGCGCATCGGGTCCGCCCTGCGCGCGCTGGCGTGGGCCGTGGCCGACAAAGCCATGTCACCCGAAGCGCTACGCCGGGGGCTGGCCGAAATCGACACGTTGGCCCGTGGCGCAACGCCCGCAATGGATGCGCTGATTACGGCGCATCAAGACGAAATCTCAAATCAAAAGGATTTATTCCATGACTGAACAACCGAAACAAAACGGCCTGAACGCGCTGGGCAATGGGGCGACTAGTCCGGCTGGCCCGTCGTTGGCCGATGCGATGAAATCCGCGGCGAAGGCGTTGGAAGCGGGGCTTGCAAAGCCGGGGCGCTACACCGCCGTTGTATCAGACACCAGCGTTGGCGAACGCACTGGCCCCGTGGGTTGGGGCGTTGTTCGCGCCGCGTTGGAAGGTGTGGATGCGGACGAAATCGCAATGTTTGTCCCGGTCAGTCACGGCGCTGACGCGCTGGTTGATGATGGCAACGGGGGCGTAACCTTTAACCCTGCTGTGTTCGAGCCGAGACAGGCCCGCGCTGTTCTGGGCGGCCTTAACCGCCTGCACGCGCTGGTGACAGCCGCGGGGCTGGAAGCGGACGCAATCGCGTCTGGTGATGATTTGCCGATGCTGTTGGGCGCGCGGGTGTCTGTGATGGTGTCGAAGGGGAAGGACCGCGACGGGCTTCCGCAAAACGAAATAGCTAAAATCATCGGGCCTGCCCCTGCTGATGCAGACACGCCAGCACCAGCGCCTGAACCTGTCGAAAGCTATGACCCGACGGACGCGCCGTTTTAATCGAACGGCACCCTGAAATGGCACTCAGGCGGGACACAACCGCCTGACGCCGAAATTTCCTGTTGTTTTTTAATAAGTAATCCCAGCGAAAAGCCCCCTCAGTGGGGGCTGAGGTGGGGAAAGTCCGAACCTGATGAGATTTGCAGACGCGCCCGAACTTTTTGACAACGGATGGACAACCGTTGTCCCTGCCCATGGCAAAGCCTGCGGTAAGGGCTGGAACAGATGGCAGGCGGAAACACCGCCGCGCCACCTGATTGAAGCATGGGCCAACGTCCGCGCCGCCGAAAACGTCGCCCTGATAATGGACGGGACGATTGTTGCGGTGGACCTAGACCACGATGACGCCGAACGCGCTTTTGCAATCCGCGAAATTGCCGACGAACACCTTGGACAAACCGACCTGTGGCGTACCCGCAAACCGGGCCATAGGACTTTGCGCCTGTACCGCCCTGCCAATAAAAGCATAACCACCCAGCATTTCCACGGTGTTGATATATCCGTCTATTGCACGACTGGCCTGATTATCTTGGGCGGCAAGCATCCCAACGGCAACGAATACACATGGCCCGAAACCAGCCCGTTGGATTGCGGCCCCGATGATTTGCCGTTGGTGGACCAAACCCGCGTGTTGGGTTTCATCGAAGCCGTCACATCGGCGTTTCCACCCCCCGAAGGCGTTACCCCCCATGGCAACGGCTTCCGCGCGTCCACGCCGCACGGCGTCAACGCCGACGACGTTTTCGCGCATTTCATGGCTGGGCATGACCGCTTTATCAGCCTGCCCGCCGCCGCCAGCGACTTTATTCAGCGTTCCACCCAGCTACACCCCGCCATGGCCGCCGCCGTTTGGACGCTGGCGAACTACGGATATTCCGAAGCCGCAATAACGGGGTTACTACGCGAAGCCGTAACAACGCACCCGCGCGCCATCTCGACCAGCCCAACGAACCGCGAACGGGAATTAGAACGGTCTGCCCGCGGTGCTGTGGCTCGGATGGGTGGTTAACTGCGTTGGGTGTGCTGGATAGATATTCGCTGATTGTCGGGCTGGATGCGGAATATGTGTCTGCATCCGAACTGCCGAACCCGTCCGCGGATATGCTGGCCCGCCAATGTCCGACCTGCACACGGAAGGGGCCGGACATTCATTGCGAAAAGCGCACCTGCCATCCTGTGAAAAACATAGTCCTGTCGCACCAACTGAGTTACCGCACCCCCAACAACCCAGCGACCCGCGACCATATCGTTTACACCGAAGGCCGCACGCGCCGCCCGTATTTCAGCCACATGATTGGCGGCGTGATAGAAGATGCCCGAGCCGCTGGAATGATTTCCGAAGCCGACATTTGCAACGATGCCATCAACATTATCGTTGCGGCGCATTTCAGCCGCGCAGAACTGGCGACGTTTGCCGATTTCAACAAACTGAAAAAGCGCGCGCAGAACGTCCGCGGCACATACGCCACGATTAACCATAGGGACGGCATTCGTGTTGCTTACCGGATGCCGGGCGTCGGACGGGTGAATATCCGTGTGCGTTTGCTGGATACGATGTTGTTGGCCCCCGGCCGCGCACCACTGGCGGCGCTGGGCGATTGGATGGGCGTTGAAAAGCTGAGTATGCCCCCGGTGATTGATGAACAGGGCCAGCGTGTGCCCGCTATCCGCCGCATGGATTTGTGTTTGCAACAACACCCCGCCCCGTTTGAGGCATACGCCCTGCGCGATGCGGTGATAGCGCGGGATTGGATATTTGAAGTCGCGACGCTGGCCGATGCGTGGGGATTGGAAACAATGCCCGCAACCGTCGCCAGCATGGGCATTGAAAAAATACGGTCCTGCATATCGGATTGCGATTTGGACCCGTTACGCTTTTGCGGATGGCAGAAACCCCCTCGTGAACAGAAAACCATGTTGCCAGCCGTGGGCGATATAAAAACGCTGACGGCCGATTGCTTCCATGGCGGGCTGAATATCGCCTGCGAAATCGGCGTGCATGACGGGGATATTACCGACCTTGACCTTAAGGGGGCATACACGTCTGCCATGGCCGCCTTACGCCCCGCAGATTGGGACGCCATCCAATACACTAAGGACGTGGACACACTGGCCCGCCACGACGCTTTGACGTTTGCACGGGCCGAATTTGAATTCCCGCCAGACACGCGCTTTCCGTGCCTGCCAGTGGCAAACGGGGGTTATGGCCTTTGCTATCCGCTATCGGGGGAAACCTGCTGTTGCGGCCCCGAACTGAAGTTAGCGGTGCAGATGGGCGCGCGCATCACCGTTAAACACGGCGTCTATGTGCCGTGGGCTGGAACGGCGCGGCCGTTGGTTGATTTCGCCAAATTCATCAACCATTGGCGCGCACGGTTTCCGAAGGGCACGCACCCCGGCCTGCACGCGCTGGTTAAGGAGGTTGGCAACAGTGGGTACGGCAAATTTGCGCAGGCTGTGGCAGGCTGGAAAACAAACCCTGTGACAGCTCGCGTGTTTGACACACGCAACGGCACATATCAGGACATGCCAGAAAGCGGCATAAGCTGCGCGCCATATGCGGCCTACATTACGTCTATTGTCCGCGCGACACTGGCCGAAGCCGTTGCCGGATTGCCTGCCCACGTCACGATGATGAGCGCGACAACAGACGGTTTTCTGAGTGACGCGACGCTGGCAGAAGCGAAGGCCGCAACGTCGGGGGCAATAGGTACATGGTTTGCCGAACTGCGCGGCATGGTGGACCCAAACGGCGACACTGAAACGCTTGAGGTGAAGCATAGGGCGCAACGCGTGCTGGTGGTGAAAACCCGCGGGGGCATGGCGCTATTTGTCGAAGATGAAACAAACGTTTTTATTGCGCGCGCCGGGCACAAAATCCCCCACTGGGATAGGACAAAGCCGAAGATTGAGGAAGCGCACGCGTGGGAGGAAATCATACGGAACCGCGAATACGGTGACGTCATGACCAGAAAGTCGCTGGTGTCCCTGCCGAAGCAATACCGCCTTGGGTGCGACCTGATAGACGAAACCCGTGACGTTGCATCCAATCTAGACTTTGACTTCAAACGTATGCCCGTGGACGTGCGGGATTATGACGGGATTATCCGGTTTGGAACTGCCCCATTCGCCACGGTTGAGGATTGTTTGCACTGGCGGCGCGCGTGGGATGAATACAGGCATAAGGCCGAAGCGGTATTAAAAAGTGCTGACGATTGGTTGCGCTTTCACGGCTGGATGATGGACGGGCAACCGGGCGGTGTTGACTTGAAGCGGACACAATTTGAACGCGCTGTGCTTGCGGCGTTTGCGCATCGCATACCCGGCTTTGACATTAAGTACCCCGACGCGGTGAAACTGCTGGATGGGTGCGGGGTGGCAGGCATAACCACCCGCACGTTGGACAACATACGCAGGCGCACCGAACAGCCACAACCGCGGGCCATAGCCATGACGTCCACCGACCTTGCGCTTGGCGGTAATCTGGTCACCGCCCTACCCCTAAACGCCCTGAAATCGGTGCTGTTATGACGGCTGTATCCACACAACTAGAAATAGGTTGTGCCCACTCAACCGGGGGCGACCAAACGCTAGGTTTTTCCGTCAGCGATTTTCAAAACCGCGTAAGTCTTTGTTTTCAATGCGTTACCAACTGTCGAGATTTTCCGTCAGAATATACTAAGGGGGGGAGTAGGCACCTGACGGAAAAACGAAACCCGCCCAAAATCCCCTGCATGGAAGGAAGCGAAATATGCAACCCGAACATCCAGACGATAAGGAACGGGAATTCACGATAACCCTGATGGACCGCGGCACCCACTACCACGCCAAAGTGGTGGACGATTTGACCAGCGCCGACGTGTTTGACGGCGAAGCGCCCACGCAACGCGATATTGTCCATCGCGTGAACATGGCGATTGAACAGTTTCAGGATTGCGTCGCGGAACACGGGGAAAGCATTGCCGTTGCGGTTTGGGGCGCGAAGGGGCTTTCGGATGCCTAAGACGTCGCGTCGTGCTGGCGTAAAATGGCGCATTTTGCGTGAAAAAGGGCGTTTCAATCTATCCAACATCATGGCGCGCGTGGACCTTCCGTCCTGCCCGATATGCGCGATGGACCTTCAAAACCGCCGCGCGGTGGCAACCCTGCACTATGCGGGCCTGTCGAATGCGGACATTGCCGAACGTATTGGCGTGACGCCCGCGACCGTGTGGCGGCATGTCGTGCGGTGCATCCCTCAAATCACCGAAGCGACGCACCGATTGGAACGTCAACGCGACGTTGACCACATTGGCGACCTGCAAAAGCTGGTGCTGGACACGCTGGAAACCATGAAGGTTGGGATTGAAACGCAGATGGGCGAAGGGAACACGGCGGCGGCCCTTCAAATCGGTGCGGACTTTCTGGACCATCTGGATATCTACATGGGGTTGCTGGACCGGGTGGACAAACATCGCCAGCGCCAGTTGTCCGACACAATCCGCGCCCTAAGCGCCGAAATAGTCAAATTGGACCCGGTTCGCGGTGCCGATGCGATTGATGCTATTATTGGCGGCAATCCCGCCGTGCAAAATGTTCTGGATGAGGAAAGCGATAATGTCCGAGACAATACCGATACCGACTGAATGGACGATTGAAAGCGCCGCCCGTGCTTTGAAACATGAAGATGATGCGGCCGAAGATATGAGCACCGACGCTAGGGCAATCGCGGCTGTGGTTGCCCCCACGTTTGAACCAAGCACCAGCGACATAGATGAGGCCCGCGATGCCGCGTTTCAGGCGGTGGAAAGGTTAATGGTGCTGGCCGAACTGCATGACATGGATTTTGCGCGTAAGCGGGCGTTGAAGGTTGGCTTTTGCCATCTGGTGAATTGCGCGACCGAAGAACAGTTTCGGGACTATGAACAGGGCGCGTTTGCAGCGCTATGCGAAGGTTTTGGGGTGACACTGGAACAGGTACGCGGGGTTGGGGACGATGAGTAAGGCCACAAAGATTGTGAAGATGCCGAAGGGGAAAGCCAGCGCGCCCCCTGATGAGGAAAGCGCCGTCGCGCCGCTTCCGACTGCAAACGACTTTCTGGCAATCCTGACCGCCGTTACACGCGACGTTGCATCTATCGCGATGGACCCGAGCAACGACCCGATGGACCGGACACGGGCCGCGGCTGTGGCTGGCACGCTGGCCGTGCGGGGGATTGAAGCGGTGGACCGGGCCGCCGCTGTGCATAGTGCCCAACGCAACAACGCCATACATGACATGTCACCTGCCCGTGTTTGGGATACTTACGACGACAAACCAAGGTTCAATCCGTTTGCAAAGATTGAATACAGGGAAGCCGTAAACCTGCTAACACGTGACGCAAAAGCGGTTGGGCTGGGCGTTACCCCTCAAAAGGGGGAAGTGTAAAAGATAAATAACCAGATAAATTATAGTTTTAAGTAAGGCTGATAAACGCTGTGTCCCGCCCCTGTCCCGCAATTCCTGTTTTTCGGGGTTGATGGGGCGACGCGTTTGGAAGCCGCGACCGCCCCGGCACGGAAGGTGCCTTCCCCCTGATAAGTCCACCGCGAGCATCGTGCAACCGTTCAACATTTGTTTTGGTAAAAAGTGCTGGATGCGTTTCAAGTGCTGTAGGTCGAGCCAAAGCAAGTGCGACACGGACAATCGTCCCGCCGCCCTTTAACCACGACGGCGTTTCCGGTGGAATCGGCCAATGCAATGGCCGCTCGGAATGGCGGACCGGTCATCCGACGAAAAGCCCTGATGACGGCAGTGAGCCCAAATTGATATCGCTATGGGTTGCATCAGCGACTGCATTGGCGACGAAGCTGTCATCCTGTGAAGCTGCCGAAAACAGTGGGGGCCAACTTGAAGGAGTTTTCGGATAATCAAATTCATATTCCAGCGGTCCCAAAATACGTAAATCCTCTTTCCCTTTCGTCGCAACCTATGCGGTAGAGTAATCGAAACTGGCAAGAGATAGAAAAAAAGTGAAGGATGGCATTAGTAAACCTAGTTCGAACGAATGCGCATCTAGCTGTAGGGTTTCCATTCGGATGGAGTTCTTCCCACAAGCCTAAGCGTTTCTTGGAAGTCAACTGCAAAATATTCCATTAACCGTTCCTTCAATTCCGTTTCCATCTTTGCGTTAAAGCTATAGGAGTATGTTGCTTCAAAATCCGCAGCAACAAATGAAAGGCCGAGGAATTTGCAAATCCTTTTTATCTCCCTCTGATCAAACAATTCCTCGAAAAAGCCGATATATAGGTTCTTCTCTGGAACCGCGGATTTCAGCCTTAGGAGTGTTTCGCTGTACCGTGAGAATTTCAATACATTGGCACTTTTGGCGCTTAAAGCGCTAGCCACTATTTGATTTGCATCAGCAATCATGTTCGCCAGCTGCTCCTCGGTGTATTCCTTTGCCCATACCCGATCTTTCCCCAAGCCTGAACGTTGCATCGCCATCATTCTCGCCTGGGACCAAGTGCGGTCGATAGGATCTCGTAAGAGATAGATAAACCGAACATCCTCAGTCAAAGCATTCATGCGACGTAAAATGTCTTCTCCTAAAAGCGCATAAGCGGGTGTAAATTCGTATTTCAACGTTTCTTCTGGCACCCTAAACCTAAGTGCTGAAAGGTAATCAGCGTCGGAACTGCGCCCTGCATCGACAAGAGCCTTATAATGTTCCATTCTCCGTCGTTGATTGGGCTCCGGGTTCATTTCGTTCATTCGTCGTTCAATTCGAGTGGACAGCTTTTTGAGCCCATCTTCGCTCAAATTGTTAAAGAAATGCATTTCCTTAAGCGGGGGTCGAGAGCAATCAGGTCTATTGTTAAAATACTGAGCAAGCCACGTCGTTCCGGCTTTTGGCGCACCAACTCCGATCACCAGAGGTTTTGTTGAAGGTCTTCTGGAAAAAAGGCGTATCACTGGGCTTTGCTCCTTGGTTCGCTTCAGTTGTTCAGTGCCTATACGGAACGGACCAATCGGCCATTCCGCAATTCGTTCAACATTGCGACAGAATTGAACAAAAAATTCCAAGAAGGCAACAACAGGGCCACGATCCGAGAAACTTCACGACGTGAGCAGATCGAAATCAAGCATTTTCGACTTGGAGTTTCCACGACAGTTTTCTGCTCGGTGAAGACACCAAACAGACGTTGATGGCAGGGTCGACACAGCGCTAGTTCGTACTTCGAACGGGAGAAGGTCTTCAGGCCTCGCTACGGTTATTATTCGGACGCCTAAAGCCCTTATTGTCTTGGTAACGTGGCTTTCGGGACACAATCGGGACACAGCGCAAAGATTGCGCAAAAACCTGTGTCCCGATATTTGTAAAAATTATTCTATAACAATAAGTTAAGACAATATCCTTTGCGAGGTTGTGTCCCGCAAGACGCCCTTTTCAGGGGGCTTTATTGTTCCGCCTGTCGTTGACGCAGCCAAACGATCGAGTCGTTCACATCGAAACCAAGAGAAATGAGATCGACCACCAACAGCAGCACCAAAAACTGCACATAACCCGGTGACAATGCGGAAGCATCCATCAACAGCATTATGACGATTGCCAGCATTGGAACCCAACAGACCAAATGCGGCAGCGCCATCGCCTTTGTCATACCTCTGGCCGCGCGCATGATAGGAATGTTCAGGGCCATTCCAGTCACCGACAGCGCAGCGATCAATGCACCTTGTGGTTGATCGACAAATGCTAGTGGAGCCAAGTTGACGGGAATAAGTATGAAAGCCATCCAAAACTGAACCCAAAGGGGTAATTCCCTAAAGCTCAGCCAAATATCGCGAACCATTCGTCACCTGTGCACTATTAACTAATCAATTACTTTAATTGATACACAGGATTAGTCAGTTCACAAACACGTTAAACGGCTGCAGATAGCGCTTTACTCAACTTTGTGACTAATTCGCCGATTTCCGAGTTTCCGATAATGAAGGGCGGCGCCAATAGGATATGATCGCCATGCCTGCCATCCCGCGTACCGGACATGGGATAACAGATTAGTCCTTCAGAAAAAGCGGCTTTTTTTATCTTGGCTGCTGTGCCGTGCGATGGATCAATCGGTGTTTTTGTCGCACGATCTCCAACCAGTTCCAACCCTCGGAACAACCCACGACCCCGGATATCGCCGACATTCGGATGCTGGCCAAACTCCTCCAGCAGCGCATTTTGCAAAACGTCCCCCAGCTCGGTGGCCCGCGTTGGAAGGTTGCGTTGTATCAGTTGCTGAACAACTGCCAAGGACGCAGCCGTTGCTACAGGATGGCCAACATACGTGTGCCCGTGCTGAAAGAAACCGGAACCTTCCTCAATCGCGCCATACAACTTACTGGTGCACAGCATCGCTCCGATAGGCTGATACCCTGCCCCCAAACCTTTTGCGATACACAGGATATCCGGAGAGATTCCGTCGTGGTCACAAGCAAACAAATGCCCGGTTCGCCCCATACCGCACATCACTTCGTCCAGAATCAACAGAACACCATACTGATCGCAAATCTCTCGGATGCGGCGAAAATACCCCTCGACCGCCGGGACCGCGCCCAACGTCGCGCCGACAACCGGCTCGGCCATGAACGCCATCACCGTTTCAGGCCCCAATCGCAAAATCTCTGACTCAAGTTCGTTTGCAACACGCTGACCGTAGTCGTAACTGCTCTCGTCATCCGGCTTCTCAGCGTATTCATAACACGGGGCGATATGTGTCATCTCGATCAGCATCGGCGCGAACTGCGCACGTCGCCACGCATTGCCACCCGCAGACAACGCCCCCAACGTATTTCCATGATAGCTTTGACGACGCGCAATCACATGACGGCGTTCGGGTTGACCAATCTCAAGGAAATACTGTCGCGCCAGCTTGATCGCCGCTTCGGTCGCCTCGGACCCACCGGACACAAAATAGACGCGGTCCAGATTACCCGGCGCATGTTCAATCAACAGGTCTGCCAAGGCTTCGGCTGGTTCGGATGTCATGAAACCGGTATGCGCAAAGGCGATCTTGCCCACTTGATCCTGCACGGCCTCAATAACCGATTGATCCGAATGACCTAAACAAGACACCGCAGCATCCCCGCAATCCAGATAACGCTTTCCTACAGCGTCAATGACGTAACACCCGTCCCCTGCAACAGCGATCGGCAAGTTGGATTTTGTATGGCGTGGAAAGACGTGGCTCATGAAACATTCTCCTTCAATGCTGCGACAAGTGCCTTCACCGAGGACCCATTGTCCTTCCAGGGCATGTCATCCCGATCAGTCATGCTGTTTTCAAAACCGACGCGCACATCACCGCCACGTCTGGCGGCTGCCAACAGGCATTCATGCTCTTGCCGGCCAAACGCACAAGCCATCCATCGCGATTGAGCGGTTGGAAACAGGTCCAGTTCCTTCGGATTTGATTGCTGTCCTTCCACATACCGACCAAGAACCAACAACCTGTCTGTCTGACCCGACCTGATCAGCCCCTGTTCCTGCCAGCGACCCAACACTGCGGCATCATCGGCATCGTACAAGATATGTTGCACCTGGGTTCCTTGCTCGGCGCAAACGCCATAAACCTTGTCGACCAGCTCCGGTGATCTGGCAATTTCTCTGACCGCGATCGAAACCCATTTGGGGCAGACCCGCTCTAGACACTCTAACTGAGCGGAAACGTCGTACATGTCAGCAGCTTCGGTCGTAATCTGAACGTCCATTTCAGGGACGACCCTGTGCAACTCGGCAATCGTTTCAATGTATCGGCCAGCATCCAAACTGTGCTGCCCATTTTCATCGCGCACGTGCAGATGAATACCTTGCGCACCAGCATCGAAACAGGCCTGCGCCGCCGCTACAATCTGCTCGGTCGTAACGGGCAGATTATGATGGTCACTTATCCCGCGGCGCGCGCCGTTCGGTGCCACAAGAATATACGGTGCATGCTGTAATTGCTCGGGTGTCATCAAAGCGGCCTTCCACAGTTCAATTTTATCTACCCCCACACACCGTGTTTTCAATTTGCAATTTGCAAAACATATGTTTTTTTCATGCTATGAAAGACACGCTCAACAACCTCACCAACAAGCTACGCCGGGACATCGAACAGATGCCCCCCAGCCTTCAAGCCGCAGCAAAGTACATCATAGATTATCCGGGCGATTTTGGCCTGAACCCTATTCGCCTAACGGCTGCACATATTGGCGTCAGTTCAAACGTTTTGGTTCGCCTCGCCCACCGCATGGGGTTTGATGGCTTCGATGCTTTTCGTGAACCTTTTCGGCAAGCTCTGGTTACGGACCGAGAGGGCGAATTGGGTCAAGATTGGCTGGCAAATCTGCAATCAGGGGACCAGCTAAGCCAATCACAAGCAAAATACGCGCAGAATGCTCAGAACGTCGTAACCCGATCGCTCAGGCTCATCCACCCGGAAAAGATACGCAGGGCCGTTGACTTCATCACCAAATCCAAAAGGTGTTTTGTGACGGCCACGCGTGCCAGCTATGCGCTGTCATACTATTTTTCCTATGTCGGACGAATGGCACATCCCGGCATTCAACTTGCACCCCGGCATGTCGGGTCGGCTGTTGATGATTTGCTGGACGCAGACCACAGTGACTGCCTTATTGCGATTACAGTCCACCCATATTCAGCCGAAACAATTCAATCGATGCGGTTCGCAAGGCAGAAAGGGATGAAAATCATCCTTGTGTCCGACAGCGATGTCATTGCGCCAAAAGTTGAGCCTGACGTGACGTTTCCCGTCAGCGTCCGCTCCCTACATGATTTCTCGAATTTTACCGGCGCGATGGCTGTTTTGGACTGTATCCTGGGGCATCTTTTCGAAGCGGGCGGCAAAGACGCACACCACCGTGCAAGACAATATCAACAAGCGCGCGAAAACACCGGCGCTTATTGGAGGCCTTCGAAAGCACCCAAAATTCGAAAACCATAACCAAGGCCCTTTGTTTCCGGGCCTTGGTTTATTGGTGTGTTACGAGCAGGCG
>NZ_WQGG01000011.1:0-185213 GCF_013034565.1 Ruegeria sp. HKCCA5491
CAGATCCTCTCTTAGCTCAGGCGGCCATCTGTCCCAAAATCCCTGATAACGGACAAGATAAAAAGGCACCCGTCATACGAATGGCGGGTGCTCTCGGAGGCCTTCAACCTGCGCGCAAGTGGGTGGTTGTCATGTCGATCAACAGACGACCCGTCTCTCCGCGAACTTCGGTGCGAATGACAATGAGTTTACCACCGCGTTTGACCGTGGTGGATGTTGCGATCAGATCGCCCGTCCTTTCATTACCCGACAAGACTGTGTGAAGATCAACGGCGAGTGGAAAACCGGACCCGTCTTCACCAATGCTTTCCAAATCGCCGATTGCACAGAGGGTCGCTGCGATGTCGGCAAACCAGATCAAGGCACCAGCGTGCATTGTTCCGAACGGATTCTTCGCGGATTCGGTTACCGGCATCTTGGCAACCACGCGTTCGGGCTCGCGGCTTTCAATGTTAAAGCAGATTTCGCCTTTCCATTCATTCGCAGCCAGCTTTTCTCTGATGGTCATCCCTACACCCTCGATTTTCGGTGACGAGAGCAAGCTTGCATCTGGAACAACTGAACTCGACCCAGAACTTGCGCAATCGGGTTTTCGAAGCAACTGACGGAAGGTGTCGCAACCGGACATTGGGACATTCGCCGTGAAAGCCCGAAAGGTCTGTAGGGCCGCCGCTCTTCCTGAGCGCTGCGAAATTCTCATTCCTGCGCTATAGATTCTAACAGAAAATCCGACAAGCCTGCCATTCAGCAGACAAATCACAATTGCCAACACGTTTTGACGACATTGCGTTTTACTTTGCCGCTAAAAAAGTTGGCCGCCAAATTTCGGATTCTTGGCCTTTGTCCAATATCAGGCGCGCGGACCTCGCCGCGAACCTGACAATGGAGACCATACAGTGCCCTACGCCCTCGAAAACTCACTCCAAGATTCACTCGTCGATATCAAGACCGTCTGCGCGACTCTGTGCCGGTCACGCGCCAGCATATACCGTGACATCCAACGAGGTGATTTCCCGGAACCTATCAAACTGGGCGGTTCGTCTCGCTGGCGGATGTCGGACCTCAACAAGATCGTTGACCCTGACGCACCGATGGCGGCCTAAACTGCCCCGGCAAGAAAATCCCCACCTATGATCTAACTCCCAATATCCCACGCTCTGCCCCGCCTTGTCGGGGCTTTGTCGTTTCTGGTGGGGGGGGATTGGTGAATTTCCTGTTCGGGGGCCTCTGGGTGCAAGCGGCGTTGCCCCTCACGAGGCAAAAGCCGCGCCCGCAAAGTGTCGCGCAACATGATCAACTCACGATAAACCCGCCGAACACGACGCCTGCGGTGCATCGCCTGTCTTGGCCATCTCGGCATACGAACGAAGATCAACCCGCGCGTGGGAGCCAATCTTGCGCAGGGCCGCGTTGGTCCGCTTTTCCCATTCTCCGCGGATACGCTTGATTTCTCCGGGGCCTGAGGTTCTGTCGTCAAGAACACGCGTTTTCTCACCAAAATCGCCAGTGATCCTATCAACCTTCCGCGTCGTCATCAGGATGTGGGCGTGGAAATTCAGGTTGGTCTTCGATGGCTTGAAGAGCCTCTGCTCGTAGTCTTCTCGCGTCAGTTCGAGTTTGCCCGCACTGTGCAGTTTCTCTTCCTCAGGGCACAAGAAACGCGGCGCGTGAATGTCGGCTTGAACAGCAATGCCGTATTCATCGCGAAGCCAGAGGCAGAAGCCGCGGACAAGCCCAACCTGCTCGAGAAGCGGTAGCTCGCGTGGCAAGGATGGGCGCAGTTCGCGGATGACTCTTGCATTCCTTCGGCGCTCAGAATGTTCGGCTGCGTTCCAGAGCTCCTCGGCGTTTCCTGTCCAGTTGATCAATTCATGCGACAGGAGGCCACCCTTTCTGCCCGGCGAAAACCGTCGTCCAACCCGCGCATCCCGAAAGGTGGTGCGCGCGGTGTAAGCGGCGGATTTGACGGCGGAGCGACCGTCGGCCCGAGAATGCAGGATGACTTCGAGTCTGCTGGCGGGGTGTATCATGTAAAGGACATCGGGCCCCAACCCGATCTCCGCACAAAAAAGTCCGCGGCAGGCGCGCAGGCAAACCCCAAGTTTGCGTAACTGCGCGCATTGCCCAGCGGGCATGCGGACGGTCGCTCACACGGCGGCCTGGCGGACCTATGTTTTCACGCAAGGGGAGCGAAGTCGGGATCCAGGCCGCATTTCCTGTTCGACCACTGAAAAGGGAGGACGAAATGGCGGACCTGGATCAACAAATCGAACAGGCGCCCGCGAGGCTCAGGGACCTCCAGGCCCGGGCGAGCGTGCAACGGCGTCGCGATGAAACGCGCAAAAAGATTATCTATGGCGCTGCTGTTTTGAAGCTTCTCGAGGAAATTGAGAGAGACAAAGCTGATCGGTTGCTCAAGCTTCTGCACGAACGTATCTCACGCGACTCAGATCGAGAGCTGTTAGGGCTGTAAACCCAGTTAGATCTTCTTGAGGCACTGCACGCTCTCAGAAGGGTTGGCTGACTTGGGTCTATTGAAAGAAAAAAACTGGCGCGGCTTACCGCGCTCAGTATCGTCAGGTCGCGACGTGAGAAACATCCTTGTCCGGCGAATAAATGTCCAGGATGTTCCAATGACCGGTCGTTGGTGTCGGGTTGTTGATCATTGGCACATCCAGCACGGTTGGCTTGCCGCTGGCGATTGCCGCTTCCAATGCAGGCAACAACTCGTCAGCAGCGCTGAGTCTGTGCCCTTCCGCGCCGTAGGCTCGCGCTATGTCGGCATAGCCCGGTCCGTTTGTGGGTGCGGCGGCTGATCCGGGGAACGTGGTTCCATAGGTCAGACCGTAATGCGCCTTTTGCAGACCTGCTATGGTTCCGAAGGCATTGTTGTTCATGACCAGCCAGATAATGCCCAGATCGAGTTCGACGGCCGTTGCCAGCATCGACGGGTTTTGGCCGAAACCACCATCGCCAACAAGGCTGATCACCACACGATCAGGTGCTGCCAGTTTCGCGCCGATCGCACCCGGAGGACCGAAACCCATCGTCGCGAACCCACCCGGGGTCAGGATTGAACCCGGCGTCAAAATGTCAAACTGTTGCCCGACACCGTTCTTGTTCCACCCAACGTCAGTGGTGATGATGGCATCCTCGGGCAGTGCCTTGCGGGTATCTGCCAGAATACGCTCGGGCATCATCGGAAAGGCTGCTGAGGCCGCCATTTCCACGTTGTGCGCTTTGAAATCCGTTCGGAAGTCGGCGATCTTCTGTTCCAGAGCGGGGCGTTTGAAACCGTCCGGATACATCTCTCGGGCGACCCGGTTGAGGGCGCGCAAAGCGGCCTTGGCGTCAGCAACGACGCCGATCTCGGTGGGATAGTTCCGACCGATTTCCTGCGGTTCGATGTCGATATGGATGACCTTCGAGCCGGGAATGTTGAACGTATAGCCGGGATACCAGCTGGAACAATCGGCCTCTTTGAACCGGGTTCCCACCGCAAAGATGTAGTCCGCATTCAAGCAGGACTGGTTGACCAATTCGGTGCCCCAAAACCCGGTCATTCCCAGTACAAGCGGATGGTCGTCTCG
The DNA here is from genome assembly GCF_013034565.1 of Ruegeria sp. HKCCA5491. Classification (NCBI taxonomy): domain Bacteria; kingdom Pseudomonadati; phylum Pseudomonadota; class Alphaproteobacteria; order Rhodobacterales; family Roseobacteraceae; genus Ruegeria; species Ruegeria sp. HKCCA5491. Next base: position 3,591 of record NZ_WQGG01000011.1, read on the forward strand.
CAACGCGCCTTTACCCATCAGGGAATGCGCGACTGGAAGGCCCATATGTTCAACAAATTCTCGCAACTCCTCGCTGGCCTGTGCCAGAAGAATACCACCCCCGACATAAGCGACTGGGTTTTCGGCTTTAGCCAACGCTTCGACAATCTCTCCCGCTGTCTCGTCGTCAACCGACGGTTTCTTGAGCGCGCGCGTGTTGTCGCGGATACGGTCGAAACTGTCCGAGGGGATCACCTCTGAAAAGATGTCCATGGGGACATTGACCAGTACCGGTCCGGGCTGGCCGCTTTCAGCGAGATGAAACGCCTTTTCCAGAATCTCGGCTATCAGGTCGGCGCGATCCACGCGCCAAGCGCGCTTCACGAAGGGTCGGTAAATCTCCCATTGGGCTGCGTCTGCATGCAGGTTCACTTCCTGATGCGGATGTTTACCGTAGTAATGCGTGGGAATGTCACCCGCGATCACGACCATCGGGATACAGTCCAGTGCGGCGTTGGCGACCCCGGTGGCGCAATTGGTCAGCCCCGGGGAGAGATGGGACAGCACCACCGAGGCCTTGCCCGTCACGCGGGCATATGCATCCGCCGCGTGGCTGGCGATTTGTTCGTGTCGTACTGTGACGAAATCGATAGGACTTTCCGCCAGCGCAGCCAGAACCGCAATATTCGTGTGCCCGCACAGGCCGAAAACGTGCTTGACCTCACGGCGTTCGAGAAAGTCAACGATATGTTCGGCAACGGTTTTGCCGTCCAGTTTCGCTCCGTCCATCACGCGACCTCCTGTCCGTAGAACTCACCGAACAGGTCCGGCTCCGAGGGGCGATCCTCAGGGATCGGACGACTGACCCAAGTGTAGTTCATCATGTGTTTCATGGTGACGTTTTCGTTGGTGATGTTGCCGCCCCAGATGCCACAGCCCAAGCTACTGGTCATAGGCATGCCATTGGTCCAGGCACCCGCATTGGCCTTGGACTGAGGCTGTCGCACCATCATACGGCTGACCGGAGCCAGACGCGCCAACCGGTCGATGTGATCGTCATTGTGGCTGTAGATGCCGCAGGAATGGCCCTTGCCCCCGGTGTTGTAGATCTGGCTGACCGTTTCCAGCGCATCATCGAACGTTTCGAAGTGATAAAGCGCCATCAGCGTGGTCAGTTTTTCCTTGGAGAACTTGTGCTGCGGGCCGATTTGCCCCTGGTTTTCAACCATCAGAAACTTGCGATCTTCGGGGATGCTAAAACCGGCGACCTTGGCCGTTTGCTGCGGCGGACAGGCGATGGTCGGAAATGTACGGTTTCCCTTTTCATCCCACATGGCCGCTTCGAGCATGGCCTTCTCTTCATCCGAACACAGGTAGCCGCCCTCGGCTTGCAGCGCCTTGATCATATCGTCGTAAACTGAGCGCTGGATGATGATGTTGCCGTCGGCCGAGCAGCCCGACCCAAAGTCGGAGGTCTTTGAAATGCGAGTGTTCTGCGCGGCGATGTCCAGATCGGCGGTTTCATCGATGACGATGGACGAATTGCCCGCGCCGACGCCATAGGCCGGACGCCCTGAGCTGTAGGCCGCTTTAACCATGGGCTTACCGCCAGTGGCCAAAGTCAAGTCGCAGATCTCCATCAGATGTTGCGTCAATGGGATCGAGGGTTTGCGAATGGATTGAAACAAGTCCTCGGGGGCACCGGCAGCACGACAAGCTGCACGCATAACCTCGACCATTTCGAAGGTCGTATGAGCGGTTCGCGGGTGCGGGCTGAAGATGACGGCATTCCGGGCGTTGGCGGCGGAAACGCCGGTCACCGGTGGTGTCATCGCTGGGTTAGTCATTGGGATCAGGGATGCGATGACGCCAGCAGGTTTGGCATATTTCACCAGACCTTTTTCCTCATCAACCTCGACGATGCCGGTCGAGGGTGTGCGCAAGACATCTCGCAGCACCATGTGAATCTTGAAGCGCTTCGCTGGGCGGCCTTCGCGATCTCCGATACCGCTCTCATCTACGCCTTGTTGAGCCAGACGCGTGAAGGTTTTCTCATTACCCGCATACCACGCAATGGCCTGAGACAGGCGGTCCAGCCTGTCCTGATCCCAATCCTCGATCTCGGCCATGGCGGCGCGGGCGCGTGCCAGCATATCTGCCGCCGTGTTGCGGTCGTTTTCAGTGAGCTCTTTGCCCATGATGATCCTCTTGGTGTTTTGGAATTGTAGCATCGGGCATACGACGCTGTGACCGCGCCTCGCCAAATGTTCGCTTGGCGTGGCTGAGACAGCGACGCGCGTGTTCTTCATATCCCAACTCGGCAACGCGGCTTTGGTTGGGCAGTTCGATGGAATAGTCGACGGGCGGCATCCGTTCGATGATGCCGGTGAAGTCAATCCAGCCTTCGCCGGGATAGAGCCGCGCATCGCGGGCCAACTGGATCATGCCCTCACGCGTATCCGCGATGCCAGGCAGGCAATCAGAGATATGCAGGAAATGAAACAGATCCGAGGGGACGTGTAGCAACTCTCCCAAATCCACGCGGCTGAGGTGCAGGTAGAGCGTATCGACCAGAATACCGCCGTTGGGCTGATCGGAGGCACGCACGATATCAAGCGCCTCATCCAGAGTGCGCAAGCGGGAGAAGCTTGGAAACTCAAGGTCCACTGTTAGCCCATACGGAGCCGCCAGTTCGCAGGTCTCAGAATAGACGTCGATCAGGAAGTCACGATCATCGCGGGTGTTGGTCCACGCGCTCATGATCATACGCTTGGCGCCCAGTTCCCCGCCAATCTCCAGCGACGGCTCGAAACTGCGCGGATCGACATCTTCTGTGATGCGCGCAAGTTCGACATCGAGGACTTTCAAGCCAGTGGTAGAGAGAGCAGTTTTGGTGGCATGCACCTGTGCCTTGTCGATTGGAGATTGAGTGAATTCACCGGGCACATGCATCGGAATGAAGCGGGGGCTGACGGCATCGTAACCGGCCCGCGCTGCGGTATAGACCAACTCGGGCGGCGTACAGCCAATCAGCGTCAGATGCGCCAAGGAATAGAGAGAGGGGCTTGCGCCAGCCTCTTCGGGTTTCACCATGAACGGCAGCTCCACGTGTCTGCGAATCTCAAATTCATCACACGTAGTAAAAAATATCTGATATTTTTTAAAATATCAACTTTTAATACTGAGCAGGAAATGAAAGCGCCCGGGCAACTGCCCGGGCGTGTTTTTCATTCTTGTTGGCAGAGCCTTAGAGAGTGACCCAGTCACCTCCGGACTGGTGAGAGCGCACGGAGGCTCCAATAAACCGGACGCCATCTGCACCTTGTTCGACACTGGGATAAGTAAGCCAATCATCCGGAACGGTAACGCCATCCCGACGCGCGGCTACGGCCATAGCAAATTCCGTATAGAGGTTGGCCCAGGCTTCGATAATCCCTTCTGGGAAGCCGCGCGCGGTCCGGATTAGACGTTCTGCGCCGGGGCCGATGCCATGCCCGTGACCTCGGCTGATGATACGATCCGGCTCACCGAACCGATTGAACTTCAGCTGTTCCGAATTCTCCAGGTCCCACTCGAGACCTCCTTCGTTCCCGAATATGCGCAACCGCAACCCTCCCCGATTCCCGGGGGCAAGGCGTGTCGCCATCAGGGTTCCCGGAACCTCGTTTTGATAGCGGGTGAACATGAATGCTGTGTCTTCCAAAGGCTTTGGCGCGCCGCAGACATGAAACTCAGCCCGTAGGTCGGTCAAGGGCAGGCCCGAGACAAAACTGGCGAGATGCGCGGCATGGGTGCCGATATCGCCGACACAGCTGGTCGGACCAGAAATCTTTGGGTCCAGCCGCCATTTGACGTGGGGCGCATCAGCCACATCATCGGGCGTCATCCAGTCTTGCATGAACTCGACGTGGATTTGGTTGATTTTACCGATGCCGCCTTCCGCCACGATTTGTTTGGCCTGACGGATTACTGGAAAACATGACATCGCATAGCCGACAGCAAAGATGTGTCCCGTGCGCGCGGTAATCTCCTCAATCCCTTCGGCCTCCGCGACTTCGTTGGTCAGGGGCTTATCGCACAGCACGTCAATGCCCGCCTCCAGAAAGGCTTTGGCCGCTTCGAAATGAACGTGGTTCGGGGTGGTGATCATGACGGCATCTACGCCATCCGGGCGCGCCGCCTCGGCCTGTGCCATCTCGTCGAACGACGCATAGCACCTGTCTGCCGGCAGGAACCACTCGGCCCCGCGCGCCTTGCTTCGCGCGGCGTCAGAACTGAGCGCTCCTGCGACGACCTCCCACCGGTCGGTCATCCGCGCGGCCGTTGCCTGCGTGACAGAGATCCGTCCGCCGCCGATAACGCCCAGCCGCAAACGGCGAGGCAACCGGGGGAATGGACCGTCAAAGTTCAGGTCTTCGGGTAAAAGTCTCTCAGCCATTCTGAACCTCCATTTCCGGGACCCGTACGCCTTCCGGCAGCATTTCCACCGCCATGAAAATGCTGGGGGTAATCGTCTCGTACTGATGCCAGGGATAGTTGCCTTCGGCGTCATACATCGGTTTGTGCGTCGTGCCGGGGGCCATGAATTCTTCGAGGTAAAGGGATTCAACATCCCGCTCACGGCATTGCTGCATTTTCCCAAAGCCTACGATTTGTGTATGCACTTCGCGAAACCCCGGTACCGGGCAGAACGGATGATCCTTGTGCAATCCGACATTCAGCGGCACCGAGCCGGAATGGTACATGGTCAGCCCAACGTTACCCACAAAGACCTTTGGGGACATGTAGTGGCTGACACCGCGTAAACGCTCCTCTTGGCGAACATCAAAAGCAGATGGCCATGTATCTTTCACCCATGCGAACAACTCGTTGTCATCGGCATGGGCGTCGAAATCGTGGACAATGACTGCACGTTCCACGCCGCTAAGCGTGCTGTCTTGCACGATCACAGAGGAAAGCGGTGCAATGGTCTGATCCTCGACAGAGAGATTTCGCCCCCCAAGGTTAAGGACGATGGCGCGACCCTCGATAGAAATTCTGCGCTCGTCAGTTATGTGCTGGACGCGAAAGAATGGCTGAGCAAAGTCGAGTGTCTCAATCGGCATGAACCAATTCCTTCCTCTCATCGTTAAGGAAATCGACCGGCAAAGGCTCCGGAGCCGCGCAACGGCTTTCTATCGTCTGATAGGCGCCAAATTTTGGTGCCCGTTCGATCGCGTCCATGACCTCGAAAACGTGGTAGGCGAGCGCTCCACTTGCGCGGGGTTGGCGTCCTTCTTGCGCCGCCAGGGCCAGATCCAAAAGGCCGAGCCCGCGGCTGTCTTCATTGAATCCATGTTTGTTTTTGACCACTTGCCAGTCCTCGCGACCTGTTGGACGGGGCTGATGAGACCAGCGCGAGGTGTCCCGCGTTTTCAGCCAAACATCCCCTTGAAAGATATTGGCACCATGAACCGGGTCTGGGTCTGGGATGCTGATGGTGCCTTTTTCACCGTAGATCTCGAACCGCGGCGTTTCGCTGTCCCAGACGTCGAAGCTCATGGTCATCGACCCTATAGCTCCGGAGGAGAACTGCAGCAGGCTAAGGGAGTGCGTGTCGACCTCGACGTCCATCCATTCGCCGTTGCGAGGGCCGTTTTCGATCATCCTTTTGTCGAAAGTGCATCGCGCCATTCCGGCGACCCGGTCAACCGGACCAAGGCAGCAAACCATGGCGGTCAGGTAATATGGCCCAAGGTCCAGCAAGGGCCCGCCACCGGCCTGGTAGTAGAAATCCGGGTTGGGATGGTGGCGTTCCGTCCCGTGGGTACCGACATGGGCAAAAACCCCTGTCGGTTTGCCAATGGCACCCTCATCGATCAAGCGCCGAACGGTTTGCCAACGACCGCCCAGAAATGTGTCGGGTGCGCAACCGACCAGTAGCTCCTTTTCAGAGGCCATGTGCAGAATCGTCTTACCATCCGTTCGATCCATAACCAGCGGCTTCTCGGAATAGACGTGCTTGCCCGCCTCCAACGCACGCAGGCTGATTTCGGCATGCGCCGCCGGAATTGTCAGATTCAGAACGCAGTCAATCGTCGGATCGTCAAACACCCCATCTGGCGCACAGGCCTTGGCGATACCGTATTGATCTGCCTTGGCGCGGCTTTCCGAAGGGTCAAGGCTTGCGCAAGCCACGACCTCAACGTTTGAGAATTTGGATAGTGTTTTTAGATAAATATCGCTGATACGACCACAGCCGATAAGGCCGACCCGGAAGGATTTCGATGTCTCACGTGTCATCATTCCTGTCTTCGTAGAGGGGTAAGTAATTAGGGGGCATCGGCCCTTTGTTGCGGCCACCCTGGTTCATCTGTTCCCAAGCGTGGGCGAGTATTCCGACCGAGCGGGACAGGCAGAACAGCCCTCGCGACAAGGGCGCAGGAAAGCCAAGTTCGCAGAAGATCACAGCTGTCGCGCCGTCAATATTCATAGCAATTGGCCGACCGCCTCGTTGACGACCGAGTTCGGCTTGAACCTCTTCTCCGATATCGGCAAACCGGCCAGAAACTGTGCCTTCTGCCGCCGCATCTCGAACAAGTTGCATCAATCGGGGTGCGCGTGGATCGACAGGTTTGTGAAACCTGTGACCAAAGCCCGAGACGATCTTGCCATAGGTCTCGCGCCAGCTGTCCAGACCGTCCTTCACTGCGTCATTCAACGATGCTCCGCAATCCATGCGAGCTGCGATATCATAGTACAGCTCTGCACACTGCTCTCCTGCCCCGCCGTGCACGTCGCCCAGCATGTTCACCGCAGTCGCCATCGCGTTATTGAGACCTACCCCGCAGGTGGCGGCCATACGCGCAGCCGCGATTGAGGGAGCCTGTGGGCCGTGATCCACGCCTGCGACCAAAGCGGCTTCGAACAGGCGCGCTTGCGCGTCGCTGGGTAGATCGCCCCGCACCATAAGCCAGATCATCTGCGGGAAAGATACGTTTCCGATCAGGTCCTCTATGGCGTTGCCACGAAAAGAGATCTGTCCGGGTTTCATGTCGATGATGGAGGTACGCCACCATTGGCGAACGGCGCGCTCATCGTCTGTCGTCTGCGCGGTCATTGCGTCTGCACCTCTTTCACCGGCTGAGTTTTGCTTTGCGCAGCAAGGCGAATGGGTGCATTGCGCGCGCCATAACCGGCATAGCCCATACGGCGTTCAACAATTTCGAAGAAGAAGCCGTTAAAGATGGGGCGGCTGTATATCTGAAAATACTCAGCACCCGCCGCCCGATCGTAGAGAATGTTCCCCCTGCGCAATTGGGCGACCAAATCGTCATCCAATCCGAATGTCGCTTGCAGATCAGCGTAGTAGTTCTCCGGGATGGACAGGCTGGGAAAGCCTGATTTGCGCAACTGATTCGACGTTTCAAAAATATCGTCCGACTGGAAGGCGATGTGCTGAACACCGGCCCCAAACCCATCTTCAAGGAATGACGCTGCCAGTGTTCTACGCCCAACGGCCCCGTTCAGGTTCAGGCGCACTTCGCCTTCGGGACTTTCGATAGCCTGGCTTTGCACGACACCGGACGGGTCGGCGACGTTCACGATAGGAGACTTTGCCATCTCAAAAGTTGAAATGTAGTAAAGCAGCCAACTTTGCATCTCATCGTGACGCATGGTCTGTGCCAGATGGTCGATACGGCGCAGACCGGCAGGCTGGGTCGCTTTGGTTTTGGCAACTGGCTCGAACTCGATGTCCCAAACTCGATGCAGATCGGATTTCTCATCTATGAAATGGACGACATTGCCGCCAACACCTCGGATGGCCGGGATGTCCAGTTCCCCGGTCCCCACCGGCTGTGAGAAATTCGGCGCGCCCAGCGCGGTCGCGCGCTGAACCGTCTGATCCGCGTCCTTGACGCGCAACCCCATGTCGCAGACCGAGGGGCCGTGGCCCAGAAATGCCGAATGTGCGAAGCCTTCCTTTTCGGTATTCACAACGATATTTATCGCGCCCTGCCGCCACAGCTCGACGGACTTGGATACGTGTTTTCGCTCCATTCGAAAACACATTGCTGACAACATATCTGCCAGCTGCGCGCCGCTTGTTTCGTCGGCTGTAAATTCGACGAATTCGAAGCCTGACGCATAGACGCGTTCCGGCAGGTTCCGGATGCCGAAGTCGGTTCCCGGCTCGGTCCGGGATACCTCATCCAGGAGGTTCACCAGCGACCTGTAGCTGTCTCGGGCCAGTGTTCGGCCACCGGGTTGAGGAGCTGCTTCGTTGACGCGTGCAACCGACCAAGGCCCTTTGTATCCGGCGCGGGACAACACGCGAACGAAGCCCGCAAGGTTCAGCGACCCAAGCCCCGGCAGAAGCCCAAAGTGCCGCTTGAGCCGACGTATATCCATCTCAAGCCGGGGTGCATCGGACAGTTGCACATGGACCAGCCGCTCTCCGGGAATGTCCCGAAGGCGGGCTGGTTTGGATCCGTCGGCAAGCGAGAAGAAGGAATTCAAAGCCAACCCCAGATTAGGGCTGTCGACAGCATCAACGACGCCTAACGCCTGTTCATCCGAGTGAATAAGATCCGACCATGGCAAGCCCATATAGGCCAGACGCATCCCCATTTCTTTAGCGATTTGGGCCGCCTCGCCAAGATCTGCGATTACCTGTTCTTCAGTTGCAGTGGCATCGACGTCGAAGGCAGACCCGATTAGCAGTAATTCCGTTCCCAACTCGGTCATCAGGTCGAGTTTGCGTTTCAGCCGATCAAAGGCGCGCTCACGTCCGGCTTCGGGCTGGCCTTCAAGATTATGGAAGGGTTGTAACAGGCATATCTTCAGGCCGAGGTCCGATGCAATCTTGCGGACTTGCGATGGCGGTCCGTCAAAAGCGGTCAAATCCGGTTCGTGTAATTCGACACCCCCGAATCCCGCGTCAGCGATAGCACTCAGCTTTTCAGCCAGATCACCGGGGATCGACGTTGTCGAAACCGACAGGCACATTATCCCTGATATCCAAACATACGCGGCAACCACAGGACCAGATCCGGCATCAGCATCATTATCACCAAGGCGAAGATGAGAACCGCGAGGAAGGCCCAGATTTCGGAGATGATTTCGCGCAGCGGAATGTCCGTCACGGCATTGATCACAAAGAGTAGAATGCCATAGGGCGGCGTGATCAAACCGATCATTGAGTTCACGACGACCAGCACTCCGAAATGCACCAGATCAATCCCGAGCGCTTCGCAGGTTGGAATGAACAGGGGCACGATCACCAGGATGATCGTTGTTGCGTCTAACACGCATCCCAGCGCGAGGATCAGCAGGTTTACGAGGATCAGGAATACAATCGGGCTAACATCCGAACCCTCCAGCAGTGCCGAGATCGACTGTGGAATCTGTTCCTGAATGACGATGAAGTTCAGAATGAACGCGCCACCAATGACCACCCCGACGGCGGCGGAGGAGCGCGCGCTGTCGACGAACACTTGATAAAGGCCACGGAAGGTCAGCGCGCGGTAGAACAACGCTGCCAGTAGCAGAGCGTAGAATGCAGCAACTGCGGCGGCTTCGGTCGGAGTGGTGACGCCGCCATATATACCGTACAGCAGGATTGCGGGCATCAGCAGTGCCGGAAAAGCGTTGGCGGTTTTAGCCGGCAATTCGCGCAGAGGAACAGGTTCTTCCAATGCAAAGTTCCGCTTTCCGGCCAGATAATAGTTCATCGCCATGAGGACGACGCCCATGATCAGGCCCGGAAGAATACCGGCCAGGAACAGCGACCCGATAGAGGCCTTGGAAACGAGCGCGTACAAAACCATCGGGATCGAGGGCGGAATGATCGGGCCAATCGTCGCCGACGCCGCCGTGATCGCGGCTGCGTAACCTCGGCTGTAGCGGCCATCCTTGGTCATCATCTCAATGATGATTTTACCGATCCCCGCGGCATCCGCGACGGCCGAGCCGGACATACCCGAAAAGATCAGAGACGCTACCACGTTGACGTGCCCGAGACCGCCCTTGAACCGACCAACAGCGGCGACGCAGAAGTTCAGCAGACGGTCCGTGATCGAGCCCGCGTTCATGATATTGGCGGCGACGATGAACAAAGGCACGGCAAGCAGGATCGTGCTTTTGTAGAAGCCCTGCAGGATCTTCTCGCCTGCGAGTGCTACGTCCAGCCCGGCCGTGCCCAGATACACCAATGAGGCCAAAAGGATGGAATATCCGATAGGTGTCCCGATGCCTGCCAAAAGAAAGAGAGCGAGCAGGCAGGAAAGAAGTTCAAAACTCATTTCTTAACTTCCTCGTCCCCTTCGACGTCGACACGGGGATGATCGTCAACGACGTTGTACCCAACGACCAGCTCCAACTCTGTCTTTGGTGGGCCATTGCGCATGACGTCGAAGAATAGCCACGCGTAGCGCGCTGCGACGACCAGCATGAATACCGCGTAAATCGAGAATACTGTGCGCAAAGGTATCTTCTCGCCGGAAAACGGATTGCGGACAGTCGATGTCTTGCGGATTTTCATCCAATCGATGTAGTCCCACGTCGGAAGGAAGCTGTAGAGCATACCGACCACGATCGCTGCGGCCGCCAGCATCGCAAAGACCTGCCGCACGCGCATCGGCACGGAAAGGTAGATGATGTCGAACTTCACGTGATCCCGTTCTCGCACTATGAAAGCGCAACTGAAGAAGATCACCCAGACCCACAGAATGCCGATGAGTTCAAGCGTCCATCCGGCGGGGGTAAAGAAGTACCGCAGAAGTATTTGTAGAAGGAAGATCAGGAAGATTGCCGCCAGCATCCCGCCGGCAATCGCTTCGGTCAGTCGGGAGAACCCCTTAATAAAGGCTTTCATTGTGGTTCTCCCTCCATTGTCTTACTGGGCTCAGTTGCCCAGAGCGTTGATCTGATCCAGAACGCCTTCGGGCCATGAGCCAGCGAACTCGCTGTCCAGATACATAGACTGTACCTGATCGCGGAACGCTGCCAGATCGGGTTCGTAGATCTCCATGCCCTGCTCTTTCAGGAAACTGACAAGATCCTCTTCTTTCTGAAGCTGCTTCTGACGGCCCGACTCAGCGGCTGCGTCCGCAGCTTCCTGAACCTTGGCTTGCTGTTCCGGCGTCAACCCGTCCCAAACTTCTTTGCCAATGGCGATGTAGTTCAAGTCGACCAAGTGCGATGTCAGGATGATCTGATTGGTCACTTCGTAAAACTTGGCATCAACCACGGTCGGCAATGGGTTGTCCTGACCGTCAACGGCACCGGTTGACAGAGCTGTGTAAACCTCTGAGAACGCCATTGGTGTCGGGGCGGCACCCAACGCTTTGCCAAGGAACTGCCACGCATCTGTGCCCGGCATCCGCAGGTTCACACCCTCCAGATCAGCCGGGGTGCTGACGGTCAGTTCATCCTTGGGTTGGCGCAGGTTCACCTGACGACGGCCCAGATACATGACCGACAGCAGTTTGACGCCCAGCTCTTCTTCGGCTTTTTGCTTGAAGGCATCCATCAAGGGATCGTTGAAGACAGCCACCTGATGCGCGGCGTCCTGGTGGACATAGCCTGCGGTAAAGATCGAAAACTCGGGGAAGAACTGTGCCAGTTCCTGCGCCGAGGTAATCGACATTTCCAGGTTACCCCGGCTGATGGCGTCCAACTCCGTACCTTGGGCGAAGATTGTGCCGTTATAGCTGGGCTCATAACTTGCGAAATCAGCGACCATGGGTGCGAAAACCTCGGCCATAGCGACCGAGCGCTGATCGGTCTCCGACCCTGATGTTGCGAGGCGAAGTTGGACTTTGTCTTCCGCCAGCGCACCACTTGTTGCGCTAAACAGAACACCGGTTGCGACCAGGGCTGATACAGCAGCCCGGCGGGTAAGTTTGGTAATCACTTTGCTCCTCCCTGAGACATCATGATGCTTCTTTTTTGCGATTCAGAGTTTTGACCTATTTTGGACATTTTGCAAGATTTTTTACAAAATATCTGATATTTTAGACTGCCGTCATACCTACCACTGGTGTTTTTTGTAAGTTTTTGATCCTGACCGTATCACCTGTTCTGCAGGAATTCTGAATAGCTTCAATAACTTGAAGCGTTCTGAAGCCTTCCCATCCAGACACAATCGGTTCTGCTTCGTGTCGAGCTACCTCAACAAAGTGCCTAAGCTGATTGACCAGAGGGTCAGACGCCCCCTTCTTCAGCGCGGTCGATGAGATTGGCGTCCACCAGTCCCTTTGCTCACTCTGGTAACTCCACAGGCGAAGATCGGGAACGGACAACGAACCATGAGAGCCACCTATCATGTAGCTACTCTCAGTGGTTGAAGGATAGATTGGATATTCCTGAGACGTCATCTCCCAGCTCCATGGAGCAACGATGCTGTCGGACACACTTATGGTCCCAATCGCCCCACTTTCGAACGTCAACAGAGCACCGGCAACATCTTCGTTGTCATAACCGCGCTTGGATACAGCCGACTGAGCCTGAACGGTCACGACTTCTCCGGCCAAATACCGCAGAAGATCGACGTCGTGGACCAGATTGACCGAGATGGGCCCTGCACCTGGTTTCTTTCGCCAGGGCGCAGCATCAAAATACTCGTCTGGCTTATAGAACCAGCAATTCGCATGGACAGCGCGCACATCTCCAATCTTCCCATCGGCTATGGCTTCCTTAGCCGACCGGATCAGAGGATTGTGTCGACGATGATGTCCGACCATCAGTGGCACATTGGCCTTCTCCGCTGCTTGAACAAGCTCAAGTGCAGCGGTGGCTTCTACGGCGATCGGTTTTTCGACAAGAACGGGACAACAATTTCGAACACACGTGAGGCCTTGTTCGACATGAAGCGTGGTAGGGGTCGCAAGAACAGCTCCGTCCGGCGCCTGGTCTGCAAACATTTCCTCAAGGGTCGCGTAACATGCGACTCCGTGCTCAACGGCGTAAGCACGACCGTCATCGCTGGGGTCGACCACCGCGACGAGATCAACATGGCGCAACGCTCGGATAGCGTCCGCGTGGCGGCGTCCAACAAGACCAATGCCGACAATGGCAATGCGAAAATTCTTAGACACTTTGTTTCCTTCCGGAGGGTCTGGAAAATCCCGAAACCGATGATTGCGATCGGGCTGCTTTGCCCAACTTGGCCACGACCGTATTGGGGTTTTCGCGATTCCGCAATAATGTATGATATTTTTACTTATACCATACATCAGTTTGGATTGCTGATGTCTCTGAAAAATGCTAATTGAACGAGGAAACTGATAATATCGGGTGAAACGCATGGCGAAACAGCCGTCTACGATAGGTGCAAGCACCTATCAGCGCATCAAGCGGGACATCATCTTCGGGGAGCTGCAGCCCGGCTCCAAACTGAAGCTGGACGCCTTGAAGGAACGCTACTCGGCAAGCCTTTCGACACTTCGTGAAACGCTGAACAGGCTCGCCAGCGACGGATTTGTCGAAGCTCCCGAGCAACGGGGTTTCCTGGTCACACCAGTATCACGAGAAGACCTGACCGAGATATCAGAGCTGCGAGTCCTGTTGGAATGCCACGCGTTGGAATTGTCCATTGCGAATGGCGACACGGATTGGGAAGGCAACCTCGTTGCCGCACACCACAAACTGCACCTGATGGAACAGCAGCTTCTCAAGGGCGACGAGTCCGAGAAAGAAACCTGGAAACGATATGATTGGGAGTTTCACCAAGCGATGATCGCGGCCTGCAACTCCAAAAACCTTCTGTCTCTGCACTCCATCATCTACGACAAGTACTTGCGGTATCAGATGCTTGTGCTGACTTATCGCGGCGAAGAGGCGGTCAAGGAGCACAAGGGCATGTTCGATGCCGCGCTGGCCAGAGACGCCGACACGGCGAAGAGGCTGTTGGAAGATCACATTCGAAATGGCCTCCAGCATACCTTGGAGGCTATGTAAGACGTTCCCCTTGCCGCAATAGCGACAGCCTTCAACGCAGAGCACCCCGGTGAAGGCGAATTTCTTTTGATCGAATTCGCCAGTCAGGGCACCGCTACGACAATTGACCTTTCGGCTTACCCCTTGAAGGTCACGGCACGCATATTTTACAGAGTGTTAATGTGTGGGGTTTGTGTCCAAGACGGACCTCCGCTACCATTATCCCCCTCATTTTCCGTTAGGTACGTGAACTTCCCGCCGTTGGTTTTGCGTGGAATGTGCACTGGGTGACAATCCGGATAACAGCAGATGAAAATTCACCTGCGAAATGTGTTGGGATTCGCTGCTCGGGCGTTGCATGAGTTGAAACTGCGCCGCACATCGCATCCTTGGTTGGGCTGTTCAGACCTCGCCGCCATCATCGTGATCCAAGGGCGCATAGCTTCCATCCTTGCGATGCACTTCCCGTCCACTTAGCGGCGGATTGAAAACGCAGACTAGCCGCAGGTCCGTGTCTGTCGCACGCACCACATGCCGGTCGTGTAGATCCAGCGCATACAGGGTGAATGGCTCAAGGGTGTGCCATGTGTCATCGTCAAACGCCCTGATCTGCCCTTTACCTTCGATACAATAGCACGCCTCGAAATGATGTTTATATTCAAGTTCAAGCGCAGCACCCTTTTTGATGATCGTGTCCGTCAGCGAAAACCCCAATCCGTCAGAGGCAAGCAGCAACCTTCGGCTGCTCCACCCCGGACCAGAGACGTCCCGATCTGTCTCAAGGATATCTGCAAGTGCTGTAACAATCATCTTTCTCCGCCTTTTTGCTATCGCACCGCCCGGTTCATTCCACCGTCGGACAGTATACTCTGACCATTGATATACCGCGCGGCGTCGCTGGCAAGAAACACGCAGGCCTGCCCGATTTCCTCAAAGGTAGCGGGCCGTTGGGCGGGGATTTCCCGACGGGCCCGATCGGACAGGTTCACATTCTCGCAGAATCCGGGCAGCAGGTTGTTCATGCGAATGTTGTGCCGGGCGTAACGATCACCATACAGCTTCGAGAAACTGTGCAAGGCACCGCGCAGCACGCTCATGGGGTAAGGCGCACGCGGCTCTACAGCGTTCATGGATGAGATATTGACGAATGCACCGCCGCCCTGCTCGATCAATATGGGCGTGAGGATGCGGGCAATTTTGACAACGTTCAGCACGTACATGTCCAAACTTTCGTGCCAAAGCGCATCGCTGAGCTCCAGCAGCGGCCCGTCAAAATCCGGATCGAATCCGACGGTTTTGATGGCTTCGGGCACCGTCCCACCGTGGCCCATATTACTGACGATCGCGTCAATCCGCCCGTACTTGCTTATGGTGTCGTCGATCATTGCTTGCAGATCATCGACATCCAGCACGGACCCCCTGCGTCCAATACCGCCAAGTTCCTCTGCCAGTTCAACCGAACGGTTAGATGGGGACATCAGCGAGACCTTGTAGCCGGCTTTCGCCATTTCAATGGCGCATCCCCGGCCGATACCTTGTCCGGTTCCCGTCATCAGGGCGACCTTAAGTTCGGGCATGATCTTTCCTTTCTTCAGGCAGACTACTTATGAGATTTACTCAATCGAAATCAGCCTAATTGCTGGAAAGGAAGCAGTACTATCGAGTTTTTGGTATCCTGATGTTAGATATTCTCACATGATTGAAAATCTCAGACACCTACGGGCCCTTCAAGCGTTTGATGAAACGGCGACCCATTCCAGCCTGACAAAGGCAGCGGATGTGCTGAACGTCACCCACGGGGCGATCAGCCGTCAAATCAAGCTACTGGAACTGCATCTTGGCGCGGTGCTTTTTCATCGTCGTCCCAATGGAGTCGAACTGACCAAGGCCGGGGAACGCTTGTATCAATCGACGCGAGGGGCGTTTTCCGCATTGCAACTGGGTGTGTCAGAGGTAAAGCGGATTCGTCATCGCCAGTCGATTACAGTGTCGTTGTCCACATCTCTGGCGCTCAAATGGCTTGTCCCATTGCTCAGTTCGTTTCAACAGGAGCATCCGGGTATCGCCCTGCTGCTGGACACAAATGACGCCTATGCGGACTTCGACAGGTCCGAGGTCGACATAGCCCTGCGTTTCGGCAAGCCCGGCTGGGGCGAGCTGTATCATGAGCAAATAAAGCAAGAAGAGTTGATTGTCGTCGCCGCGCCATCGCTTGTTGAAAAACAACGACGACCAATGCACGCCGAGGAGGTTGCTGACCTCCCGCTCTTGCACGACGCCTTCAACGTTGGATGGGAAAGTTGGGCTGCGCAGGTTGGGCTAAGCCCCGAGCGGATCAAGTCACAGAGTGTCAAATACGTGGATAGCGCCGTTTTGTTGGAGGCCGCTATTGACGGACAGGGCGTGGCCTTGGCAAGAAACCTGCTGGCCGCCAGAGACTTGGAACTTGGCCGACTAATCCGCCTGGATGACAGCAGCGTCCCACTGGACCGTGGGCTGTATTTCGTCTGTCGCCCCGGCGATCAGTAGCGGGTCACAGTGAGAATTTTCAAGAAATGGCTCATGTCGATTTGAGGATTTGCCTGTTGTACCGAAGTCAGCATCACCACCTACAGGTTCAGACTCGACGTTCTTGATTAGTATTCAACAACTCAGCATGATCCAAAGATGGGAGTTGGGATCGAAAATTGGCTGAACGGTCTTGGTCTGGACCAGTATGTTGACGCTTTTGTCCAGAATGACGTTGACGCGCGGGTCTTGCCACTTTTGACCGCGGAAGACCTGAAGGAATTAGGCGTCAGCCTCGGTCATCGCAAAATTCTGTTGGCGGCGATCTCTGATCTGACACCCGATGACGCGCCCGCGCCCAAGGCTGTGGACACGGACCCCATCGACCGGCCCACCCGATCAACCCCCGTGCCAGAAACATCGGACAGCGCAAGCCCGGTCGCCGAGCGACGCCACCTGACGGTTATGTTCGCTGACCTTGTTGGGTCGACCGAATTGACGAACCGGCTGGACCCAGAGGACATGCGGATCTTATTGCTGAACTATCAGGACGCAGTCGCAGGGGCCGTCAGTCGATATGGCGGGTACGTGGCGAAATATCTGGGCGACGGGCTTCTTGTATTCTTCGGCTGGCCGCGCGCCTACGAAGATCACGCCATTCGCGCGGTCAAGGCCGGGTTGGATGCGATCAACCGCGTCAGAGAGCTTCGAACACCTGATGGGGACCAACTGTCGGCACGGCTGGGCATCGCAAGCGGCGATGTCGTGGTCGGGAACACCGTCACCGAAAACACTTATGAGGAAGGCGCCATGACCGGCCCGATCCTCAATCTGGCGGCACGGATTCAGGAACATGCAAAACCAAATACGGTTGTCGTTCCCGAAGAAGAAACCGAAGCTGCCCTGCATCGTATCTTTGAGTTTGAAACGCTCGGGGAAGTGGATCTGAAAGGGTTCAAAGACCCCCGAACCTTGTTAGAGGTGGTGGCCGAACGCAGTGCCGAAAGCCGGTTCAAGGCCTCCCACGGGGACGAAAGCACCAGCGCCCTTATTGGGCGGGATTACGAAAAGGGCATCCTTCTACAATCGTGGCAAAGGGCCCGTAACGGACAGGGCGAGGTGGTTCTTCTGTCGGGCGAACCGGGCATTGGCAAATCCCGTCTGACAGAAGAGTTCCTGGCTGACTGCACGACGGATGATCAGGCAGACGTTATCCGGCTGAACTGTTCTCCATACCTGACCAGCAGTCCCTTCCATCCGGTCACGGAACGAATTTCCCAAGACGCAGGTGTCGAGCCCGATTTCGACGACAATCAAATTTTGGAACATGTGCGCGACATGCTCAGTTCGCGCCCCGGGCTGAATCTGGAAAAGGTTCTGCCGGTTTTCGCCGCTCTGGTTGCCCCGCGCAGTGCGCTGGCCCGACAGATTCTTGAATTGTCACCACAAGAACAACGCGACCTTACGATCCAAACTCTGATCAAGACGGTCAAGATACGGTCGAACGCACGACCCGTGATCCTGTGCGTGGAAGATGCGCATTGGATCGACCCTTCGACTCAGGCCCTGTTAGAGCGGTTCAAAACGATCTGTGCCGACCTACGCCTGATTATCCTGATTACCCACAGACCAGAATGGGAGTTGGGCAAGAGCGAAGGCGAAGCGCATGTTCAAACACTGAAATTGCGGCGCTTCGATTCCGCTCACGTCGCGAATTTAATCCGCAATATCTCGGGGGCAGAGCCTGATCAGAAGATGATCAATCTGATCATCGAAAAAACCGACGGCGTGCCGCTGTTTGTCGAGGAACTGACGCGCGCAATCCTAGAGGCCGGAGGTCAGGACAACGTCGCCATTCCCTCTTCGCTCAAGGGTGCTTTGATGGCCCGTCTGGACGCCGTTTCTCAAACCGCAAAGCGGGTTGCGCTGACGGGGTCGGTCATTGGCCGTGAGTTCGACCCGGTCTTGCTGGGCGCTGCCATGGGAGAAGACAAGTCAAGCGTTCAGACAAGTCTGGATGAGTTGTCCCGTACTGGCCTGATTTTCGAAAGCGGGCATAACCGTGGGCATTTTGTCTTTCGCCATGCCCTGATCCGCGACACGGCCTATCAATCCATGCTTGGCTCTACCCGGCGGCAACAACATGCAGATGTCGCACAGGCCCTGAATACGCTACGATCCGCCGAAATTGCACGCCGGCCCGAACTGGTCGCCCGCCATTTATCCGAGGCCGAGGACTGGGCCGCTGCTTTCGACAAGTGGCGCACAGCAACCGAAATGGCCCTTGCCCGGTCCGCCAGCCAAGAGGCAATGTCCAATGCGCGCGAGGCGCTTATGGCGGCCCAAAATATGGGCGCTGGGATCAGCGTGGAAACGATTGTCGGGCAGATTCTTGTTGGCAGAAGCTATGACAGCCTTGGCGAGTTGCCGGAAGGGATTGCGGTTCTCAAGAAGGCGTCAGACGCCGCCTGTCAGATTGGCGATATCGGATTGGCGGCGGATGCCGCCAACCATTTTGCGGATTCCTGCATGATGTCCAGCGAACGACACGCCGAAGCCATAGAGCTTTGCAGAGACGCTCTGGACGCCCTGCCGGAAGAAGATGAAACCCGCCGCTGCCGCCTGATAAGCCAGCTTGCACGGGCATATATCTTTGTCGGCCAATTAGCCGAGGGTTCCCGATATGGACAGCTTGCCATGGAGCTTTCAGCGAAACTTGGGGATCACAAGTCCCAGTTTTCGGTCATGATGATGCATTATGGCGCGCCCTTTGTCGCCAGAAAGGAAAGCGAAGCACGTAACTGGCGCGAGAACCTAGAAGCAATGCACAAAGTTGCCGAAAAGCTTGGCAGCATTGATCAGGGTCGCGACAGAACCCTAAGCCTGTTTGTGGGTGCGGAAATGGCAGATCGCCAGCTCATGGAGCACTCGCTTGAGTTGTTGACCGAAATATCCAGAAAGGACAATCACCTACAGCTTTACTGGGTGCAAAAACATGCGCGCGCAATGGTTGCCATAATGGACGGAGACTTTGAGGCGGCGGAGAAACACGCGACAGAAGCCGTCAAAATTGGCCGAAAGACGCATGGTGAGCATGTCGAAGGCGTCTATGGCGTTCAGATGTTCACGATCCGTCGCGAACAGAACCGATTGCACGAAGTGGCGCCAGTCATCAAGAAGCTGATGTCGGAAAGCCCCGGCGATGTCGCTTGGAAACCGGGGTTCGGGCTGATCGCAGCCGAGCTTGGGTACAAGGAACCGGCCGAACGTATTCTTAACGAAATGGCTGAAAACAATTTCGTTTTGCCGCCCGACGCGATGTATACGACGACCTTGTCCTACCTTTCTGACATCAGCGTCGCCGTCGAACACAAGCGGCACGCGGAAGCGCTTTTTGAAATTCTCAAACCCTACGAAGAGCTGACGATTACAGCAGGCGCAACCACGGTGTGTGCCGGTGCCGCAGCGCGGCGTCTGGGCAGCCTTGCCGCTTTGCTGGCGGATTGGGAGGCGGCCGAGCGCCTTTTCGAAAAGGCAATCGAGATCGACACGCGGATGGCCTCGGTCCCCTGGATTGCGCATAGCAAGGCGGCTTTTGCCTCGGCGCTGCGGCGTCGAGGGCGCGCGGCCGACATACGCCGGGCATTTCAACTGGAAGCGGAAGCGTTGGCAACGGCACAAAAATTAAGTATGGTTTCCCTTAGGTCAAAGCTTGAAGGAACTGCCGTTTGACCCCTTAAAAATGCTTGGGGGAGCATGATGCCAAGATACATTATCGAAAGAAATTTTGCAGAACAGCTTGATGTAACAAACGACGACAAGATCAAGATTAAAGAAATCAACGACGAAGAAGGGATCGAGTGGATTTTCTCGTTCCTCAGCGCGGATAAGCGAAAAACCTACTGCCTGTACGAAGCCCCGGACGAAGAAAGTTTGCGCAAGGCGGCCAAAAGGCTGAATATCCCAGCCGACGTCATTACGCCGGTCGACCGGATCGACCCCGGAATTTTTGCCTGAAGCCCAACCGTTCTCCTACGGATCAAAAATCACATCAATACCGGGAACAGGTGGATCTTCGATTACTGGGGCAGTAGCGCAAGAAACCTTTTATGCAAATGAAAGGTTATCCCAATGTTTGATTTGAAGTCGCTGCACGGCGATATGGTAACGGTTGATCAAGACGCGCTCGATGCCCTTAGCGCATCGCTCAGGGGGGGCGTTTATCTTCGCGGCAGCCCCGAATACGACGAAGCCAGAACGACCTGGAACAGTATGGTCGAGCGATACCCCGGTTTCGTGATCCGGGCCTTGGGCGCCAGCGATGTTCAGAAGGCGGTCAATTTCGTGCGCGATGCCGGGTTGGTGATGTCTGTCAGATCTGGCGGCCACCAGATTGCAGGTCACGCGGTTGCGGACGAAACAGTCATGCTGGACCTGTCGCATATGCGATCCGTCCACGTTGACCCGATTGCAAAATCTGCGCGGGTCGCTCCGGGTGCCCTGCTTGGCGATGTGGACCGCGAGACACAGGCCCACGGTCTTGTCGTTCCGACCGGTATCAACTCGACCACAGGGATAGCCGGACTTACGCTTGGCGGTGGCTTCGGCTGGACCACGCGGAAGTTCGGCATGACAATCGACAATCTGGTATCGGCTGAGGTTGTTACGGCAGAGGGCGAAATTGTCACCGCATCCGCCAGCAGTCACCCCGAGCTGTTCTGGGCGATCCGTGGGGGCGGCGGAAACTTTGGCGTCGTGACGTCCTTTGAGTTTCAATTGCATGACTTGGGGCCAGAGGTCCTGTCAGGCTTGATTGTGCATCCCATTGAAAACGCCCCTGCGCTGTTGGCAGAATATGCCAAAATCGCGGACACATCACCGGACGAGCTGACCGTCTGGAGCGTCATGCGAAAGGCCCCGCCATTACCCTTCCTGCCGGAAGAGTGGCACGGACGAGAAATCCTGATCTTTGCCGCCTGCTATGCCGGTGCAATGGAGGATGGCGAAAAGGCCGTCGCCGGGTTGCGCGCGTTGGGTGATCCGATTGTCGATGTTATCTCGCCGCATTCCTTCGTGGATTGGCAGGCTGCTTTCGATGCTCTTCTGACACCCGGCGCTCGAAATTATTGGAAAAGCCACGATTTCGAAACGTTGTCTTCGGATGCGATAACGGGATTGCTGGACGGCATTGCCACGCTTCCGGATCCGGCGTGCGAGGTGTTCATTGCCCATGTCGGGGGTGCGATGGCACGGGTTGGAGCAGATTCAACGGCCTATCCACAACGGTCGGCGCATTTCATCATGAATGTGCACACACGTTGGGAAGATCCCGCCAAGGACGCCGAATGCATCGACTGGGCGCGTACTCTGTATGACAGGATGCAGCCGCACGCGACCGGCAGCGCCTATGTGAACTTCATGCCCGAGGATGAGGCCGACCATATGGCTGGAGCCTACGGCGCGAACGGCAGCAAGCTGTCCAAAATCAAGGGCAAGTACGACCCCGGCAACCTGTTTAGGGTCAATCATAATATCCTGCCGACCTGAACGGCACAGGGTTATGCCATCCGACGGCGGCCCAAACACGGGTCGCCGTCAAGGGTGATCGAACCGTGACGCTCATTGTTCGACATACGCAAATGCGCCCTTTTCAAATCTTTGACACCGCGCGGGCATCCCCGTCATATTCAAAAATATGATAGAATAAGAATCAACTTGATCAGGAGGGATGGATACGGCTTTCCAAGATTAGCCTGCTCATAGCACTCGTTTTTTCGGGCGCTGCTTTTGCGCAGGACGCCACGCCCAAGCAAACGCTTTTCACCAACGTACATGTCTTCGACGGCGTGAATGAACAACGGGTCGAAAACGCAAACGTTCTGGTCGAAGGGAACCTGATCAAAGCTGTCTCGACCTCACAGATAGACGCGCCCAATGCCACTGTGATCGACGGTGAAGGCCGCACCCTGACGCCGGGGTTTATCGAAACGCACGCGCATCTGATGCTGATGGGGCCAAGCATTCCCGCGATGGAAGCCAATGCCACGTGGGAGGATTTCGGCATCCACGGCACGCGTATGGCCGAGATGTACCTGATGCAGGGCTTCACAACTGTACGGGACGCCGGAGGCGCGAATGGAGGGCTGCGCCGGGCCATTGATTCAGGGCAAATACTTGGTCCGCGTTACTATCCGTCAGGTGCGTTTCTCGGCACGCGGGGCGGACATGCGGATTTCGCCAGCTTTACCTCTCCACCCGGCGCGTCGACGAATTTCAGCCGCCTGAACATGGCACAGGAAGTTGACAGCGTTGCAGACGTTCAGAAATTTGGCCGGAACAACTTTCGGATGGGCGCGACGCAGTTGAAATATATGCAGTCGGGCGGCGTGGTGTCTGCCTTTGACCCGTGGCAACTGCTGGCCGGATCCCCCGAAGAAATTGAGGCCGCCGTGCAGGTTGCCAGTGAGTACGGCAGTTACGTCATGGCACATTCCTACCGGAAAGAGGCCATCATGAATGCGCTCAACGCGGGCGTCAAAAGCATCGAACACGGGTTTTCCTTTGATTGCGAAATCGCCGCACTGATGAACGAGAAAGGTGCCTACATCACGACCAACCTGACCGCATTCGACCCCGGCCTGTTGGAAATTCCCGCCGTTGCCAGCGTGCCGTCCAGCCTCGCCAAGGCCAAGTCTGCGTCCGAGACCTTTGCTGGCTATATCGACAACATGAAGGAATGTCCTGTCAAACGCGGGTTTCAGACCGACTGCGTCGGCTCGGTCGAAGCCTGTAATATCCAGATTGCCTATGAGAAGAAGCTCAACAACGATTTCTTCGGCCCCTTCGTGTCCATGACAACGCTGACCTCGACAGGTGGTGAGATCGTTGCCCTGTCCGGCGATTTCATGAATCCCTACCCTGCGGGCAAATTGGGTGTGATCGAAGAAGGCGCCTATGCCGACATCCTGCTGATCGACGGCAACCCGCTCAAGGATTTTTCCGTCGTTGGCACCGGTGATCAGTGGTTCGGCGCTGATCCGCGTCCCGAAAGCCCCGAGACCATTCGCCTGATCATGAAAGACGGGGTGATCTACAAGAATACGCTGGAGTAACGCTTGCCTATTCACTGGCCCGAGGGGTTCGGGACGATCAAAATGCTCGGCGCGTCACTGGCGTTCATGTCTTGCGGCACTGCAGCTCTGGCGCAGGGTTTGTCCGGGCCATCATCTGTCGGCGCAGAGCTTGAGCCCGGTGACGGGTTGACCGATCCGCAATACCGATCAGACTTTCCCCGCAGTATCGCGCCGAACTGGTTTGCGTGGAAAGATCGCCTTGCCGAGAATGGCTTTCGGTTCAACATCGACTATCTCGCACTTGGACAGACAACGAATGCTGATCTGGGCGAAGCCGAAGCCGCCGGAAGTATCGCGCGGTTCTATGGGAACTGGCAAGCAAGCGACCTTGGCTCGCTGACCTTCAAGATCGAAGATCGCCGCAGCTATACCGATGTCGCGCCGCAGTTTCTGGGACTAGACGGGGGGGCGCTGTCGATCACCGGCACCGCATTCAACGATAGCGGGCTTCTGCTGACCAATCTGTTCTGGACCCAGCGCGCCGAGAACGGCGCATGGACCCTGCAGGTCGGGCAAATCGACGTGACAGATTTCGTCGATATCTACGGGCTGGTCAGCCCCTATAGCGGCTTTCAAAACCTCGCCTTCAACACAAACCCCACGATCAACACCCCCAATCAGGGGCTGGGGATCGCCGGGGGGCTTAAACTCAACAACAACCTATACGCGGTGGCCAGCATCGCCGACGCCAACGCGGATCCGTCCGACCCGAATTTCAACGTGTTCAGCGACGGCAACCTCTTTAAGTCGTTAGAACTGGGCTATACCTCTGCCTTTGATCGTATCTACTTCGACAATGTCCACCTGACCCTTTGGCATGCAGACGCCGCAGAAGACGGCAGCCGCGCCGAAGACTACGGTGCCGCCTTTTCCGCAGCGTGGTTCGTTGGCAACACGTGGATGCCGTTCCTTCGCGCAGGTGCCTCTAAGGGAACGGCAGCTCTGTACGACCGATCCGTCTCGACCGGTATCGGGTATTATGGGCGCAACACGGACCTTGCCGGTCTGGGCCTGAACTGGGCCGAGGCGCGCGGCGTGGACGGGGATCAGATCACGCTCGAAGCGTTTTATCGGTTCTCGATTGCGCCGGGGCTGCAGATCACGCCGTCTGCCCAATTCATTTCCAACCCGCTGCTTAATCCCGATCAGGACAGCATCGCCCTGTTCAGCCTTCGCACGCGCATCGTCTTCTGACATCCGCCTATCCCAAAGGAGTATCCTGATGAACAAATTGATCGCCGCCGGTATTTTGGCTCTGTCTTTGGGTACCCCGATCCTTGCCAGCGAGGAAAGCAAAACCTGGGACGCATCTGATGAGGCCAAGCAGTTTGTTCAGGACACGATTGTTCTGGGTATGCTGGCCAGCCCCTATGGCACAGGTTGGACGGAATAGGACCAGCTTCACACCTATTTCGAACGCGCCCGAGACAACGGTATAACCGGGCACGAAATGACGCTTGCGGCGGCGGGCATGTCTTTTGAAGCGCTGCTTGAACAGCACTATCACTTTCGGGCGGCGATGGCCCAGCAGCCAGAGAACTACCTGATCGTGAACGAAACACGCGACATCGAAGCAGCCCATGCCCAAGGTAAGACGGCTGTGATCTGGAACAGTCAGACAGCCACGGCTCTGGACGGCGACCTGACGAAAATGGCGCTACTCAAGGACATGGGGATCAAAAGCATGATCCTTGCCTATAACGACATTTTCAGAACCGGTTCGGGGCAACTGGCGGCGTAAAACGGGCGTGACATTGGCCTGACGCCGTGGGGCAAGTCCGTCATCGACGAAATGGTGCGGTTTGGGATCTTACTGGACCTTAGCCATACCGGGTCAAAAACCGCCAATGATGCTATGGATTACATTGACGAGACCTATCCCGGCGTCCCGTATGTCTATACCCATTCGGTTCCTGCCGGGCTGTACAAAAACGCGCCAGAAGCCACCGCGCGCGGGTGCTATCGCGCGATCCCCGACGATGAAGCCCTGCGTGCCGCCAAGTCGGGCGGCTATGTCTCGCCCACATTTACGGAATGGATGATGGACGGCATCTGGCCCGAGGATATCTCACCCCAGCAAGCTGCGGACATGATCGACTATTACGTGCAACTGGTGGGCGTTGATCACGTGGGGATCGCCACGGACGACATGTTCTCACTCGAACTTGTGGTGCAATTCGCGACGGCCAATGCCAGCATGTATGACGACGGTGGTTACATGATTGACGCCTTCAACAAAGGCGCAACCGGCAACGGAGAGCTTGCCAAGATTTTGGCCGCCGTTACAGACGATCTGTGGGCGCGCGGTTACAGCAACGAGGACTTGGCGAAGATTTACGGCGGCAACAAGATGCGGGTCTATGCGCAGGTTTGGGAAGGCAAACCTCCGCAACAGTTCCTGCAGGAATACCCCGAACGCCTGCGCATGCGGCAGGAATTTCGGGATCTTTTCCATTCTCGCTGAACCGAAAGTCAGCGCGCGGGGGCTACGCTTAAAACCGGCGTTGTGCGGGTTACCTGCTGTGTGCTGATTCCTTCGGCTTCGGTGATTTTCACCGCCAATGTCTTGGCGCTTGGGAAACGATCAAAATACCGGAACTCGATTTCCCTTAACGCGTCCATGTTCTGACACCTGATCTCATAATCGGCGTGAAACTCAGAATTTTTGGCCTGATCTCTTTCTCCGCCCTTGTCGGAAATCACGCCAAAGCGTTTTCCCGGCAGTGTGACATTAGCCGAGGTTGCAAAGCACCTTGCACTGTCAGCCATGCGAAACAATTCCAGCGGGTCAGACAGGCGCGAGACTGCAATCGCCACACGTGTTTGGCTGTCTTGTTCGACACTCAATTGATCCATGATTTCCGAACCGGGGGCAGACAATGACAAAGTGATCTGCCATCCGAAATTGCTATATTCAGGCGGCCTGACCCGACCTGCCCATACGCTTTGGACTGCGTGGATGGCACGGCGATTGCGGTAATCAAGGCCAAAACTAAAACAAAAAACTTCTTTAACACGGCAACACCCAACCTGAGCTCTGCGCCTCAAAAATAAATCTGTATTACACCCCGTACAACCACAACACGAGCCCCCAAGACCCCACCAAATATGGGGAGTGCGCGGGCTTCGAGGAGGAAAATATCCGACAATAAAAGTCAGGTTGACATTGTTGACTATTTCACTCAGTTATCAATTAGCAAGCGTCGTGATGCCCGCCAAATACCGTTTCAGCAATGGAAGACTCTACCCCGATGACAAAGTTATTTGCCGCCACCAGCGTCCTGACCCTTACCGCAGCGACCGCGTTTGCCGCGGGCGATACTCATTCGAAATCCGATGTCCTGACCACTTATGCCGACATTGCCGAGGCGAAATACGAAGACAGCCTGATTGCAGCAAAGTCCCTGCAGAAGGCCGTGAACGCGCTGATCGCACAACCGTCAGATGCAACACTGAACGCTGCCCGGGCTGCATGGATCGCAGCGCGCGTGCCGTATCAGCAGACCGAAGTTTATCGTTTTGGAAATGCCATTGTCGACGATTGGGAAGGCAAGGTTAACGCGTGGCCGTTGGACGAAGGGCTGATCGACTATGTCGATGCGTCCTATGGCGGCCCGAGCGACGAAAACGAATTCGCTGCGCTAAACGTGATCGCCAATCCCAGCTTCGACCTTTCAGGCGAAACAATTGACGCCACCGAGATCACCCCGGCCCTTCTAAGTGATACTCTGCACGAAGCGGATGGGATCGAGGCCAATGTCGCGACCGGCTATCACGCCATTGAATTCCTGCTATGGGGTCAGGACCTGAACGGCCACGGTTCTGGCGCAGGAAACCGTCCTTTCACGGACTACGTGCAGGGCAATGCATGCACAGGCGGCAATTGCGACCGCCGCGCGCAGTACCTGAGTGCGGCCACCGACCTGCTGGTCAGCGATCTGGCTTGGATGGCCGATCAATGGAAAGAAGGCGGCGAAGCGCGGGCCGCTCTGGCCGTGGACGAAACCGCCGGTGTGTCTGCCATTCTGACCGGAATGGGTTCGCTGTCTTACGGTGAACAGGCAGGTGAGCGGATGCGCCTTGGCCTGATGCTGAACGATCCCGAGGAAGAGCATGATTGCTTTTCTGACAACACGCACAACAGCCATTACTATGACGGGCTTGGTATCCAGAATGTCTATCTGGGCAGCTACACCCGCATAGACGGCACCCCGGTCAGCGGTGCATCTCTCTCTGATCTGGTGTCGTCAAGCAATCCGAAACTGGACGCCGAGATGAAGATCAAGCTGGCGAACACAATGCAGGCGCTGGGGCGCTTGAAATCCACGGCTGAGGCCGGGTTTGCTTATGACCAGATGCTCGAGCGTGGCAACGAAGGCGGTGAACAACTGATCATGGGCGGCGTTAACGGTCTGGTCGATCAGACGAAGACGATCGAGCGGATCGTCACAGCTCTGGAACTGGACCAGATCGAGTTTGAAGGCTCGGACAGTCTGGACAACCCAAACGCTGTTTTCCAGTAACTCAAGCATTGCCGGAGGCGCGTCTTTTGCCACGCCTCCGGCATCCTTGATCCCGCAGACCCACCAGTTGACTCTGGACCAAAAGTAAATAACTTACTAATTAAGTAAGAAATATATCGAGCACCGAGTCGTTATGATCGTATGCCACTGCACAAATATAACGGATCACGACATCCAAACAGCGATTGACTGGATGCGCTCGGCTGATCCCTTCGCGGTCATCACGCCCGGAAAGATCTACCATGCCCTTGGAAAGTCTGCGGATTGTGGCGGTTGCATGCCGCTTTTCTTAGACACGATGCGGTCCAGCGACAAACTGGAAGTCCCAATGCAGCTTCGTGCGTTGCGCACCGATGCATCACAGGAGAATACGAATGAAGGGCGACCCAAAGGTCATAGAATATCTAAACAAGTCTCTGCGGCATGAGTTGACGGCCGTTAGCCAGTACTGGCTTCACTATCGTCTGCAGGAAGACTGGGGTCTTGGTCACATGGCCAAGAAAAGCCGCGAGGAAAGCATCGAAGAGATGGGGCATGCGGACAAGCTGGTCGAGCGGATCATCTTTCTTGGCGGCCATCCAAACCTTCAGAAACTGGACCCTTTACGCATCGGGCAAACCCCAAAGGAAACACTCGAATGCGACCTGGCGGCAGAGATCGACGCCAGGGCCCTCTACAAGGAAGCGCGCGAATATTGTCAGAGCGCCGGGGACTACGTCACCATGTCTCTGTTTGAAGGATTACTGGCCGATGAAGAAGGGCATATTGATTTTCTTGAAACGCAGCTTGATCTGTTTGAAAGGATCGGCGAGGCCAATTATGCACACCTCAACGCATCGAAAATGGATGAAGGCGAGTAAGCTTTCGTTTGCGGTGGCGGCCGTTTGTGCGACGACCCCATCCCTGTCGGCCGAATTACAGGACCTGCACTTAAACGTCATCCCCACCACCGAAGACGAAAAATCCCGGATTGCGGCTGTCACGGCTACTCCGTTGGATTTCGACGCCCCACAACGGTTTGAAGAACTACCTGCGGGTGCAGCAACCGTGCGCCTGCGCACCGACGCGGATGCGTTTTCCCAACCGTCCGGCAATCTGGAATTCGCCCAGGAACTTGACTTCAAAGTCGGCAATGGGCTGTTCAAAAAAATCTGGGTCTCATCGCCGTCCTCCACCCTGGCTTCGGATGGGTTGGGGCCGCTATACAACGCGCGCTCGTGTCAACGCTGCCACCTCAAGGACGGTCGGGGGCACACGCCGAATGGGCCGGATGACAACGCCATTTCGATGTATCTGCGTGTGTCGATCCCCGGCGGGGATCCGATACAGGAGATCAAAGACTACATCGCCACACAGCCCGAGCCGAACTACGGCGGACAGATGCAGGACCTGTCCCTGCTCGGTCACCCGGCGGAATACAGGTTGGACATCACTTACGAGGACGTGCCCATAAAGCTTTCGGGCGATGAAACTGTCGTCTTGCGCAAACCAACGTATAAGGCCGCTGATCTGGGCTATGGCCCTCTGCACCCCGATGCGATGCTCAGCCCGCGTGTCGCACCGCAGATGATCGGGTTGGGACTGCTTGAGGCGATCCCCGTCGATGACCTGCTCGCCAAGGCTGACCCCGACGATGCAGATGGCGATGGTATTTCGGGCCGACCGAATATCATCTGGTCGATCGAATATGGCGCGCCGATGATGGGCCGCTTTGGGCATAAGGCTGGTATGCCGACGATTGCGCAGCAATCCGCTGCGGCCTTTGCCGGGGACATCGGAATTTCAAGTCC
This sequence comes from Ruegeria sp. HKCCA5491, assembly GCF_013034565.1. Lineage (NCBI taxonomy): Bacteria > Pseudomonadati > Pseudomonadota > Alphaproteobacteria > Rhodobacterales > Roseobacteraceae > Ruegeria > Ruegeria sp. HKCCA5491. Next base: position 33,444 of record NZ_WQGG01000011.1, read on the forward strand.
CCTGTACCCGGCAGCGTATGGGGACTGCACTGAATTGCAGGCAGAGTGTGTAAGCGCCCCGCACGGAGACGGTGACGATCGCACGTTTGAAATACACCAGCAGGGCATGGATCTGGTCGTTTTCTACAGCCGCAATCTGGGTGTGCCAGAGCGTCGTGACGTGGACGATGCCGAAGTTTTGCGCGGCAAGCGCGTGTTTCACGACAGCGGGTGCGCCGCGTGCCACACGCCATCACACGTCACGCACCGGCTGGAAGACCGGCCCGAGCATAGTTTCCAATTGATCTGGCCCTATACCGACCTGTTACTGCACGACATGGGCGAGGGTCTTGCCGACAACCGTCCCGAGTCCCGCGCGACAGGCCGCGAGTGGCGTACACCGCCGTTGTGGGGAATTGGCCTGACGGAGCAGGTTTCGGGGCATACCCAGTTCCTGCACGACGGTCGCGCGCAATCGCTGCTGGAAGCTATCCTGTGGCATGGCGGCGAAGCTCAGGTGGCACGCGACAAGGTTGTCACGCTGCCCAAGGCGGACCGTGCGGCCCTCATCCGGTTTTTGGAGAGCCTGTAGTGCGTGCCGTTCTACTCGCTTGCGCTCTGATGACCCCTTTGCCCGCAACAGCTCAGGACCGAGGGCCGATCCTGACGGACGTGGTCGAAGGGCACATCCTGCCCGGCAATGCGCGTTTGTCCAAGGCAACCGGCGCACTTAGCAGCGCGGCGCAAGGGGATTGCGCAGCCACATCCCCCGAATTGCGCGCGGCTTATCATGCTGCTTTTGATCGCTGGATTACAGTAAGTCATTTGCGGTTCGGTCCCTCCGAGACCGACAACCGGGCCTTTGCGCTGGCGTTCTGGCCCGATACTAAAGGGTTCACAACCAAGGCGCTGTCAGGTCTGATCGCAGTTCGGGATTCCGCCTTCGAAACGCCCGAAGGATTTGCTGAGACGTCAGTCGCCGGGCGCGGTTTCTTTGCGCTGGAGATGATGCTGTACGACCCCGCCTTCATGGAAACCGAAGACGAGCCGTACCGATGCGCCCTTGTTCAAGCAATCGCAGTCGACATCAATCACAACGCCAATGCGATTGATGCGGATTGGGTGTCATACGCAAGTCAAATCACCAAACCCGGAGGCCAAAGCGCATTCCGCTCGGACAATGAAGCCATGCAAGAGCTGTACAAGGCGCTTGTCACGGGGTTGGAATTCACGGCCAACACCCGCCTCGGGCGGCCATTAGGAGCGTTCGACCGCCCCCGGCCCAAGCGTGCCGAGGCGCGGCGATCTGAACGCTCGTTGCGCCATGTCGAACTGTCCCTGATCGCATTGTGGGATCTTGCGGCGCGATTGTCGTCTGATCACCCCGAGATTGACACCGATCTGGCCGAAGCGTTCGAAAAGGCCATCGATCGCGCGCAGCGTTTGGATGATCCGAGGCTTGCGGGCATCGCGACACCTCAGGGGCGATTGCGGGTTGAAGCTCTGCAACAGTCGATCAACGACATCCGGTCGGTTGCCACTACTGACCTTGGCCCGACATTGGGTATCAACGCCGGGTTCAACGCATTAGATGGTGATTAAGGTATGACCAGCCGCCGCCGATTTCTGGCAGGACTGGCTGCGGCTAGCCTTGCCCCCACCCAAGGATGGGCGGCCGTCGGTGCGCCCGACTATCTGGCCGCCGCCCTGTTTCCTGATGGATCACACCGTTTGGTCGGTTTGTTGGCGGATGGAAGTATTCTGTTCTCACTGATCTTGCCCGCCCGAGGCCACGCCGCCGCCGCGCACCCCCATCGCCCGCAGGCTGTTGCCTTCGCGCGGCGACCGGGGACCTTTACCGTGATCATCGACTGCACAACAGGTGCGCAAACCGCGGCGTTAAACGCGCCTGACGGCAGACACTTCTACGGTCACGGCGCATTTTCACAGGATGGCACCCGACTATTCACAACAGAAAATGACTACGAAGCCGGAGAAGGCGTGATCGGTGTCTGGGAGACGGCACAATATACTCGGTTGGGCGAGTTTCCGTCAGGGGGAACCGGCCCCCATGACATTCGCCTTATGGCGGACGGGAAAACACTGGTCATCGCCAACGGAGGGATTGAAACGCACCCCGACACCGGCCGCACCAAGCTGAACCTGCCGGTCATGCAGCCGAACCTCACCTATCTGGACCTCGACGGCTCCATGCTTGAACAGGCCGAATTGCCGCCGGGGCTGCGCCAGAACTCGATCCGTCATCTGGCGGTCCGGCCTGACGGGCTGATTGGGTTTGCGACCCAATGGCAGGGTCAAACCATTGAACACCCGCCCCTGCTTGGCCTGCACAGACCGGGCGACGAAATCCGCTTATTATCCGCCCCGAATGCGTATCAAAGCAGGTTGCAAGGCTATGCCGGCAGCATCGCTTTTTCCGGCGATGGTGCATCGGTCGCGATCACCTGTCCCCGCGGAAACGCTTTGCACCAATTTCGTGTCGAGGACGGTCAATTGATAGGTGCTTTCGAACTGGATGACGTCTGCGGACTTGGCACCGGCGGAGACGGGTTTGTGTACACCACAGGCACCGGCGCGGTTGGAACGCTGGGCGCGACGGTCAAAACGTCGGCCCGGCAGGACTGCCAATGGGACAACCACCTGATCCCCGTGGGACGTCCGGCGTAATTTGGGCAAATCCACCCCTTAGATTACACTTGGAAGAATCAAACAGCTACCGTATTGGCGGGCGAAACACCGGCTCCCCTCTGAGTTAAGGACTGACTCGATTGAAACAGACGCCCGACGCACCGCATTCCATCTACGGGGTTGATAAATGGGGCAAAGACCTGATCGAGGTGACGAAGCAGGGTGAAATCGGTCTGCGCAATCCGCTCGCTCCCGACGCTGCCGCGATCAGCCTGCCCGGGATTCTGGCCGATCTGGATGATCGGGGGATCAAAGCCCCGATGCTGCTGCGGGTTTCCTCTTATCTGGAACATGAAATTGCGCATCTGAACGAAAGCTTCCGCGACGCCATTGCGCGCGTGGGCTACAAAGGCTCCTATCGCGGCGTCTTTCCGATCAAGGTGAACCAGCAAGCGCAGGTCGTCGACCGCATCGTCGAGTTCGGTAAGAAGTACAATTACGGGCTTGAGGCCGGATCAAAACCCGAACTGGTTGTGGCGCTGGCGCATCGCCTTGCGCCTGAGGCGTTGATTGTCTGCAATGGCGTCAAAGATGCCGAGTTCATCCAACTGGCCATCCTCAGCCGCAAGATCGGCTTTAATACCGTGATCGTTCTGGAAAGCCCGAAAGAGGCCGACACAGTGATCAAGGTCTATAACGAGCTGGGCATCGAACCGCTGATCGGCGTGCGGGTGAAGCTGACCAACCAGATCAGCGGCAAATGGGAAGAAAGCTCAGGCGACCGCTCGGCCTTTGGCATGAACACTGACCAACTTGTCGCAGCGGTGGACAAACTGCGCGACGCGGGGCTGTTGCATTGCTTGAAACTGCAACACTCGCATCTGGGCAGTCAGGTACAGGACGTCAACGACGTGCGCCGTGCTGTGGGCGAAGCGTGTCGCTACTACACCGAACTCACGCGCGAAGGCGTGCCGATGACCCATCTGGACCTCGGCGGCGGCATGGGCGTGGATTACACGGGCGAGAAGAAAGCCGCCGAGAACTCGATCAACTACACGGTCGAGGAATACTGCGCCAACGTGGTCGAAACCGTGGCTTATGCCATGGATGAGGCCGAGATCGCCCACCCAACGCTTGTCACCGAAAGCGGGCGGGCCGTGGTGGCTACATCCTCGATGCTGGTGTTCAATGTGTTGGAAAGCACGCTCTACGACGCCCCAACCGGCCCCGAGGTTGAACCCGACGATCATCACATGGTCGCTGACCTCGCAGCCGTTCACGGATACCTCAGCAAAACCCGCCTACAGGAATGCTGGAACGACGCCACATTCTATCGCAACGAACTGCGCGCGCTGTTCAGACGCGGCTATGTCGACCTGCGCCAGATGGCGCGCGCTGAACGAATCTACCTGTCGCTCATGGCCCGCCTCAAGGCGCTGGCCGCAAGCGATGATCTGGACACGGATGTGGATGACCAGCTTGAGAAAGTCGCCGATATCTACCACTGCAACTTCTCTCTGTTCCAATCCCTGCCCGATGTCTGGGCCATCGACCAGCTACACCCGATCGTGCCGTTGCAGGGCCTGAACAAAACGCCCGACCGGCGCGCTGTCCTGTCAGACATCACCTGCGACAGCGATGGCAAGATCGACCAGTTCATTCTGGCCGACGGTGTCTCACCCAGCCTGCCGGTGCATTCGCTGCCGGATGAGGGCGAGTACTTCATGGGCGTCTTTTTCGTCGGCGCCTATCAGGAAACGCTTGGCGATCTGCACAACCTCTTTGGCGACACCAACGTCGTCACCATCGACCTGCGCGCCGATGGCGGCTTCGACCTGCTGCATGAACAAGAGGGCGACACGATCAGCCAGGTCCTGTCCTATGTCGAATTCGACCCGCAAGACTGCGTCGCCGCTTTCCGCAAAATGGTGGACGAGGCGATCTCGACCGGTACTCTGCAAGCCAAGGACCGCAAAACCCTGATGAGCGCCTATCGCGACTCGATCAACGGCTACACCTATTACGAATAAGAAGGAGACAGACCATGGGCAAAACACTGGTTGTCGGCGCCGGCGGCGTATCCCACGCAGCCGTGCACAAAATGGCGATGAATTCAGATATATTCACCGAAATCACGCTGGCCAGCCGCACGAAATCGAAATGCGATGCCATCGCAGCGGCCGTCAAGGATCGCGTTGGCGTGGATATCAAGACCGCCGAACTGGACGCCTACAAGGTCGAAGATACGGTCAAACTGATCAAGGAAACCGGTGCTGAAATCCTTGTGAACCTCGCCCTGCCCTATCAGGATCTGGTGCTGATGGATGCGTGCCTCGAGGCCGGAATCCACTATCTCGATACCGCGAACTACGAGCCCGAGGATGAGGCCAAGTTCGAATACCACTGGCAATGGGCCTATCAGGAGCGGTTCAAAGCGGCGGGCCTGACCGCCATCCTCGGCTCGGGCTTTGATCCGGGCGTGACATCCGTGTTCGCCAAATGGCTGAAGAAACACAAGCTGGAGACAATCCGCCAGATCGACGTTCTGGATGCCAATGGCGGCAGCAACGATCAGGAATTCGCCACCAACTTCAACCCCGAAATCAACCTGCGCGAAGTGCTGGCCGAGGTCCGCCACTGGGAAGGTGGCGAATGGAAACACTCCCCCGCCATGACCCACAAGGTCGAGTTCGACTTCCCCGCCATCGGCCCCAAAAACATGTACCTGATGTATCACGAGGAACTGGAGTCACTCAGCACCCACTTCCCCGAAATCGAGCGCGCCCGATTCTGGATGACCTTCGGCGACGCCTATATCATGCACGCCAAGGTACTGGAAAATGTCGGCATGACCCGCATCGACCCGGTGATGCATGACGGCAAGGAAATCATACCTATCCAGTTCCTGAAAACCCTTCTGCCCGATCCCGGCGATCTGGGCGCGGAAACCAAGGGCAAAGCCTGCATCGGCGACATCGCCACAGGTCAGGCCAAGGATGGCTCGGGCGAGAAGACCTTTTACATCTACAACATCTGCGACCATGAGGAATGCTACGCTGAGGTCGGCTCCCAGGCCGTCAGCTACACCACTGGCGTCCCCGCCATGATCGGCGCGGCACAAGTGCTGAAAGGCAACTGGCGCGAACGCGGCGTGTGGAACATGGAACAACTCGACCCGGATGACTTCATGGACATGCTGAACAATCACGGCCTCCCGTGGCAAGTCCACGAACTCGACGGCCCAGTCGAGTTCTAGATCCGGAACTTCATCTGGCCAAAAATATCCCGGGGGGTCCGGGGGGCTGGCCCCCCGGCCTCTCCACAATCGGAGACGCCTGACATGTCCGACATGATGACCACCCAAGCCGGCGACGCCGGTGCCTTCCGTAATTTCGATCTTAACCGCGTCCCCACCCCTTGCTTCGTGGTCGACGAAAAAGCCGTCGAACGAAACCTGACCATCCTCTCAGACATCGGCACCCGGTCAGGCGCGCATGTTCTCAGCGCGCTCAAGGCGTTTTCGATGTTCTCTCTGGCCCCGCTGGTGCGCCAGCACCTTGGTGGCACCTGCGCCAGCGGCATCTACGAAGCGCGTCTGGGCCGCGAGGAATATGGTGGCGAGGTCGCAACCTTCTGCGCCGGGTACAAGGACGCGGATATCGACGAGATCCTGTCGCTGTCGGACCACATCATCTTCAACTCTCCAGCGCAAAAGGATCGGTTTCTGAGCAAGGCCGAAAGCGCCAAAGTTCAGGTCGGCCTGCGCATCAACCCAGAACATTCCGAAGGCGAGATACCCAAATACGACCCCTGCGCGCCCTGCTCGCGCCTTGGCACACCGGTCAGTCAACTGACCGCCGAAACCTTGAACGGGGTTGATGGCCTGCACATGCACACGCTCTGCGAACAGGGGTTCGAACCGCTGCAACGCACGTGGGCTGCAATCGAACATAAGCTCAAACCCTTCCTCAGCCAACTCAAATGGCTGAACCTCGGCGGCGGGCACCATATTACCCGCAACGATTACGACCGCGGCGGGCTGGTGGGTTTCATCAAAGCCATCCGCACCGAATACAATATCGACATCTACCTCGAGCCCGGCGAGGCAGTCGCCTTGGACGCGGGTATTCTGGTCGGAGAGATCCTCGACCTGCCGACCAATGGCATGAGTCTTGCGATCACCGATATCTCGGCCACCTGCCACATGCCCGACGTGATCGAAGCCCCCTATCGCCCCGCCCTGATGGACGAGGCCGCAACAGGCCATACCTACCGTCTGGGTGGCCCCTCATGCCTCGCGGGCGACGTGATCGGCGACTACACGTGGGACAAGCCGCTGGAAATCGGCCAGCGTTTTGCCTTCCTCGATCAAGCGCATTATTCGATGGTCAAGACCAACACGTTCAACGGCGTTCCCCTGCCCACCATCGCCCTGTGGAATAGCGATACGGACGACCTGAAAATCATCCGGCAATTCGGCTATGACGACTTCAAAGAGAGACTCTCATGAGCATCTTCCTCGACAGCGAACTCACCGCCGCGGAACGCAGCGAATCCGCCCGCTTTCGCGTGATCCCCGTGCCGCTCGAACGCACCGTGTCTTATGGCGCGGGCACGGCCAAGGGCCCCGAAGCCATCATCGAGGCCAGCAATGAGTTGGAGCGCATTACCGGCCATGCCGAACCCTGCGTCGAGGGGATCTTTACCGAACCCCCGCTGGACTGCGACGGCCCGCTGCCCAAGGTGATGGAACGGCTGGCCCAACGCACCGAGGCCGCCATCCGCGCAGACAAGGTGCCGGTGACGCTGGGCGGGGAGCATTCGCTCAGTTACGGCGCGGTAATGGGCGTGGCACGGGCGCTTAACCAACCCATAGGGATCGTGCAGATCGACGCCCACGCCGATTTGCGCAACGCGTATCAGGGCGAGAAACACTCTCACGCGTCGGTTATGCACCTGCTGGCCGAGCAAGGCGTCAAACTGGCCCAATTCGGCGTCCGCGCCTTTTCCACCGAAGAAGCCCAAAGCCGTCTGAAAAACCACGTCTTCCACGTGGATGCCGAGGAGTTGGTCACCGGCAATATCCACGCGGTCAACCTGCCCGAGGATTTTCCCGAACTGGTCTATGTCAGCTTTGACGTAGACGGTCTGGACCCGTCGCTGATGCCCGCCACCGGCACCCCGGTTCCGGGCGGGCTTGGATATTACCAAGCCCTGCGCCTGGTCGAACACGCCCTGAAGGGCCGCAAATGCGTAGGCTTCGACGTGGTCGAGCTGGCCCCCGACGGCAATGCAGCGTGGGATTTTACCGCGGCACAAATCGTCTATCGACTGATGGCAGCCTGTTAACCCTCGGACGTTTCATTCAGTTCCATGTGCCCTTCACCCTTGCTCAGGACGCGGCGCAACATAGGCTCAAAGAACTCCAACGGTTTGGTCGGATAGTCCGGGTCAAACGCCTTCTGATCGTATTCGTGGCAGAAATAGCGGCAGTCCTCCCAGTACGGGCTGTCGCGGTACTTGTCGCGGGCATTACGATCTCCGCCCCAATGATGATTGTAGTAATACCCTTGAAAGACACAGTGATGTTTCAAAATCCAATAGGTCTTTTCGCTGACATAAGGCTTCATCATTGCGGCTGATAACTCACCATGATTGTAGGGGGACAGAATATCGCCAGTGTCATGGATCAAGGCCGCTACGACCAATTCCTCATCCGCGCCATCCTCATAGGCGCGGGTCGCGGCCTGAAGACTGTGCTGGTAGCGATTCACCGGATAAGGCGTCCAATCTTCGTCCAGCGAGCGGATCGCATCCAGAATTCGGTCGGGCAGAGCGGCGTTATAGGCCTCTTCATATTCGATGACGGCATCCCAGTCGGCTTTGGTCGCCTCCTCGAAACTGGTCCAGGTGGGTTTGTGGCTTTTGTCCAGCATCGCGCGGTCCTTTGGCTGATTTGTTCAGCGAGGATAGCGCAAACTGCTTGCCCAAAAAAATGAATTGATTTTATCACATCAATCAAAAAATACTTTCAATATGCAAATCAAAGCCCTTGAGACCTTTCTATGCGTTGCCGAGTCAGGAGGCTTTCACGCGGCGGCCCGCAAGCTGAACATCACCCAGACGGCTGTCAGCGCCCGTATCCGATTGATCGAAGAAGAAACCGGAAAGCCCCTATTCACACGCGGTGCCGGGGGTACAAGGCTGACAGAATTCGGACGCCAATTCCGACCCTATGCGGAACAGATGCTGTCGCTTTGGTCCTTTGCATCCCGCGATCTGCCTGCACAAACACAGAACCGGATCGCTTTGCGGTTAGGTGCGCAACTCAGCATTTGGGACCCCTTGCTGGTCGACCTCGCGGTGCGCTTTGAACAGCGTCTTGGGCAAATTCTGCTGACGCTGAATTATGATCACGATCTGAACATGGTCGACGCCGTGGCGACCCATGTACTTGACGCTGCGCTGACACATGAAAAACCAACAGATGCGCGGGTTGAGTGTAAGGAACTTGTCCCAGAACGGTTGATATTGGTTCAGGCAACAACCAACCTGCACGATCCCGTATTCGTTAATCTGGAATTGGGCGAGGTCTATCAGGATCACATTCGGTCAATCGCGCGACAGGCGTCGACTCAATCGGTCTTTCTGGGAAACTGCATGATGGCCCTGCGCTATATCCTCAAGAGGGGCGGAACCGGCTATTTCCCCGAATATCTCGTTGCTGAGTATTTACACGCTGGCGATCTATGCCGCGTGATCGGTTCGCGCGACCTTTTGCTGCCTGTTTACCTGATCGCCCGGAAGAACAGCCCTGCCCTGGAAAGTGTTCTGGGGTGCGTGACAGACCTTAGAGGAGCAAGCTAGGCCGCAGTCGGCATTGGTGTCGCATTTCGTCGTCTGGTCCGCAAAAGCGGGCGTCCTGCGATCAACAGAAACACGCATGAAATCAAGATGCCCAAAATCGCTGGTAGGTAAAGCAATATCCACAGATCCGGATCGTCGATCACGACAGGTGACACAAATCCCCGAACGCCCTCGAGCAGAACCAGAATCGTAAACGCCCCGAAAATCTGCGGCCACAGCCCGAACCTTGAGAAACTTCCCAACATCAAAGTGGCATATCCGGCCATCGCGACCGCCACGCATATGGCAATCCACGAAAACCTCTGATGCAGTTCGTCGATCAACTCACCTTCGCTGAACTCCCCTGCCGCGATAATCTTGTCCCGGCTTTGCAAAAGCTCGAGGGTGGGAATGGCTTCGAGACTGCGATTCTTTATCCGGTTGGTGTTTGTCATCCCAGAGATGTCATAAGACGCGTCCTCAAACAGGGTCGAAGACAGCGTTCGCCCATCTTTGGTCAACCGCAAAGCGACCCCGTCCACCATCACAAGGTGTATCCCCTCGCCACTATTGACCAGATAGGCGGTTTTGCTTGAGTAGCTGACCGGATTATCCTCATCCCGACGGTCAGAGACGAACACCTCGTACAGCGTCCCGTCCAGGTCAATCCGCCCGATATAAACCGTCACACCAACCGCGGGGTGCATAAACTCACCCTCATTCAATAGCTGGGCGGTGACATCGCCTGCGACCTCGGCCTGACGTCGTTCAAGCTGATCAACGGACGCGGGGCGCAGGAACACACTGATCGCAGCCATCATCAGCCCGGTTATCAGCCCAAACAGAAACACGGCGCGCGCCAACCGCCACGGGCTGGACCCGGTGGCCAACATGACCGTAAGTTCGCTTTCCCGGCTCAGACGATTGGTGGCATAGACGGCGGCGGCGAACACCGCCATCGGCATCACGGTTCGTATCAGGGTGGGAAGGGTCAGGGCGGTAAATTCCAGAAACACCATTGCCGACTGCCCGCCGCTGATCACGCGGTCAAATAGGCTGACCGACCGGGTGATCCAGAATACACCCACCAGAACCAGGGTGAAAAAGCCGAACAGAATCAGCAGTTGCCGCAGGAAATAGCCATCGAAGCGCGACATGAGACTCCATCCGTCTGATCAAGTTCCCGCCGACAGTATTGTATTCGGAAAGCCGTGGAAACCGCGTTTGGACACTCGGCTGAATTTTACCTCAATCCGGCAGCAAGTGAATTGTCAGATAGCACAAAAGCTGAAAACCACCCTGAACCATATGGTTTTCTTCCAGATCGAATTTCATGACTGTCTGGTCAGACAGAAAGAACGCAAGCCACAGGCCAATTGACACCACAAAGGCCGTATCCACGCGTTTGATCCAAAGCTTCTTGTTCTGGTAAGGCGTTGCAACTGCGATCAAAAACAGCAAGGCCGCAATCAAAGCCCAAGCGATGATACCGACAAACAAGGCGATATCCACGGCCGGAGTCGCTCCGAACTGCTCAAGTGTTTTTTGCAGGAACGGATAGTTGTGCCCATCGAACCACGGCGTAGACGTGTACCCAAGAAGCTCCAGACCACCGACAAAGTCGGTGAGGAACGCAAAAGCCCACCATACGAACCAGAACGCAACAAGGCTTTGTTTAAAGAAAATACGCATGGATTGCCCCCAAAACAGCAAAAACTCATCAAGAACGCGACCAACACTACTTGATTTGCTGAAAATTTAGAAACTCCGGTCAGAATGCTACGGTGCCGACGGCACAGGCTCGCCTGAGATTTTGATGGAAATGGCAGGGGCAGCAGGGTTCGAACCCGCGACCTACGGTTTTGGAGACCGTCGCTCTACCAACTGAGCTATACCCCTAAGGTGCGCCTCAGATATGCCAGCCGCGCGGCGGACTCAAGAGGCTTTTTGAGATTCAGCCACAGTTATGTATTTCACAAACAAGTTGCGCGCGGCGTTGAGTTCTATAAGACACATTTTCGCCAACAGAAGGACGCCTGACGTGAACCTCCGCAAGAAAATTGCCGACAGCGAAGCCGTTCTGAACTGGGCGGCCCGGCGGATCGCAAGCTATATCCGGATGGTCAACCGCAATACCAAGTGGCAACGTATCGGGTACGAAGAACTTGACCAACTGGCCGATCAAGGCGAACCGGTCATCGTTGTTCTGTGGCATCAGCGACTGGCGCAGTCGCCCTATTTCTTTCCATTGGACAAGGGTCGCATCTGTTCGATCACCTCGTCGGCACGTGCAGGCAGCATGGTAGGCCGGGTGCAGAAACTGTTCGGCATGGACACGATTGCCATGTCCAGCCACAAGCGCCACGTCGCCTTGTCGCGCGAGGTTCTTGGAAAGATGAAACAGGGTATCTCGATCGGGATCGCCGCCGATGGTCCGCGTGGGCCTGAACGCGTATCTTCAACCGTGCCCCTGATCTGGGCGCGCACGTCGGGCAAACGGGTCTTTGGCATCACATTCTCAGCCAAACACGGAAGCGAGGCTGGAACCTGGGATCGCCTACTGATGCCGCGCCCGTGGCGGAACGAAGGCGTCTTTTTGTGCCGCGAATGGACGGATCCCGTTCCGCGCAAAGCGACCGAAGACCAGATCGAAGCGCTGCGCCTCAGCCTTGAAAAACATATGAACGACATCACAGCCGAGGCTGACCGGATGGTTGGGCGCGAGCCGTGGTCGCCGAAGGGCTAACCGCCCCTCAGCCTTTGCATCAGATAGATTTCGCTGCCTTCAGGGATCGGCTCGGTCAGACCGCTGGCTACAACGCGCCCGTCAATCGCGATGGACACGCCGGCATCTATCGGCCCTTGAAGCTGAGGATGTAGCCGCACCAGTTCCTGTAGCAGCTCACCCGTGGTTTTGGCATCGACCTCCACCACCTGCTGGCCCCCGGTCAAAGACCGAAGACCAGACCAGAGGTGAACCTCAACCATTGTTCCTAAGCGCGGCCAGAATGCGCGGCGGGGACATCGGCAGTTGCTTCATTCGAACGCCCGCCGCTTGCGATACCGCATTTGCGATAGCGGCCAGAGGCGGCACGATTCCTGTTTCACCCACTCCGCGCACGCCGAACGGGTGGCCAGGGTTGGGGACTTCGACAATCACCGTGTCGATCATGGGCAGGTCACTGGCGACGGGGATGCGATAGTCAAGGAAGATCGAGTTTTGCAGCCGACCATCCTCGCCATAGATATATTCCTCGTTCAGCGCCCAACCGATCCCTTGTGCAGCGCCACCTTGGTACTGGCCTTCCACATAGGTCGGGTGGATAGCCTTGCCCGCGTCCTGAATGACCGTATAGCGCGTGATGCTGGTCTTACCCGTTTCCGGGTCAACTTCGGCATCCACAATATGCGTGCCGAAGGATACACCTGCACCTTCGGGCGTCGCCTCGAAATGGCCCGAGATCGGCCCCCCGGTGCTGCCCATATTGGCCGTGATATCAGCCAGTGGCATCGGATCGAAATCTCCGGCATTGGGGCCAGACGGGACAGCGCAACCGTTTTCCCATTTTACCGCGTCCACGGGGATGCCCCACTTGGCCGCCGCGCGTTCGCTCAGTTTCTCAACCGCATGGCGCGCCGCTTTGATGGTCGCCAGACCGCTGGCATAGGTCACGCGTGAACCGTGGCTGACATCGTTATAGCCCAGCGTCGCCGTATCCGCGATTGTCACACGGATGTTTTCATAAGGGATACCAAGCACTTCGGCCGCCATCAGCGCCATCGACGCGCGCGAGCCACCAATATCCGGCGTCCCCACCATCAACTGCGCCGAGCCGTCCTCGGACAGGGCCAGCGACACGCTTGTCTCGCCGCCGTGGTTGAACCAGAACCCGCAGGAAATCCCGCGCCCCTGCCCTGGATTCAGTGGGGCCGAATAATGCGGATGCGCCTTGGCCGCTTCCAGCGTTTCAACCAGACCGATCCGCTGATAGCGCGGGCCATAGCTGGCCTTGGTCCCTTCATGGGCCGCGTTTTTCAGGCGTACATCGACCGGGTCCAGACCCAGCTTCTTGCACAGCTCGTCAATCACCGACTCAACGGCAAACGCGCCCATTGGCGCACCCGGCGCGCGATAGGCCGCCTGTTTCGGACGGTTGGCCATGACGTCATAGCCGATCTGCTTGACGTTGGTCAGGTTGTAAGGCGCAAAGGCGCACATGGCGGTCATGTCGCCGGGCGCGCCCGGGAATGCCCCACCCTGCAAGCGGAACACACCCTGCGCGGCAGAGATTGTGCCGTCCTTCTTCATCCCGATTTTGATATCCATCGACGCCGAAGCTGTCGGACCGGTCGCCCGGAACACCTCGGATCGGGTCATCACAACTTTAACGGGCCGGTTGGCCTTGCGGCTGAGTGCCAGCGCGACAGGTTCGATGAATACCGTTGTCTTGCCACCGAAACCGCCTCCGATCTCGGATGCGGTGACGCGCAATTGCGAGGTTTCGATGCCCAAAAGCGCCGCACAGGTTTTTTGCGCGATCCAGTGGCCTTGAGTGGTACACCACAGCTCACCCTTGCCGTCAGTGCCCAGCATCCCCAGACAGGCATGCGGTTCGATATAGCCCTGATGGGTGGCTTCGGTGACGAAACTGTCTTCGATCACCAGATCTGCCTCGGCGAACCCGGCCTCGACATCGCCATGGCCGCTTTCGTGATAACGCACGACGTTGGGATGCATCCCCTCGGGCACGGAATAATCCGCAGCCCCTTCGCGGATGACCGGCGCATCCGGGGCCATCGCCTTGTCCACGTCAGTGACGTGGGGCAGAACCTCGTACTCGACCTCGATCAGTTTCAACGCGTCGCGCGCGGCCAGAGCCGATGTCGCCGCAACAGCCGCAACTGCGTGCCCGTCATACAGCGCCTTTTCCCCCGCCATGACGTTTTCCAGCACATTCCAGAACTCACCTTCCAGGCCGGGCATGAACGGCACTTCGGCGAAATCGGCGCGGGTGACGACGGCTTTGACGTCCTTCAACGCCTCAGCTTTGGACGCGTCGATCTTCACAATCCGCGCATGGGCATGGGGCGAGCGCAGGATCGCACCGTGCAGCATCCCCGGGGCTGACATGTCCGCGCCAAACTTGGCCCGGCCCGTGACCTTGTCCAACCCGTCTGGGCGGTTCGGGCGAGTGCCGACAAAGGTAAATTCTGTCTTACGATCGTCCAGAGCCATTACGACGCCTCCCGCAATTCTTCTGCCGTTTCCATCACGGCGCGAATGATCTTGTCATAACCGGTGCAGCGGCAAAGGTTGCCTGCAAGCCAGTACCTGGTTTCTTCCTCGGTCGGGTTGGGGTTCTTTTCCAGCAGCGACTTGGCCGCCACCAGAATGCCCGGTGTGCAGATGCCACATTGCAGGGCGGCATGGTCGATGAACTTCTGCTGTAACGGGTGCAGCACGTCACCATCCGCGATACCTTCGACGGTTTCGATCTGCTTACCCTCGGCCTCGGCACCCAACATCAGGCACGAACAGACCAAACGGCCATCGACGGTGACGGAACACGCGCCGCAGTCGCCGGTTCCGCAGCCCTCTTTCGCGCCGGTCAGGTTCAGCTTGTCGCGCAGACAGTCCAACAAGGTTTCACGGGGGTCGCACAGAAAATCGACCTCATCCCCGTTCACGGTGGTGGATACGTGGAGCTTACTCATGCTTTTTCTCCCTTCGCGCGGGCATAGGCGATTTTCGCGGCACGTTTGGCCAGAACGCCAGCGACCTCGGTGCGGAATGCGATCGTCCCGCGTTTATCGTCAATCGGGTTGCAGGCTGCAGAGGCCGCTGCCGCCAGCGCATCCAGCGCCGCGTCGTCCAGCGTGCTGCCGATGATGGCTTTGGCGCAATCTTCAACTAGCAGGACGGTGGGGGCGACCGCGCCCAGCGACACACGCGCCTCGACCACAGTATCGCCATCCAGACGCAGGCTGACACCTACGCCGACCACGGCGATATCCATCTCGGTGCGCGGAATGAACCGCAGATAGGCGTCGCCCGCGTTGTCCCCGCGCACAGGGATATTCACGGCTGAGACAACCTCGCCCTTGGCCAGCGACGTTTTGCCGGGGCCGGTGGGGATGTCTTCGACCGCCACCTCGCGCTCACCTTCGGGGCCGATGACCGTCACAGTCACGCCTGCCGCAACCATCGCAGGCACCGAATCCGCCGCCGGAGAACCATTGCACAAGTTGCCGGTCAGCGTTGCGCGGCCCTGCACCTGCGTGGATCCGATCAAATCCATCGCCTCAACCACGCCGGGCCAGTCGCGGCCAAGCTCGGGGTGTTCGCTCATCTCGGCGCCGGTGGCGGCAACGCCCAGCGTCCAGCTTCCATCAGCGTTGCGGGTTATGTCGCTGACACCGTCGATTTTCTTGATGTCGATCAGCGTGTCGGGCGTGACCAATTCCGAGCGCAACTGCACCAGAACATCCGTTCCGCCAGCCAGAAAGCGGGTAACGCCCGTTGCGTTTGCAGCCAGAGCCGACGCCTCGGCGAAACTGGCGGGGCTGTGATAATCCATGAAAATACCTCGCACCTGTTGATCAGGATTCACTGGGGTTCGCAGGGGACGTTAGTGCAGCACCGCCCCGGCGTCCATGGCTGGAACGACCAAATTTTGCGATTCAAAATGTCATTTCTGAACTTCCGATCAGAGGTCGATCTCGATCACACCATCTTTTTGCGCAGCTCGGCTTTGGCAAAGGATGATCGCCCCCTCGCGCTGCTTGTTGGACAAAACGAAATCACGGTGTTCGACCTCACCCGAGACCACGCCGCATTTACAGACCCCGCAGATGCCGTCAGCGCATTTCACATCCACGTGTATACCCGCCTCATTCAACACCTGCGCGGCGTCCTTGTTTGCGGGCACAGTCAGATCGCGGCCCGACTTGGCCAGCCGCAAGGTGAATTCGTGATTCTCGTATTCGGGTTGTTCGGGGACCGAGAAATACTCCAGATGCCGCGCCTCATCGGGAAAGTCCTGACGCTCAGCCGCCTGCATCACCCCGTCCATGAACCGATCCGGTCCGCAGGTATAGACATGCCAACCGTCCTGATAGCCTTTCAAGATCACATCCAGGTCGGCGCGCGTGCCTTCGTCCGAGAAATGATAATGCACATGATCCGCCCAAGGCATCCCCGCCAAGTCTTCCAGATACCCGGCCCCGGCGCGGGTGCTGGCGGAATAATGCAGTTCGAACGGTTTGCCCAAGGCGTGCAACCGATGGGCGAAGGCTATCATCGGCGTTATTCCGATTCCGCCGCCCATCAGAAAACTCTTGGTCGCGCCTTCGTCCAGTTCAAAATGGTTGATGGGTTTCGAGATGAAGACCTTGCGCCCCTCGTTGAAAATCCGGTGCAGCAGGGCCGAGCCGCCGCGCCCGTCATCCTCGCGCAGCACACCGATCTGATAGGTCATGCGGTCGGACGGGTCGCCGGACATGGAATACTGCCGCAGGAATTCCGGCGCGACCAGAACGTCCAGATGCGCGCCAGCAGTCCATTCCGGCAAAGGCGAGCCGTCCAGAGTAGAGAATTCGTACTTGGTCACATCTGCCGTCATCTTACCGACCTTCGTTAGTTCAACCCGCATCACCGGAGCATCGCCCGCGATCGCATAGCGGTGAATCACCGACATATCACCCGCAGCTTTGCGGTCCTTGTATTCATCTGCGGTCACCATTGCCTGATACGCGGCGATCCCGGCCTCACGGTCCATGGCAAAGGGATAGGGCCAGGGATGCGGCGCAAGGTAGGCGGGGTAGACCGCAAGCGTCTGGTCTTCGTATTTCAGATCAAGATCGGTTTGCAGGTCTCGTCGGTTCAACGGATGCTCGGTCGGGCGGTAAGCGCCGTCCGATTGCACTTCGATGTCCCACCACCATTTCTTGATGTCGTTCAGGCCGCCATTGCCGACAGTGTCATCCAGTTTCGCCAACGCGGGCGCGGCCTGAGGGATGTTCATCGCGGCCCATCGGAACGGACGCTCTTTGAAGATTCCCTCTAGGTTCCACGGGCAGGTCTTCATGCACCGCCCGCACATTGCACCGCCCGGCGTGGTCACGCGGTAGGTGGCGCATTTCTGGCTGTCGGATTTCCAGATTTCATAGCCGTTGAACATCAGCTTTGGCCCGGCGGTGATCGCGCCCGAGGGACATTCGCGGGCGCATTTGTTGCAAGACTCGCAAAAGGTTTGCAGGCCGAAATCAATCGGCTTGTCATGGGCCATCGGCATATCCGTTGTCACCGCACCGGACTTCAGGCGCGGCCCAAGGTAGGGATTCAGGATCACCTCTCCGATCCGGCTGACCTCACCCAACCCGGACAACAACAGGAGGGGCGGTTGCAGCACCTCACCATCCATTACCGTATGCGCGCGGGCCTTGTACCCGAGGTTACGGATCTGCTGCGCGATCACTCCACCCAGAAGCGAGAACCGCAGATAGGCGCGCATCGACTGCGCGACGCTGATCCAGTCATCGCCGCTGGCGCCCTCCATCGTTTCATAGCCTTGGTCGATGATCATGCTGATGGCTTGGTCGTGGGGCGGATTGATCTCCTCGCCCGTCGCATCATGGGAGTACCACGCCCACTCGGGGCAGCGGCTAAGGCCCACCGCATCAACGCCCAGAAAATACGTGGCCGCCTTGATATTCGCGGCATTGCGTGCGGTATCGGTTGGTGGCGAAGTGTCCGCGCTTTCCCCATCCTGCAACAACACAAACGCGCCCAGCGCGCGGCGTTGCGCGAAACTGGGGGCCGCTTTGCGAACGTAATAACCGCCTTTCGCCGCGTCCTGCAGGTTTTTCCCCATGTCGCCGAATTGTGCCCGTGCGAACATGTCAGCGCGTTTGGGGACGCGGGCGACGTTTTCTTCGTCAATATACGTGGTGGGCGCGTCGACCCGCTTGAGTTTTTCAAACGGATGCGCCCCATCCACATAGCGCCGTTTGGCATAAGCGTCGCGATTCAGCGCGTTCTTGGCAAACCCCGTACCCAGCCACCAAGCGGGGCCTTGGGTGTGAAACCACGGCTGCCGGGCCATCGGCGCCAATGGCAGATCATGCGCGATCTCCATCTCGGTCGTCACGGCAGCCAGCCCGAACCGTTTGCCCAGCCATGGGGCAACGACCTCTCCGTCCTCGACCGAACACAGGCCCGCCGCGACGGCGAGCTTTCCCAGATCAACCTCGGACGACATGACCGTGTGCGCCCGCGCGTCAAACCCCAGAATGCGGATGTAATTGGCGATGACCACCGCGTTCTCGGTGGCCAGCAGACATGCGCGGTGGTCCTGCGCGTTCATGATCCAGTCGGACCCGGGTTCTTCCGGATTTGGGTCGCGGTTGTATTCGTACAGAAAGACAATCGCATGACGATGACGGTCCATGGGGCGCGGCTCGGCCTCCATGCTTTCCTTCAAATCGGCCATGATCAGGTCGATGCCGGACGCCAGCGTCTTGGTCTGGCGCGTCTTCAACGCATGGGCCAGACGGTCAATATCGGGGTTGCGGCGGGGTTCGGACAGCAATGCCTCGGCGGGAAGCGGACCGCAGCCCATCATGGATGCATCGTTGAAATATCCAAACGCCTTCAGGTGGTTGGCACGCTCTGTCGGATCTGTGGGTATCTCGGACGGCACCGGGTTCACGAACCCGTCGCGGGTCGCATCCATCATCGCCTGAAACTCACCCATCGCATTCACGATGCTTTCGGGCTGATTAGGGCGCTGGAAACTGAGAACCGGCATTTGACGGGCCCCAGACATATCTGGCATCGCGGTCTGCCGGGCCAGCCGTTCCAAAGGGTACGACCCCATATGTACCGACCTGTTCCTGTCCGAGAAAAAGCGGATCCCCATCGCGTGCCTCCTGTTTGCTCAACGTCATCTAAATCGTCATGGACCACCAATCCATTCATGAATTATCATAGACGGCATGAGCAAAATTGATTTCACTGACCTTGATGGCAAAGTTCTGCGCGTCTTTTTGACGATACTCGAGGAGAACTCGGTCTCAAAGGCTGCGGACCGAATGGGCGTTACGCAATCGGCGATCAGCCATACGCTGGCCAAGCTGAGGCAGGTTCTGGGAGACCCTTTGTTTGTTCGTTCAGGTCAAGGCCTGATACCGACCGAACGCGCCCTGTCCCTGAAAGAACCGGTGCAAGGCGTGCTTGATGGATTGCGGGCGCTGACCGACGATCGCCCGTTCGATCCGCTATCCGAGGAATTGCACGTTCAAATCGCCACAAACGACATGCCGCGAGAGTTGATCTTCCCCAAACTGCTCCGCTTGGTCCGTTCCGAAGGTATCAGACTGCGGCTTGGCTTTATTCCCTCGGGCGTACCGGATCCGGACCTGCTGCGCAGCGACCGGTGTCAGTTGATGCTGTCCCCATTGCCACCGGATGGGCCAGACATCTTTCAAAAGCGTGTCCTCAGCAGCCCGCTGATGATCTATTACGACGGAACCCGCCGCCAGCCGCCAACCGATTGGAAAACATATTGCGAAACCGAACATGTCGAGGTGCGGTTCACGGACGGGCGCAGTTCGCGCGCGGTCATGCGGGGTGTGGACCAAAACCAGATCAGGCCCGCCACGGTCACCTTACCCCATTTCAACGCCATCCCATCCTTTGTGAAAGGAAGCGACCTGATTTCAACCGACACGGCCTTGATGAGGCACGGTCCCCTCGCCGCGTTGGATTGCGCACCGTTACCGTTTCACTGTGAACCGGTCTCGATCTACATGGTCTGGCATCAGAGGTTTGCCAATGACCCCGCGCATCGCTGGTTGCGGGGACGAATAGAAAACATAGCGGCCACGCTTCACGATTGAGACAGCAGCCAGTTCTTCATCAACGCAACCAATTCGGGCTGCCGCGGTTTTGCCGGGCTGACAACATGGAACCCGAGGTCTTCGATCAGAACATCCGACAAGGGCCGTTCAAGCCGTCCCGATGCAAGTTCCGTCGCGACCAGAGGTTCATGTGCCAGTGCAATCCCCTGCCCCGAGGCAGCGGCGTCAATGGTCAGACTCGTCTGGCTGAAACTCATAACTCGAGGCTTGCCAACCAGCCCAAGGCGTTCAAGGAACAGCGGCCACAACCCATGCGTATCGTTCAGAAGAACGTGGTCCAAAAGGTCCGCTGGTCGCGTGATCTCCCCTGCCAATTCGGGGCTGCAGACCGGAACGAACGCATTTGAAAACAAAGGGGTTGATGTCAGGCCCGCCCCAAACGGCGCTCGTCCCTGCCGCACGGCGATGTCCACGCCGTCACCCTTGAAATCCGCCAGCCGTTCCCGCGCATCAATTTTCACCGAGATGTCGGGGTGCTTGTCTGTCAGATCTGGCAAACGCGGCACCAGCCATTTTGAAGCGAAGCTTGGTGTCACTGAAACAACAACTTGCTGATCGCTGGACAATTCATCCACGGCCTCTTCAATCAACCTGAACGCCCGGCGCAGTGGCGCATGAAAACGGCGACCCGCCTCGGTCAGCGCCAAACCGCGCGGCAGACGTTCAAACAGCTTTTCGGCCAATCGCGCCTCAAGCCCACGGACCTGTTGCGCCACGGCACCCTGAGTGACGCCAAGCTCCTCTGCTGCAAGCCGGAAATTCAAATGCCGGGCCGCAACTTCAAAGGCGTGGAGCGCGTTCAATGGGGGCAGGGCTGCCATTTGCTTATCCTGTAGTTTTTCTACAGCATAAAGACAGAAGAACTGATTGGTCAAACCACCAGTCAGAGCGCATCTTTAGAGCACTAGACATCGGAGGCTTGAGATGACGAAAGTAGCGCTAATTACAGCAGGC
Organism: Ruegeria sp. HKCCA5491; assembly: GCF_013034565.1. Taxonomy (NCBI): domain Bacteria; kingdom Pseudomonadati; phylum Pseudomonadota; class Alphaproteobacteria; order Rhodobacterales; family Roseobacteraceae; genus Ruegeria; species Ruegeria sp. HKCCA5491. The sequence continues at coordinate 54,792 of NZ_WQGG01000011.1, forward strand.
GGCAGCGGCATGGGGGCAGATTCTGCCCGCCGCTTGGCCGCCGACGGGTTCAAGGTGGGCATCCTGTCCTCGTCGGGCAAAGGCGAGGCATTGGCGCATGAACTGGGCGGGGTCGGCGTGACCGGGTCGAACCAGTCGACAGACGACCTGCAAAAACTGGTCGATGCAGCGATGGCCCATTGGGGACGCATAGATGTGCTTGTGAATTCCGCGGGGCACGGGCCGCGCGCGCCCATTCTGGATCTGACCGATGAAGACTGGCACACGGGAATGGATGTGTATTTCATGAACGCCGTCCGGCCAACGCGGCTGGTGACGCCGATCATGCAGGCGCAAGGCGGTGGCTCGATCATCAACATATCGACTTTTGCTGCGTTCGAGCCTGACCCCGTGTTTCCAACCTCGGGCGTGTTCCGCGCTGGCCTTGCCGCCTTCACCAAGCTGTATTCAGACAAATACGCCGCTGACAATATCCGCATGAACAACGTCCTGCCCGGCTTTATCGACAGCCTGCCCGAGAACGAGGATTTCCGCGCCCGCATTCCTATGGGCCGATATGGGCGCAGCTATGATGAGATCGCCTCGGTCGTTGCATTGCTTGCGTCAGAAGGCGGGGGTTACATCACGGGCCAAAACATACGCGTTGACGGCGGCATTACCCGGTCGGTCTGAATTCAGAACCGCGCTTTGACAAAATGAGTCAACGCCGCGCCGGTTTCAAAATAGGCGCGGCGCAGGCCGGTCCAGCTTTCGCAGTATTCCGACACCATCGGGACGGGCAAGAGATCGGGATCTTCGCGCAACAGGCTTTCGGCCACCAACCGGCCAAACACGGTTCCCGGCCCGATGCCTCGCCCGGAATACCCATGGACAGAAAGCGCGTTTGGGCCAATCTCGGTGATCTTCGGGATATGATCCGAGGTCATCGCGATCCGCCCATGCCAGCCCTCAGTCAACGGCAGGTCGGACAGTTGCGGGAACAGTTCGGACAATTTGCGCCGAATCCAGCGCCTGTGCGCTCCACTCCCCGCGTGTGAAAGATCACCCATCGCACCGATAATGAACCGATCATCCTGATCGACGCGGAATGAGGTCATGATCAACCCAGTATCCCAACACCCTTCTCCGCCCGGCAAAATGCTGGCCCGCAGGTTGTCCGACAAGGGGGCGGTGGAAAACTGGAAATAGTAGACGGGGACATAAGCCGGTGCCGACGCCGCAAGGCTTTGATGATAGGCGTTTGTGGCCTGAATCACGGCTTTGGCTCGCACTGAGCCTCGTTCCGTTTCAAGCACCCAGATATCCCCGCTACGGGTCAACGATTGAACCGGGCTGCGCGTGAAAACCTGCGCCCCGGCCTCGGACGCAGCCCGTGCAAGCCCGCGCACATAGCCCAGCGGCTGAATGGTTCCGGCCCGCGGGTCAAACAGTGATCCGTGGAAAGCCGCGCTGCCTGTGCGTTGGCGCGTCTGATCGGTGGATAACAACTCAACCGGCGCACCCACTGCGCGTTGCTGCGCGTAGCGGTTTTGCAGATCTTTCAAACCCGCACCGGAATGGGCGCAATGCACGGTTCCGTTGCGCACAGGTTCGCAATCAATCGCGTGCCGCTCGATCAGTTCAAAGACGTCGGCAGGTGCGACAGCAAGCAGGTTGATCAGGCGATCCCCTGACGCTGCCCCCAGATGTGCCCGGATATCCTCGGGTGGCAGCCACAATCCGGCATTTGCAAGACCCACATTGCGGCCTGACCCGCCATGCCCGATCTCTTGCGCCTCAAGCAAACAAACCGACGCCCCGGCACGCGCAGCGGTCAACGCCGCCGCGCAGCCGGTATACCCCCCGCCGATCACCGCAAGATCGACGGTCAGGGTATTTGTCAGCACAGTGCTTTCGACCCGTTCGCGGCAGGTCTGTTGCCAAAGGGACTGGTCATGGTCGCGCACGGGCTGCTCCTTGAAAATTGGTCGGATCATCCAGCTTGCATCAGCCGGTTGCAAGGGCCCTTTGGTCCTCGCGCCCCATGGCAAGAAGGACCGGTTGCGTGTCCTGCCGTTCCTGAAACGCGGCCTTGTCCTTCATCCCACGCCAATTCGCCTGCACCAGTGATTGCGCAACAGCACCGCTCAGCGTTGCGCCGGGACCGGTGACTATGAAAAGGTCAGGTGCGAATTCGCGGGCCGCCGTCTGTACGGAACGGGTGAAGTCGTAGGCCTCCGTCACCTGATGCCCCAACGTATAATCCCAAAGTTCCTGCGTATACGTAGCGCCCGGCCACCAAACCTTGCCCCGCCCGTCGATAAGGGGCCGGGTCGGTTGGCTGAAAAGTTCAACCCCTAGGCGCGACCGCCCCTTAGCGGCGACTGGCGCTTGCAGAGGTGTATGGAATGCGGCGTGGTTCGCCAGTCGCATTGGGAACTGATTTTGGACAACAGGCTGAGAGGTTTCAAAGGCCTTCAGCCCCACCTCATTGCCCGCCAGCACAAGCATACCCCCCAAGTCGATCGACAATGCCAGATCATGACCGTCGATCGCATTGATCCGCGCGACATCGGCCAGCAACTCCGCCTTGCGGACCGGATCGTTTTTCCATGTCTCATCCGTAAAGGGATAGACAAGCTGCCCGCCAATCAGGTGATCCTGCATCAACGTCCCCATGGTGTTCACGACGCGGAACCCGTTCTCGGGCGACAACGCACCCGCCACGGCCAGGGCGATATACCACCCCATCGAGTTCCCGGTGACAGCGACCACCTCGATATCGTCAGCCAGATCCAAGGCATCCGATAAGGATGCCGCATAGATCAAAGGCGAGGCGACATCCCCCCGCGAGTATTTGCTGACCGAAAAGCGCCCCGCGCCGTCCAGATCAGTTACCCGCTCTTGTCCGGCCTCAGCACGAAGATCGTCAAACCGGTGGAGCATGTCCATGCGGTCTGCGTGGTGGCGATGCAAATATCCCAACTCAGGCTTATTATAAGTGCCCCGCCCGGGGCAGATGACAACTGCGGTGCGGGTCATGATCGGCCTCCGGTCAGCTTGAGCGCAGCTTCAACGATGCTTTCTTCTGACGGTAAAGGCGCGGCATAGGCGGGGCCGGTCGCGATAAAGCAGTCCTCAGCAACGACCCGTGCGACAGGGGTATCGGCGCTGTTTTCGGCAAAAAAGGCCATCAACGCCTCGGACTGGCTTCCGGTCCGGCGGCATTCATCCATGATCAGGATATGTTTGCATCCCTTGGTCGCCGCGCGCAGCGCTTCTGCCGGTAGTGGCGCAAGCCAGCGCATATCAATGACACGAGGCTTTAGCCCAGCCGCCCGCAAAGCAGGCAGCGCCTTTTGCGACAGGTAGTGCCCGTTGCCATAGGTGACGATCGCCAGATCGGTCCCGTCACCGTGCACCCCGACCTCTCCAATCGCGATGCGTTGATCCGGCGAGGGATAGGTCGTCATCCACCCGGCATCCTGAGCTTCGTGCAGATCGCGCATGGGATACAGCGCGATAGGTTCCAGAAACACCACAACACGTTGTTCTTCCCGCGCCAGCCGCACGCATTCACGCAGCATCTGCGCAGCGTCCGATCCTGTCGAAGGGCAGGCGATAATCACCCCGGGAATATCGCGCAATACGGCCAGAGAGTTGTCGTTGTGGAAATGCCCCCCGAACCCTTTCTGATACCCCAGACCCGCAATCCGCAGAACCATCGGGTTCGAGAACTGGCCGTTCGAGAAAAACGGTAGGGTTGCCGCCTCGCCCCTGATCTGGTCTTCGGCATTGTGAAGATAGGCGAGGAACTGGATTTCGGGGATCGGGATGAACCCGTTATGCCCCATGCCGATTGCCAGCCCCAGAATTGATTGCTCGTCCAACAGCGTATCAATAACCCGATCCGGCCCGAACCGTTGTTGCAGCTTTTGCGTCACGCCATAGACGCCGCCCTTGCGACCGACATCTTCGCCCATACAGACAATCTCGCCATGCTCCAGCATCAAATCGGTCAGTGCCCAGTTAATCAGTCGGCTCATGGGTTGGGGATCGTCCATCGCGCGTAGATCGCTTCCAAACGCGCGCGTGCGTGCCTCGGCGCTTGGGCCATTGGTGGGCTTGCAGGCACGTGTTGGGGGAATCAGGCTTGCCATGACCTCAGCCGCGTCGGCCAGGTGCGGGCGCGAAGCGGCCTCGGCTGCGATACGCTCAGTTCGGGCGCAGGTGTCATTGTAAATCTTCAGCGCCTGATCGGGCGTCAGCGCGCCTGCCTGACCCAACAGTCGCACCGAATGCAGTAGAGGATCATTCGCTTCATCCGCTTCAACTTCGGACTTTGTCAAATAGGTCGTGGGCACGTCCGCCCCGGCATGACCATAAAGGCGCACAGTGCGCAGATGCAGAAACGCTGGCTTGCGCCGGGTTCGGACGTAGTCAGCAGCTTCTTTAGCCACGGCAAAAGTTTCAAAAATGTCCAAACCGTTGGCTTGGAAGTACTTTATCCCCGGTCGGTGCTGCATGGACGCCTGAATCCAACCGGTGGGCGTCTTCACCGAAATGCCGATCCCGTTATCCTCGCACACAAACAAAAGAGGCAACGGCGTTGACTGAACACTGGTCCAACCCGCCGTGTTGATCGCGCCCTGAGCTGTCGAATGGTTGGCCGACGCATCACCAAAGGAACACATCGCTATTCCATCTTCAGGCAGTTCCCGGTGTTCGGGATCGTGACGCCGTGCCGCGCCCAATGAATAGGCCGCGCCAACCGCCTTGGGCAGGTGGCTGGCAATCGTAGACGTCTGCGGCGGGATCATCAGCGCCTTGGACCCCAAGACCTTATGCCGCCCTCCCGATGTCGGCTCTTCTTTCGAGCAGGCAAAGCTTAGCAACATGTCCCACGCTATCTGCTGACCCGGCACTTGCTCGGACCGCGCAATTTGAAACGCCGCATCGCGGTAATGCAGGAACGCGATATCGGTCGGGCGCAATGCATGAGCCACCGCAGCCATCCCTTCGTGCCCCGAGGAGCCGATGGTATAGAACCCCTGCCCCGCCTTCTGCATCGCACGGCTGGTCCGGTCCAACGCCCGACTAAGCACCTGCGACCGAAACAGGGAAACCGCGTCTGTCTTGTTCAACCCCGGGCAAGGCAATGGGCCGTCTGGCAGATCCCCCTGTGCGACCCGGTTCAGAAAATTGTCGTGAACGATCTGAGCGCGATCCATCAGCGGCCTCATTCAAAAACTGTTTCGCAGCAGCATCCACGATGGGATACTCTCTTTGTCACAGGCTTCACACGGTTTTGGCAACGGAAAGTCGCCGTTGCACCTTGCACCGCCAACACATCCCATCCGGCCCGGCCCCAAGGCACCTTCGCCACAAGTGAACCCAGATCTCTGTATCGGACTGGCGCACACGAAAGGCCAGTGATATTCCATTCAAAAGGTATGAGGAAATATCATATGATTGCGCCTCGTCGGTTTCTGCCCTCGATCCCCTCGCTGCTGGCGCTTGAGGCCGTGGATCGTTTGGGAAGCGCCTCGGCCGCTGCCGAAGAACTGTCCCTGACCCAAAGCGCAATCAGTCGGCAGCTCAAGACTTTGGAAGAACAGTTGGGCGTCGACCTCATCCAACGCAGTCATATGCGGCTTCACTTGACGCCTGCGGCACAGGAATATGTTCAGGTGGCCCGCGCGACCTTGCATCAGTTGGCGCAGGCTTCGTTGAAACTAAAGGCCAACCCGACCGGCGGATCCCTGAACTTTTCGATACTGCCCGCGTTCGGAATGCACTGGTTGGCGCCACGCCTTCAGGACTTTGCCCGCAAGCACCCCGAGGTCACGGTGAACCTGAATACACGCCTGCGCCCCTTTGATTTTGACAGGGAACGCTTTGACGCCGCAATCCATTTCGGCCGCAAAGACTGGACCGGCGTCAACTACCTTCCCATCATGCGAGAAGACGTCCTGCCGGTCTGCGCGCCCGCGCTGCTACCCGACCAGAACGGCAACATCGAGTGGTTGCTGAAAGCGCCCCTTCTGCAATTGGAAACGCGCCCCGACGCGTGGGAGAAATGGTTCGCCGTTCAAGGGCACGAGGTTTCGGGCATTCAGGGAATGCTGTTTGACCAGTTCTCGACAATGTGCCAGGCAACCATTCATGGGCTGGGCGTTGCATTGCTGCCCAGCTATTTGGTTGATGATGACCTAAAGTCTGGACGACTGGCCCTTGCCTGGGACGGTCCGGGTTTCAGTCTGGGCGATTTCTACCTTGTTTGGCCGCAATCCAGAGCAGAGCCTGAGCCGCTCAAGTCATTCCGGCTCTGGCTGCAAGATCAGGTTGCGGTTTCAGATACCGACAGCTCTGACGCGGACTAAGCCAGCGCCGCCTTCAACTTAACTGCCAGTTGGCAACGCGCGCGGCAGGTGCGGGCAAGGCCCGCACCTGCCATGCCCAACGGGAGGAGGTGTTTCGACAGAAACATCGACGACGGGCGGGAAAGCCTCTTTCGATCTAGGTATCCAGCGAACGGGCGATCAATTCCTTCATAATCTCGTTGGTGCCACCGTAAATCATCTGAACCCGCGCGTCCGTGTAAAGGCGGGCAATGGGATACTCCATCATGAACCCGTAACCACCGAAAAGCTGAAGGCATTCATGCATGACTTCGTTTTGCGCCTCGGACCCCCAATATTTGGCCATGGACGCCGTCGCAGCGTCCAAAGTTCCTGCCTCCAACTTGGCAATACAATCGCTCACAAAGCTGCGCAGAATTTCGGCCTTGGTCTTGCACTCGGCTAGCTTGAAGCGGGTGTTCTGGAAATCCATGACACGCTGCCCAAAGGCTTTGCGTTCCTGCGTGTATTTCACCGTTTCGGCGATTGCGTAATCAATAGACCCCAGCGCGATGATAGCGATCGTCAGACGTTCCCACGGCAGTTGTTTCATCATCTGGTAGAAACCCTGCCCTTCTTCGGGCCCGATCAGGTTCGTCATCGGAACCTTCACGTCTTCAAAGAACAGCTCGGCCGTATCGTTGCCTTTCATACCCAGTTTTTTCAGGTTGCGCCCTTTGCGAAACCCTTCGGCGCCATCTGTTTCGACGGCGACCAGTGAAACTCCCTTGGAGCCCTCGGACTTGTCGGTTTTCGCCGCAACCAGAATAAGGTCGGCAGATTGCCCATTGGTGATGAAAATCTTAGAGCCATTCAGGCGATAGCAGTTCCCGTCCTTTTCTGCGGTTGTACGGATGGACTGAACGTCAGATCCCGCCCCAGGTTCGGTCATCGCCAATGCGCCAACCATTTCGCCAGAGGCCAGCTTGGGCAGCCACTTTTGTTTCTGCTCATCGCTTCCGTAGGCAGTAATATAGTGGGTCACGATGGACTGAATTCCATACCCCCAACCTGCGTCCCCATGTGAGGTTTGCGCATACATCGTGATCGCGTCAAACCCAATGTCGCCGCCAACGCCGCCGTATTCCTCGGGGATGGCACCCGCCATCAGCCCCATATCCCCGGCCTTGCGCCAGAATTCCCGGTTAACAACACCGTTGTCGTTCCACCGTTCGATATTCGGCACCAGTTCATCTGCCATAAATCGGCTCGCCATTTCAGCGAACATCTTGTGTTCTTCTGTCGCCCAAGCGGATGTAGCAGAAAACAGAGACATAGAGCGTCCTCCCAAAAACAAATTTTGCGCACCGTAATCTGCACCGACAAACGATCCAATGCGTGCAGAGACACACAACGCAACGTCATTTCAGGAATTCGAACAGGCCGAAACTAACTCAGCAACGCCGCTTCCAGAAGAACCTTTGCGGCGGCCTTGGCTTCGCGGGCCGGGTCGCAGGATTTGAGCAGAACCGCCGTTACGATGGCCCCTTCTTTCAGCAATAGAATCTGACAGGCAAGTGCCTCAGGGGCAGACGCGCCTGCCCTGCGTGCAAGATCGGTGAAATACTCCAACAGCAGGCGTTTATGTTCGGCCGCCTGAACATGGATCGGATGCGTCTTGTCCTGAAACTCTGCACCGGCCTTGATGAACATGCAGCCGCGAAATCCATCCTCTTCGAACCATTCGCCCAAGGCGTCGAAACTGGCGATCAACTGATCAGCCGGCGTGTCGGCAAGTTCTTCTATGCGACGCAGAAACCAGTTTCTAAAGTTCTCGTCCCGCAAACGCAGCGCAGCAAGGATCAATTCCTCTTTGGTTCGGAAATGCTTGTACATCGAGGTCTTGGACACGCCAGTTTCCACCACCAGTTTATCCATACCCGTGGCGTGGAATCCGTCTTGGTAAAAGACCTGCAGGGCCTTGCGGACCAGTTCATCTCGTTTGTTTGGGCGCATTTATTAGCTCAATCCTTGACTGATCTGTACATATTATTTTGATCTGAAAACTACAACCTCTTTCCAAATCTGCGGGGGAATATCTCAAATAACACAAGAACCTTACAATACAGCCCCAAGAAAAATATCGACGTGACACTTGACAAACATTACCGATCTGTACACCTTCAATTACAACATGTACCGATCAGTAAACCTTTGGAGCTTCCAGATGAGACGCCGTGCCAGCCCCTTCTCACCTCAGTATGTCCCCATTCTTCTGACCATCGCATTGCTTGCGGCCTCATTGACCTGAAAGGAACCAGAATGACACGCCCCCCTCTTCCCCCGTTCACGCAGGAAACCGCCATTCAAAAGATTCGGATGGCTGAAAACGGCTGGAACAGCCGCGATCCGGATGTCGTCACGCCCGCCTACACCGAAGACAGTCAATGGCGTAATCGCGCCGAGTTCATTACCGGCCATGCAGAAATCCACGCCTTTCTGACGCGAAAGTGGCGGAAAGAACTGGATTACCGATTGATCAAAGAACTTTGGGCACATTCAGACAGCCGGATTGCCGTGCGCTATGCGTATGAATGGCACGATGACAGCGGTCAGTGGTTCTGCTCATACGGGAACGAGAACTGGGAATTTGCTACTGATGGCCGGATGGCTAAACGTCATGCGTCATTGAATGATGTGCCGATTTCGGAAGAAGACCGGCTGTTTCACTGGCCCAGCGGCCCCCGGCCTGATGATCACCCCGGCCTGTCAGATCTCGGCCTGTAGAAAGGACAGCCCATGCCCCGTGCATTTTCCGAACTGATGTTCACGCCTGCCGTTCGCGCCCATCAGGAACGTATGGGTTCTGCCAAGACCTATGCCAAGTTTCTTGAGGGCGGCCCCCAGCAAGGTCATGAGATTGGCCCCGCAGAAAAAGCGTTTATCGAAGCCCGGGATGGGTTCTATCAATCCACGGTGTCCGAGACCGGCTGGCCTTATGTTCAGTATCGCGGTGGGCCTGCCGGATTTCTGAAAGTGTTTGGCCCGACAACGATTGGATACGCCGACTTTTCCGGCAACAAGCAGTATATTTCTCGTGGGAATCTGGACGGCAACGACCGGGTGGCCATGATCCTGATGGATTATGCAAACCAGCGCCGATTGAAGATTCTGGGGCGGGTCGCGTTCACCGAAGGCGAAGCCGCCGCAGCCAGCCTGTTTCCCGATGAAGCCGATGCTGTGGCAGAACGCGCCGTCATTATTCGGGTCGAGGGGCTGGATTGGAATTGCCCGCGCCACATCACACCACGTTTTACCGAGGCGGAACTGCGCCCCCACCTGAACACGCTTGGTCAACAACTGGCGCAGCTTCAGGCCAAAAACGAGAAACTGAAACAGCAACTGGCAAGCCGATCCTGAAACGGCTTGCCGGAAGTCCTGATTATGTTCTGTAAGCAAGGAAGCAGTTCATGCCGCGTTCCACGTTGAATTTCGCTTTTATTTGCCTGATTGGCTGTACCCTGTCGACCGGAGTTCTGATGCTAGGCTTTTTTGCATCTCCCGAAGCGGTGCGTTCTTCTCCTCCGGCTACCTACAACTCTTTGTTGCTGGAGCATCTCGCGAAGCGATAAGGCAGATGGGGCTTAATTCTTCTTCAAAATACACATATATCCACTCGCACCCCCTTGACCTTCCCGTGACTGGAACCCTCATTTAGAGGGTGAAAAGCACTTCGGGATGAGTCGGATGACTACACCGCAGAAAATTCAATTGAAAATCACCGGAATGGGGTGTGCGTCCTGCGTTGGTCGCGTTGAGGCTGCTCTGGATGACGTTCCGGGCGTCACATCGGCCGCGGTCAATTTTGCTACCGAAACCGCACAGGTCTCATTTTCCGGGCCAGTTGAGTCGCTGACACACGCGCTGGATCAGGCGGGCTATCCCACTGCTATTGCTCATACGACGCTGAATGTTTCCGGCATGAGCTGCGCCTCATGCGTGCGCAAGATCGAAGGGCTTTTGTCAGGTGATCCAGCCGTCGTTGAAGCGCAGGTCAATCTTGCGACTGAAACTGCGACGGCGACGTATGTGGACGGGGCAACCACCGCACAGGCGCTGGCGGACCTCTGTACCAAAGCGGGTTATCCAGCCCGTGTCGCGCAAGAGGACGGTGAAGCAAACCACAGCAAGGCGCAGGAAGCCAATTCGCTGACTCGCGCCACACTGTTTGCCGCAATGCTGGCGCTGCCCGTTTTTGTGCTGGAAATGGGCGGGCACATGATCCCAGCCTTTCATCATTTGGTTCACGCCACGATTGGAACTCAGACAAGCCACCTTATTCAGTTTGGCCTGACCACTCTTCTTCTGCTTGGACCGGGTCGGGTCTTTTACGCGAAAGGCATCCCTTCCTTGCTGCGCAGGTCCCCGGACATGAACGCGCTGGTCGCCATGGGAACCGGGGCGGCCTATTTGTATTCGGTTGTCGCGACTTTTGCGCCGGGCGCCTTGCCGGAAGGCAGCGCCAATGTCTATTTCGAAGCGGCATCCGTCATCGTCGTCCTGATCCTTCTGGGTCGCGCGATGGAGGCACGCGCAAAGGGGCGCACTGGTGCTGCGATCCAGAAGCTGATCGGCCTGCAACCCAAATCGGCCAGGGTGGAACGGGACGGCACAATGATCGACCGCCCGATCTCGGAGATTGTGGTGGGCGATATCCTTCAGATCAGACCAGGTGAGCGTGTTCCGGTGGACGCCGAAGTTCTGGAAGGCACGTCCTTCGTGGATGAAAGCATGATTACGGGTGAGCCGATCCCTGTTGGAAAATCCAAGGCGGATCAGGTCGTGGCTGGCACCATCAACGGCACTGGGGCGCTCCGGGTAAGGGCAGCGCGCGTTGGTGCCGATACTGTTCTAGCACAAGTCATTCGGATGGTTGAACAGGCGCAAGGTGCAAAATTACCTATACAGGGGCTGGTCGACCGTATCACCGCGTGGTTCGTGCCAGCGGTTATCGGTGTTGCAGCACTAACGATTGCGGCTTGGTTGATGTTTGGGCCTGCGCCCGCCTTGCCGATGGCCTTGGTCGCAGGTGTTTCGGTTCTGATCATTGCGTGCCCCTGCGCCATGGGGCTGGCAACACCGACGTCGATCATGGTGGGCACGGGCCGCGCAGCCGAATTGGGTGTTCTGTTTCGCAAGGGCGATGCTCTGCAACAGCTTCAGCAAGCCAAGGTCGTTGCGTTGGACAAGACCGGGACACTGACACAGGGACGCCCTGAACTTGAAACTATCGTGACGGCCAACGGGTTCGACAACGATCAAGCCTTACGGCTTGCGGCATCGGTTGAATCCCGATCCGAACACCCGATTGCAACTGCGATCACGCGCGCAGGGCCTGCGGTGCCGCCCGATGCGTCGGACTTCCAGTCACTGACAGGCTTGGGAGCTCGGGCCTTGGTTGACGGGCAAGAGATTATCATCGGGTCGCTCAGGCTAATGCGGCAGTACAACGTGGATGTGTCAGAGTTGAAACAGGACGCCGACCAGCGCGCGGCCGAGGGCGCAACCCCCTTGTTCCTGGCTGTCGACAGCAAGGCCGCCGCAATGATTGCAGTTTCAGACCCGCTCAAACCCGGCACTGCTGAGGCCCTTGGCAGGCTACATGCGATGGGGCTGACTCTGGCGATGGTCACCGGGGACAATAGCGGCACGGCGCAGTCGCTTGCCCGGAAACTTGGTATTGATCACGTGACGTCCGAGGTATTGCCGGACGGCAAACTGGCCGCGATCAATGACCTGCGCGACCAGTTTGGATCGCTGGCTTTTGTCGGGGATGGCATCAATGACGCCCCGGCGCTTGCAGCAGCGGATATTGGTATTGCGATTGGTACTGGAACCGACGTGGCCATTGAAACGGCGGATGTGGTGCTCATGTCAGGTGATCTGCGCGGTGTGGCGAACGCGATGGATATCAGCCGCCGCACCATGCGGAACATCCGGCAGAACCTGGGCTGGGCGTTTGGATATAACGTCTTGCTGATACCGGTTGCGGCAGGCGTGCTTTTTCCCTTTGGCGGGCCATTGCTGTCCCCAGCCTTGGCCGCCGGAGCAATGGCGCTTTCCAGTGTTTTCGTAGTCACAAATGCGCTGCGCCTGCGCCGGGTCCGGGCCACTTTGCCTGAAAGAGAGCACACAGAAACTCAGCAAACGGTGGCACCATGAATATCGGTGATGTTTCGACCCAGACCGGGTTACCCGCAAAGACGATCCGCTATTACGAAGACATCGGACTGGTCAAACCCCTGCGCGATGACAACGGGTACCGCCGGTTCCGCAGTCAGGACATACACAAGCTGAATTTTCTGGGCCGCGCCCGTGCATTGGGCTTTACGATCGAAGACTGCCGCACATTGATGGCCCTATACGAAGACGACACCCGCGCCAGTTCCGACGTCAAGAAGGTCGCGCGCGCGCATCTGGCCCAGGTCGAGGCCAAGATCGCTGACCTGAACGCCATGCGCGATACGTTGGGACACCTGATTGACGCATGTGCGGGTGATGATCGGCCCGACTGTCCAATCCTGCAAGATTTGGGAGGCAAAGCATAACACGGGGTTGCCCTTTGCACGCAGCTTTGGTTTGTCTCTGCTGAACGACCCAACCGGGCATGAGAGAGGATCACCAAATGGCAAAAGTCGCATTCCTTGGATTGGGTGTCATGGGCTACCCAATGGCCGGCCATCTGCAGGCCGCAGGTCACGACGTAACCGTCTACAACCGAACGCAAGCCAAGGCCGAAGCATGGGTTGCCCAGCATGGCGGTGCAATGGCCGCGACACCGCATGAGGCAGCCGAAGGTGCTGAGTTCGTCATGTCCTGCGTCGGAAATGACGACGACTTGCGCATGGTGTGCACCGGCGAAGATGGCGCGTTTCACGGGATGTCTGACGGTGCGATTTTTGTCGACCACACAACTGTTTCTGCCAAGGTGACGCGCGAGTTGTACGAGGCGGGCAAAACCCGTGGGATCGCCTTTGTCGATGCCCCGATCTCGGGCGGGCAGGCGGGGGCCGAAAACGGGGTCTTGTCAATCATGTGCGGCGGCGACCAGCTGGCCTATGACACGGTAGAGCCGATCATGCAGGTCTATTCCAAAATCTGCCGTCGGATCGGCGACAGCGGCGCGGGGCAGATGACGAAGATGTGCAACCAAATCGCCATCGCTGGTTTGGTTCAGGGCCTTAGTGAAGCGTTGCATTTTGCCGAAAAAGCCGGGCTGGACGGCCGGTCGGTGGTTGAGGTGATCAGCCAGGGCGCGGCAGGAAGCTGGCAGATGGCGAATAGGTACGAGACCATGCTGGACGACCATTTCGATCACGGCTTCGCTGTTGACTGGATGCGCAAGGATTTGGGCATCTGCCTGAGCACCGCAGATGAAACAGGTGCGTCTCTGCCTGTGACGGCTCTGGTTGATCAGTTCTACAAGGATGTGCAGAAACTGGGCGGCGGGCGCTGGGACACCTCGTCCCTGATCAAGCGTTTGCGCGCGTTGGGATGAAGCAAGGGGGCTGTCTGCCCCCTCTTGGGCCGCGGCCCAATTCACCCCCGAGGATATTTAGGGCCAGATGAAGAGGACCCCGCTGAACGCGGGACAGGAATTCGAATGAGCGACTTGATTGGTTTCTGGACAGGCGCATTGCGCCAGCATTGGGGTCTGGATGCGCGACTGACCCGTTTGGATGGCGAATACGACCTTAACTTTCTGGCGCAGGCGACAAATGGTCAGGACTATGTGCTCAAAGTCATGCGCGCCGGATGTGAGCAGGAACTCGTGGACCTTCAGGTCAAAGCTTTGGATCACATCGCGCACGTTGCGCCGGGATTGCCCTTTCCGAAGGTGATACAAGATCTTGAAGGTGTGGTACTGCCACAAATTGAAGATCAGGAAGGTGCGCCGCGTCTAGCGTGGCTGCTGGAACGCCTTCCGGGGCAATGTTACGCCAAGGCCGCGCCTAAATCCGAAGACCTGATACTCAGGCTGGGGCGCGTATTGGGGGCAACAGATCGCGCATTGGAAGGGTTTTCGCATAGCGGGTTGAACCGGGCCAGCTTCAAGTGGGACCTGACGCAGGCCGGCTGGATTTTGGAAAAGTTGGACGCGATTACGGACACCGCGCAGCGGGTGCTTTTGACAGAGATTTGCACCGAATTTACAGCGACCTCAGCTGCGCTTGCCACGTTGCCGAAACAGGCGATCCACAACGACGCCAATGATTACAACATTCTGGTCGAAGGCGATCTGGGTCAGCGCCAAAGCGTATCCGGGCTGATAGATTTGGGCGACATGTGTGCCGCCCCCCGCGTGTGCGATCTGGCGATTGCCGGGGCGTATATCGTTCTGGATCACCCTAGACCAGAACATGCGCTGGCCGCTTTGGTGCGCGGGTATCACGCGGCCAATCGTTTGCGTCCGGAAGAGGTTGACCTGATCTGGCCTTTGTTACGGATGCGGCTGGCGGTATCGGTTGTGAACTCGACCTTGATGGCGGCTGAAAACCCTGATGATCCGTATGTTACGATCAGTCAGGCCCCGGCGTGGCGGTTCCTGGAGAACAAGGCGGTGAATGGTGGCCTGATGTCTGCGCGGTTGCGTGTGGCCTGCGGGCTGCCTGTCACCGACGGCGCCGAGCATGTCCTTACCTATCTGCATGAGCATCGCGGACAGTTTGCCCCAATGTTCAGGCAAGACTTGACCGATGTGCTGATGGGGTCTTTGTCGGTGGAAAACTGTGTCTGGCCGCAGAATCCTTTCGACATGCCTTTGGCCGAGGCCGCGCGCGTGGGCGAGGAGTATGGTGAGGGCCCGTGGCTGGGTTATTACAACGAGCCGCGCCTGATCTATGCCGAGCCGGGATTCCGCAAGGGACCGTGGAAAGCGTCAGATCGGCGAACGGTACATCTGGCCGTGGATGTGTTTGCCCCGGTGGGCACCTTGCTACACGCACCGTTAAGCGGACGTGTTGAGGCGGTCGAGAACCGTGACGCCCATCTGGACTACGGCGGTGTGGTGATCCTGCATCATGAAACGCCCGAGGGGGATGCGTTCTATACGCTCTATGGTCATCTGGACCCCGAGGTGTGCGAGCGACTGAAACCTGGTGATCCCGTAGCTCAGGGCGCGGCATTCGCGCGTCTGGGGGATGCCAGCCAGAACGGCGGCTGGTCCCCACATGTGCATTTCCAGCTGGCGATGACCACGGACGGAATGCAGAATGATTGGCCAGGTGTTGGTGATCCCGATGAGATGGAGCTGTGGCACGCGGTTTGCCCGAACCCCGCAGCCCTGTTGAACCTGCCCGATGACAAGGTGTTCTATCGCCCGACAGACAAACAGGCGATCCTGAAGGGGCGGCACGAGCACTTTGGCGGCAATCTCAGCCTGACGTATGACGACCCGGTGATGCTGGTGCGCGGGTGGAAACACCACCTGTTCGATGAATGGGGGCGCCCTTACCTGGACGCCTATAACAACGTCCCCCATGTGGGCCACGCACATCCGCGAATTCAGGCGGTGGCGGCGGATCAGTTGCGGAGGATGAACTCGAACACCCGCTATCTGCACCCGGCACAGACCGCTTTTGCAGACAAGGTGCTGTCGAAACTGCCCGATCACTTTGAGGTCTGTTTTTTCGTCAATTCCGGCACCGAGGCCAATGAACTGGCCCTGCGGCTGGCGCGCGCGCATACCGGGGCCAAGGGGATCGTGACGCCGGATCACGGTTATCACGGCAATACGAATGCGGCGGTTGCGATCTCGGCCTACAAGTTCAACAAGCCCGGCGGCGTGGGTCAGGCGGATTGGGTCGAACTGGTCGAAGTGGCCGACGATTATCGCGGATCATTCAAGCGCGACGATCCCGGCCGCGCTACAAAGTTCGCGGATTTAGTGGACCCTGCGATTGCCGCTTTGCAGGACAAAGGGCACGGCGTTGCCGGTTTCATCGCCGAGACGTTCCCTTCGGTCGGGGGTCAGATCATCCCGCCCAAGGGTTATCTGCCCGCAGTCTATGAAAAAATCCGCGCCGCCGGAGGGGTGTGTATCGCCGACGAGGTGCAGACCGGGCTGGGCCGTCTGGGTGAGTATTACTTTGGCTTCGAGCATCAGGGCGCGCTGCCCGATATTGTGGTCATGGGCAAACCCATCGGCAACGGGCACCCTCTGGGTGTGTTGGTCACGACCAGGGAAATCGCGCAAAGCTTTGACAACGGGATCGAGTTCTTCTCGACCTTCGGTGGATCAACCTTGTCCTGCCGGATCGGGAAAGAGGTGTTGGACATCGTCGATGATGAGGGGTTGCAGGACAACGCCCGCGTGATGGGCGCGCGGCTGATGAACGGGCTGCGCGCGATTGAGGGTGATTTTGCCTGTGTCGGCGACGTGCGGGGCATGGGCCTGTTTCTGGGGGTCGAATTGATCAACCCCAACGGGTCCGAGGGCACCGAGATCTGCAAATACGTCAAGAACCGGATGCGCGATCACCGCATCCTGATCGGCAGCGAAGGGCCCAAGGACAACATCCTGAAAATCCGCCCGCCCCTGACGATCGAGGCGGATGACGTCGACATGATCCTGTGGACGCTGCGCGATGTGCTGTCCGAGGTGGGTGACTATGCCCCTGCCCCGGCCTGCGACCATGATCACCACCACGCCGGATGCGGCTGCTGTTGAGCCAGAAAAACCCCGGCGCGAGGAGCGTGCCGGGGTCTAACGCGCCCGCCACTTAGTGCAGCACGGTCGCTGGGGGTTGGTGGCCAGTCGTCGGCATGGGGACCGCTGACGTCATACGTCGCAGCGCCAGCCCCAGTTCTTCGGATAGCGAAGCCAAAGCCGGGGCAAAATCCGCCCGCACAATTAGCGATGCCATCATCATGGCATCCTCGCGTGCGCCTTCGGAGGCCGATGCGATCATCTGGGCAAAACAGTTTTCATCAGCACCCAGGCACGAGCATCCCAGCCCATGCCGGATCAAGGGCCGACGTCCATGATGGGCGCATAGGGAACACAACCTGTCCAATGTCATCATGGCCGCGTGTCCCATATCCGCGCCCAGCGCGATCTGAAGATCACTGGCCGCATCCACACGTGACTGACCGCCATCGCTCCATAAACGCAGGTACATTACGGCACCGGCCTCGATCGGGCTTAGATCCGACAGGCGACCGACGGGTGCCCCGCCGCGCGACGTTTTACTGTTCATTTTGTCAGGATCAACTTACCGGCGCGGGTGATGCGCAACGTATAGAGCTGATCACCCAGTTCGATATGCGCAAGATTGCCTCCCTTGGTCAGGTCTTCGGCCTTGTGCGAAGGCAACATGGACACAGCGTAGGACTGAGCGGGGTTTGGGGTCTGCATATTCATTAGGGCAACTCCAGAATATCTTGGCGCATGGCCGATTGTGTTCGCAATTCAAGTTTCTGGCTGGCCCGGTTCCGGGTTTGCTGACTGACTTGCCGATAATCTGATAAATTTACTCAGGTATGTCAAGAGGCATAATCGGATGCTTAATCGACCTTCCTCAATTGCAAGGCGCTCCGGTTGGAGATAGGTGTCTCGCGACGATCAAAAGGGGGATTTTTCGATGACCGCAACAATCATGTTCGACCTTGACGGCACGCTTGTCGACAGCATCCCCGACATCGCTGCCGCGGCGAACAAGATGCTGCAGGACACCGACACAGCGCCCTTGCCACAGGACACGATCAAACAGTTTGTCGGTAACGGCCTTCCGAAACTGGTCGAACGGGTGATCCTGCACTGCGGTCTTCCCTTAGCGCACCACGCGGACCTGACGCAAAAAATGCTGGCATACTACAATGCGGCCTCCAGCGACCGGACCGTTCCTTATCCCGGCGTTGCCGAAGCCCTGGCAGAACTGCAAGAAATGGGGTGCGTCCTTGGCGTATGCACCAACAAACCCGAGGCCCCTGCCCGACACATTCTAAGCGCACTTAAGCTGGATCGTCATTTTGACACCGTGTTCGGAGGAGATACGCTGCTGGTCCGCAAGCCGGACCCTGCCCATTTGAACGCAAGCTTTGATGCTGTTAAATCCGCTGGTCCGCGCCTTTATGTCGGCGACAGTGAAGTCGACGCCGAAACAGCGCAGCGGGCAAAGGTGCCGTTCCTGTTGTTTACGGAAGGGTATCGAAAAACACCAATTTCGGAAATTCCACATTCGCGCGCCTACGACCACGCCAGTGAATTGGCCGCGCTTGTAGTTGACGTGCTGGACGAGATGGGCCAACCGACCTCGTGAAAGCGAGGGGCCAGCATAGGGGGTAAGTCGCCAGCCCCTCAGGGGAAAAGTGGTAATGTCCGCGGTTATTCCTTGGATAAGCCCGTGTTAACCACTTACGCTGGGGCAAGATATAGGGGGTTTCCCGTAGTCCCCTTTAACCTCCTGTTAGTTCAAAACTTTTAAGCGAAAATTTCGTAAGAAGCAGCCGTTTCGCCAAAAGAAAAATGGCGGAATGAAAAACCCATCCCGCCATAACAGAACTGAACAATTTTTCCGTTCGGCCTGTGTCAGATGGCCAGATACTCTTCGCGCAGTTGGGAGTTCTCAAGCACCTCGCTGGCGGTGCCGTCAAAAACGATGCTGCCCGTATCCAGAATGATAGCTCGATCCGCCAGTTCCAACGCTCGCACAGCGTTCTGTTCGACGATGATCGTTGTCATGCCTTGCTGTTTGACGTGGACCAGCGTCTTTTCGATCTCATCCACGATCACCGGAGCCAACCCCTCGTAAGGCTCGTCCAGCAACAATACCTTGATGTCGCGGGCCAGGGCCCGCGCGATCGACAGCATCTGCTGCTCACCACCCGACAGGGTCACGCCCTCTTGCTTGCGGCGCTCACCCAGACGGGGAAACAACTCGTAAAGCCGCTCTAGTGACCACCCGATCGGAGGCGCGATCTGGGCTAATTGCAGATTTTCCTCGACCGTGAGGCCGGGGATGATCCGCCGGTCCTCGGGCACCAGACCCAGGCCCGCGGCCGCCGCTTCGTAGCTGGTCATGTTGTGCAGCGGTTGATGATCCAGCCAGATTTCGCCATGGCGCACGTCAGGCTCACCCACCCGTGCAATCGAGCGCAGGGTCGAGGTCTTGCCCGCTCCGTTCCGGCCGAGCAGAGCCAAAATCTCGCCCTCATGCACGTTAAAGCTGACACCTTGCACGATGTAGCTTTCGCCATAGTAGGAATGCATGTCCCACACCGACAGGAAGGCAGGCGCGGTGGTGGCCATATTCGCGTTTTTTGAAAAGTCAGGTTTCTCGTTCATAGCTTTTCCTTACGCAGCCTCGCCCAGATAGGCTTCGCGGACCTTGGGGTTACCGCGAATATTCTCCGGAGTGTCCTCGACCAGTGGCGTCCCCTGCGCCAGAACGGTGATCCGCTCGGCCAGACTGAAGACCACATGCATATCGTGTTCGATGATGGCGATGGTGATATCGCGTTCATCCTTGATCTGTTTCAGCAGGTCGATCGTGTTGTTCGTATCGGCCCGCGCCATGCCCGCCGTGGGTTCATCCAGCAGCAGCAGACGCGGGTTCTGGCTGAGGCACATGCCGATCTCAAGCCGCCGTTTATCTCCGCGTGACAAGGATGCGGCGTGCATCTCGCGTTTGTCGGCCATGTTCATCTCTTCCAGCATGGCTTCGGCCTGTTCGACGATGTCCTTCTCATTGGCAATCGTTTCATAGGCGTGCATCCGAAACGCACCATCCCGCATGGCAAAGATCGGGATCAGCATGTTCTCCATCACCGTCAATTCGCCAAAGATCTCGGGCGTCTGGAAAACGCGACTGATGCCCATCTGATTGATCTGGTACGGTTCAAGCCCCAGGACCGAGTTGTTGTCGAACAGAACCGACCCGGTATCCGGCATCAGCTTGCCCACCAGACAGTTCAGCAGCGTCGACTTGCCCGCACCGTTTGGCCCGATGATGGCGTGAACCGAGTTTTCCTCGACGTTCAGGTTCACATCCGTCAGCGCCTTGAGGCCACCAAAGCGTTTACTGACGTCTTTTACTCGCAGAATTGCCATGATCGCCCTCCTTTATTCCGCTGGCTCAGTCTTGCCCGACGGTGCATCGTCGGTGCCTGATTTTTTGCGCTTGAACCATTTCATCAGGCGCTGCCCACCTTCTACAAGGCCACCCGGCAGATAGATAACGACAAGCATGAACAGGATACCCAGGGTCAGGTGCCAGCCTTTTCCGATGAAAGGGTGGATTAGGAACACAACGGCGTCTTCCAGACCGTCAGGCAGGAAAGCGAACCAACTGTGCAGGACGTTGTCGTTGATCTTCGAGAAGATGTTCTCGAAATACTTGATGAAGCCCGCGCCCAGAACCGGGCCGATCAGCGTACCGGTACCACCAAGGATGGTCATCAGAACAACCTCGCCCGAGGCTGTCCACTGCATCCGTTCCGCCCCGGCCAGCGGGTCCATCGCAGCCATCAGGCCACCGGCCAGACCAGCATACATGCCCGAGATCACAAAGGCCGCCAATGTATATGGCTTGGAGTTCAGACCGGTATAGTTCATCCGCTGCTGGTTTGACTTTACCGCCCGCAGCATCATGCCAAAGGGCGAACGGAAGATGCGGATTGCCAGATAGAACACCACCATCATGACAATTGCACACAGGTAGTAACCTGCGTTGAAGTCAAAGCTCCAGGCGCCCACATCCAGCGTATAGGTCGCCCGCATGGGCAGGCCGAACAAATGCGGCAGGTCCGGCGCATTGGCGCCCTGCAGAATTTGCGGATCATCCGCATAGACCTGAAGGCCGGTTTCACCATTGGTCAGGTTGAACTTGGGGTTCGACAGCACCGAATAGGCCAGAGCAAAGCTCATCTGTGCAAAGGCCAACGTCAGGATCGAGAAGTAGATACCCGAACGCCGCAGGCTGACAAAGCCAATCAGAAGCGAGAACAACCCGGCGACGACGACACTCAGCGCGATGGCCGGAATGACATTATAGCTGAGCAGTTTGAACATCCAAACGGCCGAATAGGATCCCACGCCCAGAAAGGCCGCGTGGCCAAAGGACAGATACCCGGTCAGGCCAAACAGGATGTTGAAGCCAATGGCAAAAATGCCAAAGATCACAAAACGCTGCATCAGGTCAGGGTAGCCCGCGTTGAACTGCGCCATGGCGCTGTCCGACGGGAATGGGTTCAGGATGAAGGGGGCCAGCAGCGTCAGGATGCCGACGATGATCAGCAGGCTGGTGTCTTTTTTGTTCAGTCCCAACATTGATTATTCCTCCATCACGCCTTTG
Organism: Ruegeria sp. HKCCA5491; assembly: GCF_013034565.1. Classification (NCBI taxonomy): domain Bacteria; kingdom Pseudomonadati; phylum Pseudomonadota; class Alphaproteobacteria; order Rhodobacterales; family Roseobacteraceae; genus Ruegeria; species Ruegeria sp. HKCCA5491. The sequence goes on from NZ_WQGG01000011.1 coordinate 76,465, forward strand.
CGCCCCATCAGACCGCGCGGTCGCGTCAGCAGCACGATAATGGCGACAAGGTAGATGATGATCTGGTTGATGCCCGGTATCGTGGTCGTGGCCCAAGTAGTCGAGGCAAAGCTTTCAAGAATGCCCAACAGGAACCCGGCCAGCACCGCTCCGGGCAGCGATCCCATGCCGCCCACAACAACCACAACGAAGCTGAGCACAAGGAAATCCATACCCATGTGATAATTCGGCGGGTTAAGCGGCCCGTACATCACACCAGCCAATCCTGCCACCGCGGCGGCGATGCCGAACATGATGGTAAAGCGACGGTCAATATTGATGCCCAGCAAACCCACGGTTTCGCGATCCGCCATGCCCGCCCGAACGACCATACCAAAGGTCGTGAATTGCAGGAATGAGAACACAGCGCCAATTATGGCTACGGCAAATCCGAAATAGACCAGACGCCAGATCGGGTAGATGATCGCGTTCGGATCGAAGCCGATCATGGTGCCCAGATCAACCGAACCGCTCAGCGCGTCAGGTGGCGGGGTCTGGATCGGGTTGGCACCGAAGAAATACTTGACGATCTCTTGCAGAACAATGGCAAGGCCAAAGGTCACCAGGATCTGGTCTGCATGAGGGCGCTTGTAGAAATGTTTGATCAGACCACGCTCCATCAAGTATCCGACCAACAGCATGATCGGGATCGCAAACAGGATCGCCAGGGGAACGGACCAGTCGATGATGGTCGCTCCGACCTCGGGCCCGAACCACGCCTGAACATAGGGGGTTTCCACTTTCAGCGGATTACCCAGAAAATCGGTCTGGGTTTCGTCAAGGGTTACGAAGCTCAGGTTCATGAGCTTTTGCAGGGTAACGGCGCAGAAAGCCCCGATCATGAACAGCGCCCCGTGCGCAAAGTTCACAACCCCTAGCGTTCCGAAAATCAGCGTCAGCCCCAGCGCGATAAGCGCATAGGCCGACCCTTTGTCCAGACCGTTCAGAATTTGCAATAGGATGGCGTCCATTGGCCCCACCTCGAGATTGGTCAGCGTAGATTGAGTGGCTTAGCAGGCCATCATGCCTGCCGAAAATGTCTGGCCGCCGTCAGGCAGCCAGACCATTACCTCAGGTTATGCGCCCGGGTTGCACTGACCCAGTTCGCCACCGGCGAACATTGGGTGCTCGGGATCGTATTCGACCTGCGCACGTGGCGTGATCTCAACGATTTCCAGCGTGTCATACGCGTTGGTCGGGTTTTCATTACCCCGCACAACCAGCACGTCTTTGAAGCACTGGTGGTCGGCACCGCGATACCAGGTCGGGCCGTTGCCCAAGCCGTCGAACTCGAAATCTTCCAGAGCTTCGACAACACCGCAGGGATTGAAGGTCCCCGCACGCTCACAGGCATCCGCATAAAGCAGGGTCTGCGCATAGCAAGTCTGGGCCGAGTTTGATGGCGGTTTGCCATACTTCTCGCCAAAGGACTTCACGAAGGCCTTGGTGCCTTCATCCTGCAACTGCCAGTTCCAGTTCATCGAACCCAGAACGCCCTTGATGTTCTCGCCCGCACCGGCGGCCATCAGTTCGGAATAAAGCGGCACGACGATCTTGAAGTCCTTGCCGTTGGCAACCTTGTCGAGCAGGCCGAACTGGATCGCGTTGGTCAGCGAGTTCACCATGTTGCCGCCGTAGTGGTTCAGAACCAGCACGTCCGCGCCCGAGTTCAGAACCGGAGCGATATAGGACGAGAAGTCTGTCGACGCGAGTGGTGTTTTCACCGTGTTGACCGTTTCCCATCCCAGAGCTTCGGTCGAAGCGACGATCGACTCTTCCTGGGTCCAGCCCCAGTTGTAGTCAGCCGTCAGGTGATAGGCGCGGCGCTCGTTGCCCATCTCTGCCGCCAGCACCGGTGCAAGGGCTGCACCTGACATATAGGCGTTGAAGAAGTGGCGGAAGCCGTTGGCCTTCTTGTCCTTGCCGGTGGTGTCATTGGCATGGGTCAGACCCGCCATAAAGATCACGCCCGCTTCCTGGCACAGGCCCTGAACCGCAACGGCCACGCCCGAGGACGAACCGCCATTGATCATCACCGCGCCGTCTTTTTCGATCATCGACTTGGCCGATGCGCGTGCGGCGTCCGACTTGGTCTGCGTATCGCCGGTGACGAACTCGACCTTCTTGCCAAGGATACCGTTCCCCTTCAGGGCCTTGGACGAAAACGTGTTCAAACAGCCTCCGTCGCCTTCGCCGTTCAGATGCTCAACCGCCAGTTGCTGCGCGAGCAACTCGTCATTACCTTCTTCGGCGTAAGGACCTGTTTGTGGGACGTTGAATCCCAAAGTGACAGAGGACCCTGTCGGTTCGTTGGTGTAGGCAGCAGCCGACGAAGCGGTAAAGATCGTAGGCAGGGCCAGACCGGTTCCCGCAACGGCACCGGACTTCAGCACGCCGCGGCGTGTGACAGATTTATTGGTCATTAATTCCTCCCATTTCCCATTTTCCGCCCTCTGGCTCCTCTTCCATCGGACGAAATCGCATTTCTGCGTGCAGTAAGTATGGTGGCGCTTCTGAAAAATTCACAACAACCCATTAATTTCGAAGGAATCTTATGTAAACAAATACACAGAAACGAGAATGTTTTGTAACTGTTTTGATACCAGTGATCGTTAGGCTCTATTTTCATTCAATTAAATAGTAAAAATGCTCACCCTCGGCATTCAGGCCCATCCCGATATTTCTGCAAACCATGAGTCCATACTTACTGAAATACCCCTCCACGAAGTACCAGGTTGATACTTGCAGGCCGAATGCCTCGCATAAACCCACACGCGTAACATCGCTCTGATATGGCAGTCGACGGCCATCAACCCGACTCAAAGACTCTTCTGACACCAGCACAAAACGGCTGGAATTGCCTCTGCTTTCCGGCCCAATCCCAGACACAGTGAAAGGTTAAACGACGCATTGTCGTCGCAACGGCGACTAATTAGTCACAACTTCCAAACGATACCCTCGAATTAGTTAAAAATTAATTTTCGGTTCATTTTCAAGTGATATTTCTGGTAGGCCGAGCAGAATCGGTAAAAGTGAAAAGACTTTATAAATCATTAACCTGTAGTTTTTTACGAGTAACGGAACGGTGTGACATGAATGGGGGGAAAGCTCATCGCGGAGTGTGGCTGCCTAACACGCTTCACGCAAGAGCCATCATAAATTTCATTCACTGGAGCCAAGGTGGTCTGGTATTAGACGCCGCGCTTAAAGGCATTGTTGAAGCCTTCGGTGCAGAATGCGGCGTGATCAGCCGGCTCTGGCTCAACAAGGGGGCGCATCGCGTTGCCGCCCGTGCGGACACGCGTGATCCCGCCGTCAGCCGCCCGCTGTTCTTGTCCTTTGCCAACGATGCATTGGGCCCTTTCCGCAACATGCCGAAACGGGCATCCGTTTTCAGCCTGCGTGAGGATGGTGAAGATCCCAGCGATTTGTCACCCGTCCTTGTCGATTGGGTAACTCATCGCAAGATTAAGGACATTCTGTTTGTCTGCCTGGATCACCAAGGGGGCGAGATCGACTTTCTGGAGCTGCATTTCGGGCAAACCCCCGAACCTGGTTTCAAGGAAGCCATTGAACAGATCGCTCCGCAGCTTTCAGAAACCTACCAAAGCCGTCGACCGGGTTTGGTCACCGAAGCTTTGTCGCGCCAAACAGTGTCGACAATTCGGAAAAGCACAACGGACACTCCAATCCTAAGCACAGGAAACCCGGCTGGGTTGACCCGCGCTGAATGGCGCGTATGCGCGCTGGTTTCGCGCGGCATTTCTCCGCAAGGAATCGGCACAGAGCTTGGAATTGGGCCAGCAACTGTTAGAACGCATCTGAAGCATATCTATTCGAAAACAGGTCTGGATAACTTTCACATGCTGGCAAGACGTTTGGTTTCAGTCGAAGAACGCGAAGCACTGCACGGAAAGCAGCATCAGGCAAGGGCTTGATGCCAGACACCGACTGGCAAAATTGGCTGGCATTGTGGCTGTTCGCACCGCTGTTCGTCGCAATGGCCTGGACGGATTTCACCCAACTTCGGATTCCAAATACCTACTGCATTGTGGGCCTGATCCTGTTTGTGGCTGCCGCACCCTTTCTGGCATGGAACGAGCTTCTTTTGCGCTTGCTGATCGCGGGGGCGTGCTTTGTGATCTGTTTCGGTCTGTTTGCCATCAACTGGCTTGGCGGGGGGGACGCCAAGATGCTACCCATCGTCTTTCTTGCTGTTCCTTCGACCCAGACACCGAACTACCTGTTCTTGTTTGCGGCCGCGATGGCGGTCGGTCTGGTTGGCATGGCCTTGTTCCGCCGTCTTGCGCGCGATACTTCCCCTCGTTTCAAGTCGACCGCCCAATCACGTGAGTTTCCAATGGGCATCGCAATCGGGTCGGCAGGATTAGTGCTGATCGCCATATCAGTCGCGGAACTGACCGGTTAACGATCAGTTCCCGAACGTTTCAGCATAGCGGATAAAGATCGGCGTCAGGATTAGGCCAGCGATTGCTGGCAGCATCAGGAAGGCCATCACACCCGACATTTTCACCGGCAGTTTGTTCGCCATTTCCTGCGCCCGCAATTCGCGCAACTCGCGCATCTCTTCGGCGTATGTGTTCAGTGCTGCCGCAAGCGGCACACCGAATCTTGTCGACTGAAGGACAACGCTTACGAAGGAACTCATCTCTTCGATACCGGTGCGACGGGCCATGCGCATGAGGGCTGTGTCACGGTCGCGACCGGCCTGAATTTCACTGAGCGCAATCAGGATTTCTTCGGACATTTCGGGCGAAACCAGCTGCATTTCCACAGCGACCTTCAGAAGGGCCTGATCAAAGCCCATTCCTGCTTCGACGCCGATCTGAAGAAGATCCAGCATGTTGGGAAAGGCATTTTCCATGAGCCGCTTACGCTCTTTGATGCGCGCGTTCATCCAGTACTGGGGGCCAAAGAAACCAATCGCGCACAAAATGGCGACATTACGGATGATTTCCATCAAGTCCAAGCTTGACATATATTTGCCGATGGAATTACCGACACTGTTCGCCGGCTGCCAGTTCAGCAACAGGATGAACAGCAAAGGCAGTGACGTGGCCAACATCAACCGCAGGAAATAATACCCCGCAATCGCGTTCTTTCCCCGAAAACCCGATTTCGCCAGAACCTGCCCAACTTCGAAGCGCTCACTGGCATCGCTTGGGATCAGGGCCGCGCTCAACCCTACCGGAGCCTCGCCTTCGAGGTCATTGGTTGTTGTACGGGCCAGGTTTTGACGCTGACGGCTCGGCATCATACGTTCGGCCGCTGTGGAGCGTTCGCTTAGCGACGACGAAATTCCCAGAAAAGCGATAATGGCACCAACAGCAACAAGGCCAAGGATCAAGGCTTGTGTTGCCCAGCCACCATCCAAAAGTGAACTAATAAATTCCATCGTAAATGCTCCTTATATCCGGAAATTCACGAGCTTGAACATCACGAAGGCATTGAGAACGACTGCCACCGCAATGACGCTCATTGCCGGCCAAAACGCCGGAGCGTCCATTACATCGCCATAATATGAAGGCGTAATAATCGTCATGAATACTGCGATCAGAACCGGAATAGCTGACAGAATATAAGCAGTCATCCGTCCTTCGGCCGAAATCGCCTTGATCTTGCGGCGCAAAGACATGCGCGCACGGATAACGCGGGACAGTGTGCGAAGAATACCCGCAAGGTCGCCCCCCGTGCCGTGCTGCATCATCAGCGCAACGGCCAGGTATTGAACGTCTTCTTCGTCAATACGGTCGGCCATTGCCTTCATGGCCGTCGTCAATTCTTCGCCAAAGGCCACTTGGTCAACGACAAGGCCAAATTCTGTTCCGATGGGATCCGGCATTTCTTCGGCGACGCTTTGCAAGGTCGCGTTCAGCGGGTGCCCCACCTTCAACCCGCGCGACATCAGGTCCAGCGCATCGGGCAGTTGCTTGATCAAGGCAGCTTTACGCTGACGGAGCGTGGCGCCCAAAGCAACAAGCGGCCCGATCAGAAAAACCAAAGCAGAAATCGGAACTACCTGCAGGGGGTTAGCCACCATCGACCCGCCGATCGCACAAATCAGAAACGCTGCGACGCAGGCCAACAGAAATACTTCGGGAACCATGTTCAAACCAGACGCCTTGAGCGCGGCAGGCAAATCGCCGACAAAAGGAAACTTCCGCAGCAGCGGTCTGGCTTCCTGCGGTTTCAGCAGGTTCAGAACGTCTTCTCCGGTTGAACCCTGGTTCAACATCTGAACGCGACGATTGATCGCCTCTTCGCGGTTTTCACCGCGCTTCAGAAACTGCCGTATTCCTTCAAAGGCAATAAGCGCACCCAGGAAAATGGCCAGTGCCATAACCAACTGGGCGTCAAACCCGGCCACTTCCAACTCTGGGCCTAAAATGGCGTTGATGTCGATGTCTGCAAAGAAAGCCCGAATTTGCTCAAACATAGCCGACCTCCTTAGTTGAATTGGACCGAAGACAAGTCCACGCCGGCCGCGGCCAAAACATCGCTGGATTTGGGGCGAATGCCGGTTGCAACGAACTTACCCAGTACCTTGCCGTTTTCGTCCTTGCCTTGACGCTTGAAGACAAAGATGTCCTGCATGGTCACGACGTCTGCTTCCATACCGGTAACTTCGGCAATGGACGTTACACGACGGGTGCCGTCAGACATACGGTTCAGCTGCAGCACAAAGTTGATGGCCGACGCGATGGTTGACCGGATCGCCGTGTGCGGCAGCTCCATCCCACCCATCTGAACCATCTGCTCGACCCGCGCCAAAGCGTCTCGGGGCGTGTTGGCGTGAACTGTGGTCATCGATCCGTCGTGACCTGTGTTCATCGCTTGCAGCATGTCAAAGGCTTCCGAGCCGCGAACCTCGCCCACCACGATACGGTCGGGACGCATCCGAAGCGCGTTGCGAACCAGATCACGCTGCGCCACCGCACCAGTTCCGTCCAGACCTGCCGGGCGAGTTTCCATGCGCAGGACGTGTTCCTGCTGCAGTTGCAGTTCCGCGGCGTCTTCGATCGTTACGATGCGTTCGCGAGCACCGATATAGGATGACAAAGCGTTCAGCATGGTCGTTTTGCCCGAACCGGTACCGCCCGAGATCAAGACGTTCATCTTGGCTTCGACCAGCCCGCGCAACAGGGCCGCAGCACTGTCATTCAGGGCTTCGTTCTGAACAAGACGCTGCATCGTCAGCGGAACGCGTGCAAACTTCCGAATTGACAGCGCCGGGCCGTCCAGCGCACAGGGGCGGATGATCGCATTGACCCGGCTGCCATCCTCCAGACGCGCGTCCACCCAGGGCTGGCGTTCGTCAATACGGCGACCCACGCGGCTGACGATTTTGTCGATAATTCTGAGCAGGTGACGTTCATCACGGAACCGGGCCGACGTTTTTTCAAGAATACCGGCACGTTCCACGAAAATCTGTTCATGCCCGTTGACCAGGATATCGTTGATCGTTGGATCGGCCAGCAGCGGTTCAAGAGGACCAAGCCCCAGAACCTCATGCATCAGTTCCTCGACCAGTTGCTTGACCTCTTCGCTGCGCATCGCGCGACCTTCGGCACGAAGAAGTTCCGTTGCGTGTTTCCCAATCTCGCCGCGAAGCGTTTCTTCTTCGACCTTGTCGATGACGGCCAGATTCAGCTTATCCAGCAACGAGTTATGCATCCGCGCCTTCAGATCAATGCGTTCCAGCTCCATTGCTTGCTGGTTCGCCTTTTTCTCAGCATCAAAAGCTGCAATATCGGACAGGTTGTCGGCAACCTGCTTCGTGTCCAAAGCCACAATCTTGGCTGCGCCAGAAGATGTGCGACCTGTTCTGTCAAATTCACGAAACATATTCCAAACCCTTATTACTTGTTAATTCACGTCTACAGATGGCGACCGATCACTTACCGGCACGAGGCGGCATTGCGATACGGGTTTCATCTGCCAGCTTCTTGATGGCGCGCGTCGCAGGTGCCCGGTTTGAGACCTCCTGCAGCGGGATGCCGCGATCAACGGATTCACGCACTGTGCGATCATCCTTTGGCACCCAATAGGCAAAGTCTTTTTCCAGCAGTTTCGACGCTGCTCGATGGTGCGCGGCGGGGAACAGCGGCTTCTTCTCAAGGCTGGCGACAAGCTGAATATCAATCGCCGGATTTTCGGCTTGATAGAAGTCCATCAGTTTACGGGCGGACCGAACCGATGGAACCGCGACGTCCGTGACCAGGTACAACCGGTCTGCCTGAGCAAGAACAGGTGTGATCCACTCGACCAGAGCACGAGGCAAATCCACGACGACATAGTCATGGGTGCGCCGCAGGCTATCAAGAATGGCCGAGATTTGCTCTTCCTTGATTGCAGACAGCGGCCCATAGCGCGACGGCGCGGCCAGAACGTCTACGCCACAGGGCGCTTTCACCATGGCCTGTTCCAGAAACGCACTGTCAGGGATGCTTTCTTCCATAGCCATCCGCCACATCGCGTCACTTTCTTCGACGTCCATCAGGGCCGCGATGGACCCGAACTGGAAGTCAAGATCGACGACGGCGACGTCGTTCGCGGCCTTTTTCTTGAAAAAACCTTCCTTGCACTGCAGTTCGTTGGCCATATTCGCGGCAACAAGCGAAGACCCTACCCCTCCTCGGGACTTCGCTACGGCAATGACCTTGCCAAGAGTCGCCTGACCGCCCCAAACGGCGGGCAACTGAGCCTGGCGGCGGGCACGGATTGCGTCTACCTGAGGAACGATTTCTTCGTTAATCGCCTTACGGGGCAGAACATCATCTACGCCCAGCTTCGTGAGCTGACGCGCCTTTTCAAGCGGCAGGTCTTCAGGGGCCAGAGCGATAATGATTGCGTTCGGCATCCGGGCATCGCAGATGGATTGCGCGGTCTCAAGCATGGTGTCCGAATTCTCGTCCACGTCGAAAAGCACAACATCATGCAGCGCGGTCAGCGAGACGGCCGATCCGTTGGCACCCTCGACCGTGTCCTTCTGACCGGTGAACGTGCAGTTATCCTGACTGGCCAGGGATCCTTCGATCGCCGAATAGATTTGTTCGTCAGGCGAAATTAACAATACTGAAATCTGCTTAGCACTCATTATCTTTCTCCTTACTCTACCGCCCCGACAGCCAGATCTTCGGCAGGTACCGAAGTGCTCATGGCGGGAAGGGAAATACTGTTTGGGGTATTGGAAGTGACCCCGGGGTTTCCGGCTGCCAAGGCAGCCAGTCCTGCCAAAGGCATCACGAAATTGAAGTCGACATTAATGAGATCTGCTGTGACAACCGGCGTATAGGGTCCACCGAGGAATCCAAGCCGAGAGTCATGCGAATAAGTGAACTGAACATTGGTTGCCGTCGTTCCAGGCGGAAGCAACGGGCCGATCTCGTCCCAGATACGCGCGCCATAGGCCGTCGACGTGTCCAACGTGCACGGAGCCGGAAGGTTGGGGACCGCACAGATATTCCCGCTGCGGCACAGCGTTCCAAATCGTGTGTCACCCGGCGCAGTTCCAGACAGGTCATGCGACGCAGGCAGCGCGCCACATTGAGGCGGACCGACGGTTGCCAGTCTCGCGGCGGTATGCATCGCTTTCTGCGCAGCCGTTGTTGACCAATACAGGCGACCGTAGTCGATGACGCCAAAAATCAGGAACAGGAATATTGGAATGACGATGGCCAATTCGACCAATGCCGCGCCACGGTCCTGTCGGCCAAGCAACCTTGCGATATGGGCTAGCTGTCTCATACGCCGTACACCCTGCTTTGATCCGAAATCACGGTGGTAATGGATGTCAGCGAGTCGCCGAACCACCCGAAAACCCCACCAAAGATAAAGTCGATCTCAACCTCGGCCGAAACTTCGACGATAGACGCCGGGTTGACCCGATAGGTTCCTACACGGGGGATACAGGTCGGGGTGACATCCACGACAGTCGTCCCACCCGGCATGATCGACGAGCCACCCAACTGGTTGGTGACGATAGTGGTCGCAAGCGTGTCATAGGTCCCGACGGTTCCGGCATTACACAAGTCAAGCGGAGCAATGCGGGCAATCATGCGGGACGCATCCCGAACACCACCTGCCGTCGCCTGATGGATCCAGGTGATCCGGCCGCCTTCGATAATAACCGCGATGAACAGCAGCAGGACCGGAAGGATGATGGCAAACTCGACCATCGGCGCGCCTGACTCACAGCGCTTGAGCCGCGTGATATGAGCGATCAGGCGTTTCACCGGTACAACCTCACGACGTCGCGGAAGATTCCGTCGTCTTCGTTGCCGCCCAGACCGTCACCACCGACCTGGCTGACAACTTCCAAATAGATGTCAAAGTCAGTACCGGCCGAGTTCGCCAAAGGCTGGATCAGGAAGCCTTTTACGTATTCCTTTACAGGCACATCCGTCGCGCGACCTTGTATATTATTCGCAGCACAGTCGATGGCAGCAAGAATAAAGGTCCGACGGTCAGGATCGGTATTCGCAGGCGTATTACACTGCGGAATACCTCTTTCGCTGCGACCTTCCAGAATATTGCCGCCGCTAAACTTTGCGATTTCGTCCAGATACATCTGGTAGCGCGTCGTTCCCGCTGGCTCTGCAATGAGTCCATTCGCGATCGAAGGATGCGGAGTCAGATCATTGTTGGGACCGTTGCCATAGTTCATGTCCAGGTAAGCCGCTTTACCATTCGTCCAGTTTCCATCGCCAAAGCGACCACCGTCACCGCTTGCAAAGCTGCAGGAATTATCGGCAAAGCAATCATCCGGCGGGAACGGCATAGTGTCAGTCGACAGCGTTGGTTGGCCACTGATGCAGCTATTGCCGCCACCATTTCCGTTGCCATTACCGTTGCCGCCAGACCGAACCCAACCAGAAATGACCTGAGGGCCGGGCGCATAGGCCGGATCGTTTTTCTTGTTGTTCAAAGTTGAGGTGAAGTAATCAAAGCGCGAATTGTAGATCGCACCGCCAATCCCCTGACGCTGACCCGGCTCGGTATCAACGCCACGCTGCGCGATGCACCGACCCTTGTTGCCCTCGGCCGCGATCAGACAAATGTAAAGATTGGAACCGTTCAGACCGGCACAGGGCCCAAGCGGGTTAACCCCATAGTCCGTCGGATCAAGAAAGCCAAAGTTACCGGGGCCCCAGGGCGCATTATTCCCGCCGGTGCGTAATTTGATGGTTGATCCAACAACCGCAGGATTGCTGGCAGACCAACCCGGAGGAATGCAGAACATCAGCGGAGTCACGTCACAGGCGTAAGACGTGTACCCTGCAATCGCCTGGGCACCGACCTGTTCATTGGGAGTCGCTGCACCGACCAAAGATGCCAGCGCACGAGCAAACGGGATGAATACAGTTCTTGGGGTCGCTGTCACTTCAACCATGACAGCCAAAGCCGGGTCGGTCGTGACAAAGCTGTCTACGGCATCATCGTCGTCAGGATCTGCTGCCGGGGTCGGCAAACCTGTCAGGAAACGAAGCGAGAAATCCGCCGCCGAATCCAGGGATTTATCACCATCGGCAAAGAACTGTTTGTCCGCAATCATCGCACCAGCCGCATTTGTAGCACGTGTGATTGAATCTGCGTTTCCGTCCAGCTCTCCGGCGGCGGCCAAGGCTACGTGGTCGGCGTAGGCCTGAAGGTCAGTTTGCGTCGACGCCATACGTCCAAGGTCAAAGGTCAAAGCGGCAAATCCGATGATCATGGCCAGACATAGGGCCGCAAAGACCAGGATGGTTCCGTCTTCTTCTTTCCTGAAAGTACGTAACGAGAACATCATTAACCCTCCGGACAAATTCGACGCGCCTTAATTCACGGTGCTGGACGTATCAGTGACAGGTGTCTCTTCTTCTGTAGTGTTGTTTACGACCGGAACCTCTTGGACGTCCGTAATGCCGCGGCGTACCTTCACCACAGGCTGCGGCGTGCCGTCATCAACCGGTGACTTTTCAAGCAGGATGTCGCTCAGGCGCACGGTTTCCAGCGGCTTGTCGTCCAGTTCATCCAGCGACCGCAAAGACAGGCTCAGCTGTCCGGCTTTCTGCGCCAGCGCCAGGCGTTGGCTTTCATCCGGTGTCACTTCGACCGTTACGGTGCGGGCAATTCCTGGCTGGTCTAATTCTTCATCGGTTTTCTGGTCAACGCCGACAACTCGGATGTTTTGCAGGATGGTCAGGGCGCGCAGAGTATCGTCGCTGCCGCGTGTCAGTACGATGTCGACAAAATCGCCGGGGGTGACGAAGCCACCAACGCCGGTCTGCGCGTTGACGTTGATCGCCATAGCACGATTGCCTTCACTAAGCGTCTGAACAATGGTGACTTTTTCACCAAATTCCGAAACTTTGGATGCCAGCAGAAGTTCTCCCTGCGCCAGGGCACGCTTCGCGCGGCGCGGCTCGCCGCCTGGTGTGGGAACAACATCGTCGAAACTTGTAAATACGCCTGGCGGAACAGAGTCGGCCGGCCAATCAATCGTAGTAAGCTTGTATCTTTCGATCGGGCTACCGAAGGCGATGTTATCCGCCACGGCGACGACACTAACGATGGTGGTGTCGACAGCCGCTGCTTGGTTTCTTTCAAGCTGGTCTTGGGCCCAGAATACTGCGCCCCCCGCCAAGGCGACCCCGAAGACTGTCATCAAAAATGATTTAACTCGCATTTTGCCCTCCAATTTCCGAAGTCGGCTTTGGCAGTCAGATTTGGGCGAATTGCTGTGTAACTTTACAAAACGGTAATCAAACTGACGCTACTGATTAAGTTGGGCGCTACCCCCCGCTAAAAGCGCGGGGGTTAGCTGTTTTAAGAACTCAGGCCGCCCAGAGTTAGCGCTGAGTGATCGCTACCCCGGCGTCCGAGTAGTTCGAGTTCGTGTTGTCAGCCAGTGTGGTCAAGAATGTGCCACCTGCGATAATCGCAACCAGCAGAGCAACTCCGTATTCCACCAAGGTTGCACCGCGCTCGTCTTTGCGCAGCTTCAGGAAAATCTTGCGAATAGAATTAGACATGTTTTTCTCCAGAAAAGATATGGTTGTGCAGCCAGCGCACAGGATTCACGCGACTTAGCGGGTTTGAATCGCCGAAGTAGCGTCGCTAAAGTTCGAGTTCGTGTTGTCAGCCAGTGTGGTCAGGAAAGTACCACCGGCGATAATCGCAACCAGCAGTGCAACACCATATTCCACCAAGGTTGCGCCGCGCTCGTCTTTGCGCAGCTTCAGGAAAATTTTGCGAATGGAATTCGACATAACTTTTACTCCAGACTGTTTTACCAACGTGCGAAATCCGCACACACGAGGCAGACATCCCCGTTAACAAATGGTTACCAAGCGGAAAGCTGCCAAACCTCCCCACAAACGCAAAAGTTTTCCCGTATAACGGGAATTTTTTGTCGTTTGGGGCAGATTTGTGTCCTAAATTCGGCCTCAGTCAGGTGAGTCGCGCCATGATTCTTAAGGATTCTTTAATGCGATCACAAAAAATCCCGCCTCACATACGCAAGGCGGGACAGAAAAATAAAATCTATTTAGTTTAGACAGTTACACCCTGAAGGACTTGCTCACGCGACAGATCCAGCCTGCTGCCCTTCATCAGGATTTCACCACGCCTCAGCACGACAAAGCGGTCAGCAAGGTCATAAGCAAAGTCAAAATACTGTTCGACCAACACAATTGCCATTTCACCTTTGGAGCGAAGGTGGCGAATGACTTCTCCAATCTGTTGGATGATATTTGGCTGAATGCCTTCGGTCGGCTCATCCAGCAGCAGCAGCTTTGGTTTGGTGATCAAAGCGCGTGCGATTGCCAGTTGCTGCTGTTGCCCACCGGACAGATCACCCCCCCGGCGATTCTGCATCTGTCTGAGCACTGGGAACAGCTCGAAAATTTCATCGGGAATGTGATGTTCGGTTTTTGGAAGGCAGGCGAATCCGGTCTCCAGGTTCTCACGCACGGTCAGCAATGGGAAAATCTCTCGGCCTTGCGGGACATACGCCACACCTTTCCATGCCATGCGATGCGCAGGCAGGATGCCCAGCTCCTCTCCGTTCAGCACCATTTGCCCGCCGGATCGTGGGTGCGTCCCCGAGATCGCCTTGATCAGGCTGGTCTTGCCAACACCATTGGTGCCCATCACGCAGGTCACCTCGCCTTGTGCAGCCAGCATCGAGATGCCGTTCAAAATTTGCGAATGCCCGTAATGCAGGGTCAGATCGTTAAGTGTCAGCATCGCCTAGCGCCCCAGATAGACGTCGATGACGTCCTGATTTGATGTCACGTGGTCCAAAGACCCCTCGGCCAGAACCGCGCCTTCGTGCAGGACCGTGACCTTGCAGTTCAAACGGCGCACAAATTCCATATCGTGTTCCACCACCACCACGGCACGGGTTTTCGCGGCCTGCACCAGCAGGTCGGTAGTATGCTCACGTTCCTGCGGCGTCATCCCGGCGGCGGGCTCATCGACCAGCAGCAGGCGCGGTTCCTGCGCCAGAAGCATGCCGATCTCAAGCCATTGCTTCTGTCCGTGGCTGAGTTCGCCGGATTTGCGGGTCAGTTCATCTTTCAAGCCGATCTCGGCGGCCAGTTCTTCGACCTTGTCCAGATCAACCGTTGAAGGGCGATAGAACAGCACGCCCAACCACCCGCGTTTGTTCTTCAACGCCATCAGCAGGTTTTCCTGCACCGTCTGATCTTCGAACACGGTGGGTTTCTGGAACTTCCGCCCGATGCCTGCCTGCGCGATTTTCGCCTCGCTCATCCGCAGCAGGGACACGGATTTCTCGCCCCAGATCACGCGGCCCTCGTCAGGGCGGGTCTTGCCGGTGACGATATCCATGAAGGTGGTTTTGCCCGCCCCGTTCGGACCGATCACGGCACGCAGTTCCGCGTTGCCGATCTGAAAGGACAGGTTGTTGATGGCACGGAACCCGTCGAAAGTGACAGAAACGCCGCTGACCTCTAGCAGAGTGCTCATTCCGTGGCCTCCTTTTCGCGTAGTGCGCTTTCATCAGGCCCAAGGTCCGCGCCGTGGCGCTGTGGCGCGCGACGGTTGGTCCAGAGGTCGAACAGCCCCCCGATCCCTTGCGGGGCGAACAGCGTGACCAGCACAAAGGACACGCCCAGCAGCACCTGCCACCAGTCGACCCATTTGATCGTGTAGAACCCCAGCGGGATATCCGACGCCTGCCCGCCGGTGAACCATGTGCTGAGCAGGCTGACGAAAGCCGCACCAATGACTGCGCCGTAAAGGCGGCCGCGCCCACCGATGGCGACCCAGACAGCCAGATAGATCGAGGCGATGGGGGCCATTTCCTCTGGGTTGATGATGCCCGCTTGCGGGTAATAAAGCGCGCCCGCGATGGCTGCGATGCAGGCGGTCAGGGTGAAGACGGCCAGCTTATAGACCTCGACCGAGTATCCAAGGAACCGCACCCGCGCCTCGTTATCGCGGATACCGCGGATGACCGAGCCAAACTTGCCCGACACGACCCAAGCGGCCAGCATGTATCCTAGCCCCAAGGCCAGTGCCGAGGCCCAGAGGAACCAAATCGACACCACGTCCTGCGAGGCCGTGACGCCGGGCAGGTTCTGAAGACCCGACAGGCCGTTGTTGCCACGCAACCCGCTGTCGTTCTGGAACAGGTACAGCGCCAGCGCCAAAGTCATCGCTTGGGTCAGAATCGACAGGTACACGCCCGTCACCCGGCTGCGGAATGCCAACCAGCCGAAGATCAGCGCCAGCAGGCCGGGCACCAGCACGACCAGCGCCAGTTGCAGGAACAAACTGTCCGAAAAGGCCCAGATCAGTGGGAACTCGGACGATCCGACCACGCCGAAGATTTGCGTGCCGATGGCGTCCACGACCTCGGCTGAGGTTGGCGGGATATCAGCCTGCGATAGCGACTCGACCACGATCAGGCGGGTGCGTTCGTACATTAGCCACATGCCGATCATGTAGCCGCCCAGCCCGAAAAAGGCGAAATGGCCGAGGGACAGGATACCGGTAAAGCCCCAAACCAGATCCATTGCGACGGCGATCAGGCACAGGCACAGGGTCTTGCCCAGCGTCTTGACGAAACTGGTCGAGATCACGCCGATCCCGAACCCTTCGGACAGGACAGTTACGCCCAAAGTGAACAGGGACAGGATGGCCAGAAAGACCAGCACCGAGGGATTCTTTGCGACAAAGCTGCGTTCCATGGCTCAATCCCCCGCCGCGCGGCCTTTGAGGGCGATGATGCCCCTTGGCCGGAACTGAATGAAAATGATGATGAAGATGATCATGTAGGTCTGCGCGGCGAGGGTGTTCGACGGGTTCATCCACTCGATCCCTTTTTGCAGGAAGCCGATCATGCCAGCGCCCGCCAGTGCGCCCCAGATGTTGCCGACACCGCCAACGACCACGGTCATGAAGCTCTGCACGATATAGTCGCTGCCCAGATCGGACGTGACTTTGGCGAACAACCCAATCGCAACGCCCGCAATCCCGGCGATGCCCGAGCCCAAGCCGAAGGTCAGCATATTCACCCGCCCTGGATTGATCCCCATCGACCCGGCCATACGCGGATTCTGCGTCACCGCGCGCATCTCAAGCCCAAGCCGGGTACGCTTCATGATGTAAAGGAACAGCCCCAAAAAGATCATCGCCAGCACAAAGATCGCGATACGGATATAGCTGATCGAGACCACATCGTTCAGCACCCATGCTCCGTCCAGCCAGCCGGGCGCGGTCAGCGGGCGCGCCTGCGTGCCAAAGATGTTCTTGGCCAATTGCTGTAGCGCGATCGAGATGCCGAAGGTTGCCAGCAGCGTTTCCAGCGGACGGGAATAGAGCCAGCGGATCACCAACCGCTCCATCGCGACGCCCATGGCGAAGGTGACGGCAAAGGCCATCGGGATGGCGACGATGATTGACAGCGTATGGTCGGGGATGAACTGCTGCACCACGTAGCCGGTATAGGCGCCCATCATGATGAACTCACCATGGGCCATGTTGATCACGCCCATCACGCCGAAGGTGATGGCCAGACCGATGGCCGCGAGGAAATAGATCGACGCCAGCGAGATCGCGTCCAGCGTCAAATCGAGCGTCTGGTTCAGGCCGACCTTCAGCTCGATCTTCTCCAGCGCTTGCGCGGCGGCGGAGGTCACTTCGGGCGACGGCTCTGCGTAGGTTTCAAAGAACACATGTGCGCCCAGCGCGGCGTCGATATCGGCCTCAGTGACCAGCGCAGGAACAAGTCCGGTTTCTGCCAGCGCCGCATAAGCCTGTGCGCGGGTGGCGTCTGTATTCAGTTGCGCGACAGGGACGTCGCCGACGCGGCCACCGTCGATATGAGCAGCCAGTGCAGAGCGGATATCGTCCGGTGAAATGCGCGGGGCGGCCAGATCGCTGACAACCAGCAGGTCATAGGCCGCATCTCGTGAAAGTACGTCTGATCCGGGCTCCAGCACGGTCGCTATATTCTCATCCGAGGGCAATTCCGCAGCCGTCTGCAATCTGGTCACGACCAGAGGATTCAGCGCTGCGCGGACATCCACGTCCAGATCGCCGGACATGTCCTCAATCGCGGCAACGCGCGCTGCATTGTCTTCGTCATAACCAATGGTCAGCAACCGCTCCAGCCGCTGTTTCTGCGCCTTCAACGCCTCGTCGGGTTCATCTTCAATCGACGCGCGCAGGGGGGCCAGCAAGGCCCCTTCAGGATCACGTTGTATAGATTGCAACGCGGCCGCGCGTTTCGCACGGTCCGGGTCGGTCAGTTGGAATTGCACCAAGGCCGTCCCGATCATTGCGCGGATACCACTATTGGGCTTCAATTGTTTCAGGTCAGATTTCTCGTACGTGCCAACAACTTCGCCGGTGTCGAAATCGGTCAGCTCATAAGAACGTCCCTCACCCTTTTTACCGGCAAAGAACAGACCATCCGACTTGCGCATCCACACATTCTTGGCGGCCCAAGTCTCAAGCATCACCTGCGCCTGAGGCAAACCACTGCTGGCAATCGCGTCAATCGCAGGTCCGATCGTCTTGCGTGAGCTTTTGGCGATGATCTCCTGATGCTCTTGCAGGATCGGTTGCAGACCGCCCTCTTGCGCGTTGGCAGTCAGGCAGGCGCACAGAATTGCGAGGCCCGCAAGGAATAGTCGTAACATGTAGAGAAACCCGAGGTGTCTTATGGGCAAGGCGGGCGATCACACCCGCCTTGCATCTGGTTTAGTAGTTCGACAGCGTCTGAACGCAGGTCTTGGTCTCGGTGTTGTACATACCGCAGCCCAGCTCTTTCCAATCCGAGATCAGAACCGCCGATTCTGGCAGGAAGTCTGTCCAGGCATCACCCGGCACAACCTCGGTTTCGCTGATGATGTCGAACTGACCGTCTTCCTGAATCTCACCGATCAGAACCGGTTTCGCCAAGTGGTGGTTCGGCAGCATAACCGCCGTGCCGCCAGTCAGGTTCGGGAACTCCTGCCCGTACATCGCGGCGCGTACGTCGTCGACCTCGGTCGAGCCAGCCTCAGTTGCGGCGTTCACCCACATGTTGAAACCGATATAGTGCGCCTCCATCGGGTCATTGGTCACACGCTCGTCACCCATGGTGGCTTTCCATGTTTCAACGAATTCAGCGTTGGCTTCGGTATCGGCCGACTGGAAATAGTTCCACGCGGCCAGGTGACCGACCAGGTTCGCGGTATCCAGACCCGACAGTTCTTCTTCACCGACCGAGAAGGCCACGACAGGAATGTCATCCGCCGAAACGCCCGCAGCGGCCAGTTCTTTGTAGAAGCCGATATTCGCGTCGCCATTGATGGTCGAGATCACACCGACTTTCTTGCCATCCGCGCCCAGCGCGACAACGTCCGCCACGATCTTGGACCAGTCAGAATGACCGAACGGAGTGTAGTTGACGAAGATATCCTCGTCCGCGATGCCTTTACCCTTCAGGTAGCTTTCCAGAATGTTGTTGGTGGTACGCGGGTACACATAGTCGGTGCCCAGCAGCGCGAATTTCTCGACGCCCAGCTCATCCAGGAAATAGTCAGTCGCAGGGATCGCCTGCTGGTTCGGCGCGGCGCCGGTATAGAAGACGTTTTTCGAGGATTCCTCGCCCTCATACTGAACAGGGTAGAACAGCAGGCCGTTCAGCTCTTCGATCACCGGCAGAACCGACTTACGGCTGACCGACGTCCAGTTGCCAAAGATCACATCCACCTCATGTACGGTCAGCAGCTCGCGCGCTTTTTCCGCAAACAGCGGCCAGTCGGATGCGGGGTCAACGACCACGGCCTCAAGCTGTTTGCCCAGCAGGCCACCCTTGGCGTTTTGCTGGTCGATCAGCATCAGCATGGTGTCTTTCAGCGTGGTTTCCGAAATCGCCATGGTGCCCGACAGCGAGTGCAATACACCGACTTTGATCGTGTCTTCAGCAGACAGTGCAGCGGTCGCCATGGCGGCAAAGACAAGTGATCCGGCGAGCGTGGATTTGAGAGATGTCATATGATTCTCCTGGGCGGGGCCGGGAGAGAGGGCTTGCGCAGACGCGCACTCTTCTTCTACCTGATCCCCGCAACTGTTGTTGCGTTCCGTGTGGCGGTTGTGTCCGAGGTCCAATTCGCGCAGCCGTCACACACCCCCGGGTCGTCTCCTCGGCGGGCACCCATACGGTTTCTGCATCGCCGAGAATTTAGCAAATGCAGGGCCCATCATTTTTCACAATCCGCCGTATCTGCCTGTTTTTTGACCAGCCGCCTGAGGTCACGCCCAAAAATTAATCACGTACTGCGGAAAACCGACGAAAACCGACGTCGAAGAATAGAGTTCCGGCGCGCAAACGTTGAAACAAGCAGCATAACTTCTGGTTCCGCAGGTGCGCCATTACTCAACATGCCTCCATATTGCCCAAGCAAGACGCGATGCCGCCGCGCGCGAAGGGCGCGATTCGGCTAAGTGCAAAGCAATTGGGCGAAAAGTCGGTATTGGACGGTTTTCGCCAATCGGGGTCATTTAAGTGCCTGTTTCCCCGAACCGACGGGAACGCGCTGGACGCGGTGCTGCTGAACACCGCTGGCGGCATCACGGGCGGGGACGCATTCCGCTTTAGCGGCCACGCGGGCGATGGCACGACCCTGACCCTGACCACCCAAGCCTGCGAACGCGCGTACAAGGCCAAACCCGGCCCGTCAGGTCAGATCGTGAACCATCTCAGCGTCGCTCCGGGCGCGCGGCTGAACTGGCTACCGCAGGAAACCATTCTGTTCGACGGCAGCGCGCTGGATCGCCGGTTGCAGATCGACCTTGCCCCGGATGCCACCGCCCTGATGGTCGAACCCCTGATCTTTGGTCGCATGGCGATGGGCGAGACCCTGACCAATATCCGCCTGCGAGACCGAATTGAGATCGCTCGTGATGGCGCACCTCTGTTTATGGACGCGATGCAGTTCGACGGTGATCTGCACGCCCACCTGGCCAAGACACATATCGCGGGCGGTGCGGGGGCGATGGCGCTGGTCGCCTTTGCCTCACCCACTGCCGAGGGTCAGATCGGCCCTATCCGCGCGATGCTGCCCTCCACCGCAGGAGCCTCGCTGATCCAAAGCGATCTGCTGGTGATCCGGGTGCTTGCCGAAGACAGCTTTACCCTCCGTCGAACACTGATGCCGGTGCTGCGGCGGCTGAACAATGACACGCTTCCCCGATGCTGGATGATCTGACATGAACCTGACCCCCCGTGAAAAAGACAAACTGCTGGTCGCCATGGCCGCCGAGGTCGCCCGCAAGCGATTGGCCCGAGGCGTCAAGCTGAACCACCCCGAGGCGATCGCGCTGATCACCGACGCGGTGGTCGAAGGCGCGCGCGATGGGCGCTCGGTTGCCGATATGATGCAGGCCGGAGCCGAAGTGATCACCCGCGCGCAATGCATGGAAGGTGTGCCCGAGATGATCCACGAAGTTCAGGTCGAAGCCACCTTCCCTGATGGCACCAAACTGGTGACCGTCCACAACCCTATTCGCTAAGAAAGGAACACTAACATGACCCGTATGCTTTTCCCCGCCCTGATCCTTGCTGGCCCTGCGGCAGCCCATAACGGAACACATATCCATGCGCATGGCTCGGATTACGCCACTCTGGGCGTTGGTCTGGCCGTTGTCGCGCTGGCCGCCTTCGCGTTGATGGTAAAGCTGAACAAATGATCCCAGGCGAGCTGTTCCCGGCCAAGGGCGAGATCACCCTTAACGCAAGTGCCTCAGCCATCACCCTGATGGTCGCCAATACTGGTGACCGCCCGGTTCAGGTCGGCTCGCACTATCATTTCGCCGAAACCAACCCAGCGCTGGATTTCGACCGCGCCGCCGCACACGGGCTGCGTCTGGACATCGCCCCCGGCACCGCCGTCCGGTTCGAGCCCGGTCAGGCGCGCGAGGTCTCGCTGATCCCCATCGGGGGCGCGCGTAAGATCTATGGGTTCAATCAAAAGGTCATGGGGTCGCTCTGATGCCAGCAACAATCAAACGCTCTGACTATGCCGCCATGTTCGGCCCCACCACCGGCGACAGGCTGCGGTTGGCTGATACCGATCTGGTGATCGAGGTTGAACGCGACCTGACCGCCGAACGCGCGGGTGCCGCTGCTACCGGGGGCGCCGGCGACAACGCGCTGCTTTACGGCGAAGAGGTCAAGTTCGGCGGTGGCAAGGTGATCCGCGACGGGATGGGGCAGTCTCAGGCCACGCGGGCCGAAGGGGCCGTGGACACGGTCATCACCAATGCGCTGATCGTGGATCACTCGGGCATCTACAAGGCGGATGTAGGCCTGAAAGACGGGCGCATCGCCAAGATCGGCAAGGCCGGGAACCCCGACACGCAACCCGGCGTCGATATCATCATCGGCCCCGGCACCGAGGCTATTGCGGGCGAAGGGCGTATCCTGACCGCCGGGGGTTTCGACAGCCATATCCATTTTATCTGCCCACAACAGATCGAGGATGCGCTGCATTCCGGCCTGACCACCATGCTGGGCGGCGGCACTGGCCCTGCGCATGGGACGCTGGCCACCACCTGCACGCCAGGACCGTGGCATATCGGGCGGATGTTGCAGGCCGCCGACGCGTTTCCGATGAACCTGGCCTTTGCGGGCAAGGGCAACGCCTCGCTGCCCGCCGCGCTGGAGGAGCAGATCAACGCGGGCGCCTGCGCCCTGAAACTACACGAGGATTGGGGCACCACCCCTGCCGCTATCGACTGCTGCCTGACGGTGGCCGACGCGATGGACGTGCAGGTCATGATCCACACCGACACGCTGAACGAATCCGGTTTTGTCGAGAACACCGTGGGGGCCATGAAAGGCCGGACGATTCACGCCTTCCACACCGAAGGCGCAGGCGGTGGTCACGCCCCCGATATCATCAAGATCTGCGGCGAGAACCACGTTCTGCCGTCTTCGACCAACCCGACGCGCCCCTTCACCGTGAACACTGTCGAAGAGCATCTGGATATGCTGATGGTGTGCCACCACCTCGACAAATCCATCCCCGAGGATGTGGCCTTTGCCGAAAGTCGCATCCGGCGCGAGACGATCGCGGCCGAGGATATCCTGCACGACATGGGCGCGTTCAGCATCATCGCCTCGGACAGTCAGGCTATGGGCCGTGTGGGTGAGGTTCTAATCCGCACATGGCAGACCGCCGACAAAATGAAGAAACAGCGCGGCCGCCTGCCCGAGGAAACTGGCGAGAACGATAATATGCGCGTGCGCCGCTATATCGCCAAATACACCATCAACCCGGCGATAGCCCACGGCCTGAGCCATCAGATCGGCAGCATCGAAGAAGGCAAGCGCGCCGACCTGGTGCTGTGGAACCCGGCCTTTTTCGGGGTCAAGCCCGAGATGGTTCTGCTGGGCGGCACCATCGCCTGCGCGCAGATGGGCGACCCCAATGCCTCGATCCCGACACCGCAGCCGGTCTATAGCCGTCCGATGTTCGGGGCCTATGGGCGTTCGGTCGAACATTCGGCGATCACTTTTGTCTCGGGCGCGGCGCAGGCTGCGGGAGTTGGTGATACACTGGGGTTGGCCAAGCAAACCGTCGCGGTGCAAAACACCCGCAATATCGGCAAAAGCGACCTGTTGCTGAACAACGCCACGCCGCAGGTCGAGGTTGACCCCGAAACCTATGAGGTCCGCGCCGATGGCGAGTTGCTGACCTGCCAACCCGCCGAGGTTCTGCCCATGGCGCAACGCTATTTCATGTTCTGAGACATGCTGCGTTGCAGCATATGCAACGCAGCCATGACCAAACATCTACTACAAAACGAGGCCGACATGACACATCATGAAGACCAAGGGAGGACCAACAAGTTTGAAGGTCCACATGGCACATTCAGCACCGCAAACCACCCCGCGCGTTTCGCTACCCGGACTGATCGCATCCTTCGGGACGTCGATCTATTCGTTTCTTATCCGGATGGCAGACGCACAAACGCGCGTTCAGCAGATCAGATTTCTTCAATCCCTCAGCGACGAAGACTTGCGCAAGCTCGGGTTGACACGCGACCGGATCCCACACCGCGTCTTCGCGGATTCAATCTGGCTTTGACCGGGCTTTTGGCAGGGGGGGCAACTGCATGACAGCTCTTCTCTGCACGGCACGGCAGTATTCCGACCATACGCATGGTGACCCCGCCGACCACCTGTCACTGACTTATGAAGATCGCTTTCTGCGCCGCAAGGTGCTGACCTGTGAAAGCGGTGAGCAGATTCTGATTGATCTGTCACAAACAACCTCGCTAGATCATGGCGGTGCCCTGATCCTTGACGACGGGCGCGAGGTCGAAATCCAGGCCGCGCCAGAAGCGTTGCTGGAAGTCACGGCCCCCGACCTGACCCGCATCGCGTGGCATATCGGCAACCGCCACACACCCTGTCAGGTCGAAGCGGACCGCCTGCTGATCCAAATCGACCACGTCATCCGCGACATGTTGCTGAAAATCGGCGCAACGGTGCGTGAGGTTCAGGAACCCTTTACCCCCGAAGGTGGTGCTTATGGCCACGGCAGGACCCATGGCCACGCCCACTGACACAGATATCCTGACGCTGACCCAATGGCTCTCGCCTGCTTATCCGGTGGGAGGGTTCGCGTATTCACACGGTCTGGAATGGGCGATCGAGTGCGGCAGCGTTGCCAACGCCGCCGACACAAAGGAGTGGGTTGCCGATGTGATCGAATACGGCTCTGGCCGGAATGATTGCATATTTCTTTCAGCCGCGTATTCGGCACAGACCACCACCTCCTTGTCCGAGGTGGATCAGGCTGCGCGCGCATTCTGCGCCTCGTCCGAGCGGTTGATGGAAACTCGACTGCTGGGAGAGGCGTTTTGCGGCATAACCGCAGATGTCTGGGCGGTGGAGCTGGGCACCCTGACCTACCCGGTCGCCGTGGGATACGCTGCACAGCGACAGGGCTTGCCGCTCGCCCTGACGGCCCAGATGTACCTGCAGGCCTTCATGTCCAATCTGGTCGCGTGTGCGACGCGTTTGGTACCGTTGGGTCAAACCGAAGGGCAGCGGATGATCCGCGATCTAACGCCTTTGTGTCAGCATGTGGCGACGGGCGCTGTGACCTTGGGGCTGGATGATCTGGGGTCGACGGCGTTTCTGACAGATGTCGCGTCGATGAAACACGAAACTCAATATTCAAGGATGTTCCGAACATGAGCAAAATGAACGGCCCCCTGCGCGTGGGCATCGGTGGTCCTGTTGGCGCAGGCAAGACAACTCTGACCGCCGCCCTGTCCGAAGCGCTGCGCGACAGGGTATCCGTTGGCGTGATCACCAACGACATCTACACCCGCGAAGATGCCGAGGCGCTGATGCAGATGCAAATCCTGCCGCAGGACCGGATCATCGGCGTCGAAACCGGCGGCTGCCCGCATACGGCCATTCGCGAGGATGCCTCGATCAACCTTGCGGCTGTTGCCGAGATGCAGGCGCGTCACCCCGACGTCGAGGTCGTTCTGATCGAAAGCGGTGGCGACAACTTGTCTGCCACGTTCAGCCCGGAACTGGCGGACGTTACGCTCTATGTGATCGACGTGGCCGCGGGTGAAGAGATTCCGCGCAAAGGCGGTCCTGCGATCACCAAATCGGACGTCCTGATCATCAACAAGACCGATCTGGCCCCGCATGTTGGCGCGTCGCTGGAGGTGATGGACCGAGACGCGACGAAGATGCGCAACGGTCGCCCATTCGTGTTCACTTCGCTGCGGCATCGCAAGGGCGTGGATCAGGTCGTTGACCTGCTGGCGCAAATCGGGGGGCTGAATATTCCCGTCGCCGTGACCGAGGGGGCCGCCTAGCGCAGCCCCCTGGCAATGGAAGCTCATCGCGAGATTGCAGGCAAACTTTTCGACCTAGACAAAAGTGCCTTCGTCACTTCGTGTCCCTTGCTGTTTTAAACAACAAAAGAAAAACAAAAACCGACCCGATCGAGGTGGTAACAATACCCACTGGCAGTTCCTGAGGCGCAAGCAACAGGCGGCTGAGGATATCTGAACCGGTCAGCAAAGCCGCCCCGACGATGGCGGCAGCGGGCACAAGACGGTTGTGCAGAGGCCCAGCGATCCCACGTGCGATATGGGGCACCATGAGCCCGACAAAACCGATAACCCCCGCAACCGAAACAAAAACGGCGGTCGCTAGTGCCGCTACAAAAAACATGCGGAACCTCAATGCCTGTACCGGAACGCCCAGCGTCGCTGCCGTCAAGTCGCCGGTCAAAAGCGCATCCAGCCAGCGACTGCGCCACAGGGTATACATCAAGATCAGAAACATCCCGGCGCAGACCAGCGGAAATGTCTCCCATCGGGCCAGACCCAGTCCACCCAGCATCCAGAAGATGACCGAGTGCGCGGCGCGACTGTCGCCCGCAAATATCAGATAGTTCGTGATCGCCGAAAACAGAAACGAAACTGCCAACCCCGCCAGGATCAGCTTTTCCGGCGCACTGGTGCGCAACCCGTGAACCAGTGCCAGCACAATTCCCGACGCGACAAGCCCGCCACAAAATGCAGCCAGCGGCAGCGTCCAGAATCCCAGGATGTCGCCGGTCACCGTAATGACGAAAACCGCACCCGCCGCCGCACCCGACGAAAGGCCGAACAGGAAGGGATCAGCCAAGTCGTTGCGTGTTGTGGTCTGAAGCACTACGCCGACAACGCCCAGCCCTGCACCGATCACGGCCGCAAACAATGCACGCGGCAAGCGAAGGTCAAAGACAATGCGGTGCAGCGGCGACACCTCGCCATCCGCCATGCCGGTGCCCAGCATCACCGCATCCAACGCAACCGCGGCTGGAATTTGCGTCGTGCCGTAAATGGTCGAAACCAGCAAAAGGGCGGCCACAACAACCGCCCCAAGCAAGAGTGTCAGGCCAAAACGGCCCATATTAGTTCAGGCCCGGGTGCATCGCGTCGGCCATTTTCGAAATCGCCGCGATATTTGCGGGTCCGGGGGTCAGTTCTTCGTAACGTAGGCCAATCCAGCGCTCGTTCCTTACCGCGTCGGTCTGCGACATCACGGGGTGTTCCTGCAGAAACTTGAACGTGTCCTCCGCGCCGTTGCCGGTCTGATAATCCAGCAGCACAAGAAATTCGGGGTTCGAAGCTGCCACAGCTTCCCACGAGGTGCGGCCCCAGCTTGTGTCCATGTCATGAGTGACATTCGCACCACCAGCTGCAGCGATCATCGCGTCAGGGATGGCGAATTTACCTGCGGTAAAGGGCGCGTCGGCTGGTCCATCCAGCAGGAAAACACGGGGTTTTGGCAGGTCCGCAGTCTGCGCCTGGATCGCTGCCAGTTCCTCTTTCCAGCCGGAAACCAGAGCCTCGGCCTTGTCTTCAACATGCATGACCTCGCCCAGACGAAGCACATCATCAAACAACAGGTCCATGCTGGCCTCGGGACGCTCCTTGTCCAGATGCACACAGCTTTCCGTTAGGATCATTGTCTTGATGCCAAAGGGTTCCAGCGTGTCGGGCGTCACGTCGCCCCCCGGCTTCATCCCATAGTACCAACCCGCGAAGAACAGGTCAGGCTCTACCGCCACAAGGTTCTCAACAGTTGGGTATTTCGGCGCAAGCTCGGGGATGTCACCGCGCAGCGTGTCAAACTCGGGGCTGGTCTTGTACCAGCCGGTGATGCCGGTCAGACCCACGATCTTGTCCTGCAGACCCAACGCAAAGGCCATGTCGGTCATGTTCATATCATGCACAACCAGACGCTCGGGCTGGGTGTCGAACACCAGCGGCGCACCGCAATTATCAACCGTGACTTCGTGCGCGACGGCACCACCTGCCAAAACGGTGGTCAACGCCACAGACAAGATCTGTTTCATTCAGAAATATTCCTATTCATAAGTTGTTATCGAGGTTTTTCGGATATCCAGCGCCGGGATCACGCGCCCTTCGTGGTGAAAGCACAGGTAATCGACGCCAAACGTGTCACTAACCCTGTCCGGGGTCAGCACATCGGCGACCAGCCCAAAACCAGTCAGCCGTGTATCTTTCATCAATGCCACATGAGTGGCAAATTCTGGGATCATCACCAGATCATGCAGGATCATCACCACAGTGATTCCCAGTTCAGCGACCAGCGACAGCATCCGCCCCTTCGTGTCTGGATCCAGATGGTTGGTGGGTTCGTCCAGAAACAAAAGCGTAGGATTCTGGGCCAAAGCACGGGCGATATGCGCGCGCTGGCGTTCCCCCCCGGACAGAACGGCCATCTTTTTTTCGGCCAAAGCACTAAGCCCGGTGAGGCTCAGGATTCTGACCAGATCCGCGGCGTGTTCCTCGGCAGAGCGGTCTGCACGGATCGGAATCTGGCCCAGCGCCACATAATCCCGCAACAGCAACCTGCCATCCGGGAACTCCTGCTGACTGACCACGGCGATCGTCCGCGCCCGATCCCGTGCGGACATCTGTTTCAGGCTGCGTCCGTTGACCAGAACATCACCCTGATTCACCTCGTGCGCGCCGCATAACAGATTCAAAAGCGTCGTCTTGCCTGCCCCGTTGGGCCCGGCAATTGCAAGGATTGCGCCTTCGCATAATGTGAATGAGACCCCCTGCAGCAGTATATCGCCACTAAGAACCTGATGGGTCAGATCACGCGCAACCAAAATAGCTGGGTTGGTCATGGACACAGCCCTTTTTGAATTTGGGGCATGCGGGACAGTGTCTTTGTGAACAGTTTTTCCGGACGCTCGGTCGCATTGGTCCAGCCATCTGCGCTGTTTTGGTATTGGTGGGCAAACTCAGTCAGTGCCTGGATATCCTGCGTATCAAGAATGTCACCAAAAAGGTACTGTGCTTTATCGACTGCCTGAAATCCAACAGTCACAGGCCGCGCGCATCCAGCCATGCAATCGACCATGCGGATGGAAAAACCATTTGGCAAACGATCGAACAGCGCGTCGGACAAGCCCTGCGCGTGGGCCTCTCCCTGGCACGTTTTGCAGATGAGAAGAAAATGGTCAGGCGCTGACGGCATGGGTTCCTCCGCCAGCTTCAAAGCGCGGGCAGACAGTGTCGGAAATGTAAACACGATGTGCTCGTGCCATCAAAGCCTCCTTTCAGGACGCCCCGCCCCGAGTTGGTTAACATTTGATGGCAGGTCTCCTGACTTGCGGGTCGATGCTCGGCCATCCTTCCCGGCACTTGGGCCAGTGGGTTGTTGGCGTCGCTCACCGCTTACAGTTGCGGGGGCAGTCACGGACTTGGCGCAAAATGGCGGCCTCACCGTATTCCCTTTTCATCCCTTGGGCGCACCATCGGGAACCATCATCCGAACGAGTGCCCGAGATCACATGTCAGGTCAACGACAATATTGTGGTAGCCAATCAATTTTTGGCAGACGCAAAACCCCATTGACCAATCCAAAGTATAATTGTCCTACACCCCGCTTCGCGACCGCCATCCCGTGAGGCTGAAACCGGCAAACAAAACCGCGGCCACGCAGACGATTGAGGGACCCGCCGGTGTGTCAAACACATAAGCTGAGCGCAGTCCTGCCACGGCCGCGAAAGCCCCGATTGCCGCGGCAATCAATGCCATCGTTTCCGGAGATCGCGCCAGGCTGCGCGCGGCCGCCGCCGGAATGATCAGCATCGCGGCAATGAGCAACACGCCTACAACTTTGATCGCGACAGCAACCGTAACCGCCAGTGACAAAGTCAGGATCAACTGCTCGCGCTTGGGGTCGAACCCGGTGGCGTAGGCCAATTCTTCGTTCAGCGTAGCGGTCAGCAGTTGCGACCATCGCCATACGATCAACGCGACGACCAGCGCGGCCCCGCCCCAGATCACGACAAGATCGGTGCGCGAAACTGACAGTATGTCACCAAAAAGATAGGCCATCAGGTCGATGCGAATGCCCGACAAAAACGACACCGCGACAAGGCCAAAGGCAAGCGACGAATGCGCCATAACTCCAAGAAGGGTATCCATGGCATAACCGCGACCGGACAGCAATGTGACGGCCAACGCCATGATAAGCGCGACAACCAATGCGCCCAGAAAGACCGACATCTGGAAAGCCAGCGACAGCGCAACACCCAGGATCGCAGCATGAGCGGTGGCATCGCCAAAGTAAGCCATACGCCGCCAGACCACAAAACACCCAAGGGGGGCGGCTGCAATTGCCACGCCAATACCGGCGAGCGTTGCCCGCGTCATAAAATCATCAAGCATTATTCTGCCGCTTCGTGAGAGTGGTCGTGGTTGTGATCATGTTCGTGGCGATACAGGGCAAGCGCGCCACCGGTGCCTGTTCCAAACAGGGCGCGGTATTCTGGTGCCGAAGCAACCACGGCAGGCGACCCCTCGCAGCAGACATGACCATTGAGGCAGATCACCCTGTCCGAAGCACTCATCACAACGTGCAGCTCGTGGCTGATCATCAGGATGGCGCAACCGGTTTCCTGTCTCACCGCCTCGATCTGCTGGTAAAAACTGGCCGAGCCTCGCTGGTCTAGACCTTGCGTGGCTTCGTCCAGCAAAAGGATGTCGGGACGATTGATCAAAGCCCGCGCCAGCAATACGCGCTGAAACTGGCCCCCGGACAGTTGGGACATCTGGCGCTTCAAAAGATCCGGCACACCTGCCGCCGCCAGCGCCGCAGCGCAGTCATCTTTTGAAACACGGTGCGTCAGACGCATGAACCTTGCAACCGAGATCGGCAATGTCGGGTCAACATGCAGTTTTTGCGGCACATAGCCGATTTTCAGCCCAGGCTTCCGGGAAACATGGCCAGCAGAGGGATTTGTCGCACCGATGATGGCCCTAAGCAGACTGGTTTTGCCCGATCCGTTCGGGCCAACGATGGTGACGATCTCACCTGCCTCAATCGCCATATCCACATTTTGCAGAACGGTGTTCGCACCGTACCTTACGCTGAGTTTTTCAACGGTGATCAGGGTCATTTCTACGCCTTTTCGGTGCAGTCGGGGCAAAGCCCTTCGGCTTCTACAACCGTTCGTTCAATTTCGAAACCCGCCGCGCGTGCTGCAGCCCCCAAAACACCTTTGGCCGGAGTGGATTGCGCCTCGGCCACGGCGTCGCATTTTCGGCAGATCATGAAGGCCGGCGAATGAGAGGCCCCCGGGTGAGAACAGGCAACAAAGGCGTTCAGTCGCTCAATCTTATGCACGAACCCATTCTGAGCAAGAAAGTCGAGCGCACGATAGGCCACCGGAGGCTGTGACCCAAAGCCTTCCTCGCGCAATCGGTCGAGTATCGCGTACGCGCCCAGCGCGCGATGCTCTTGCAACAGCATTTCCAGAACCCTGCGACGGACTGGCGTCAGACGCAGTCCTTCTTCCTTGCACCGGTTTTCCGCTGCGGACAGCCCGGCCGCAACGCAAGTCTTGTGGTCATGCTTTTGGAACCCAACCGGGGCCGTATCTCCGGTTATTTCGGGTTGCGTATCACTTGTCATGTTATTCCATATCATGTATGTCGCTCGCAATGTTATAAAATCACACAGAGGGTCTGATGTCCAGAAAGCTTCTCCCACTATCTATCACCGCTGCATTCATGGGCGGAACGGCCTTGGCGGATGTACCCAATGTCGCGGTCGACATCGCGCCAGTTCACTCGCTTGTGGCACGGGTTATGGAAGGTGTCGGAACGCCCGACCTGATCATCTCACAGGGTGCCTCGCCGCACGAATACAATCTGCGCCCCTCAGAAGCTGCTGCGCTGCAAGACGCCAACTTGGTTTTTTGGATGGGTGAAGACCTGACACCGTGGATGGAAGGGGCCGTCGAGACCCTTGCTGACAGCGCAACCGTCACGACCCTGTTGGAAACGGATGGAACTATTCTTCTGAATTTCCGTGAGAACGCCCTGTTTGAAGCCCACGATCATGACGATCACGCCAAACATGACGGCCATGACGACCATGCTGAAGCCAAAGGTCATGACGATGAACATGCCCATGATGATCATGACCACGAGGGGCATGACGACCACGATGGTCACGCGCATGGGGACCATGACCCGCACGCCTGGTTGTCGCCAGAGAACGCAAATACGTGGCTGAATGTGATCGCCGCTCAACTATCTGCGGCTGATCCGGACAACGCCGGTACGTATTTCGCAAATTCTGCGGCGGCGCGCGAAGAAATGGCGGCCCTGTCTGCTGAGATCGCCGAAACGCTCGAGCCGGTCCGAGGAGGCAGCTTTGTCGTCTTCCACGATGCCTACCAGTATTTTGAAAATGCGTTTGATTTTCCCGCCTCTGGCGCCATTTCGATTGGTGATGCATCCGACCCAAGCCCGGCCCGCATTGCTGAAATTCAGGCGCGCATCAAGGACGAAGGCGTGAAATGCGTTCTGGCCGAACCGCAGTTCAATCCTGGGATCGTCGAGGTTGTGATGGATGGTGCCGACGCCAATACCGCAGTGATCGACCCGCTCGGCTCTGATCTTGAGCCCGGAGCGGCGCTTTACTCCCAAGTCATTCGCAACATGGCGCAAACACTGGCCGATTGCCTTTGATCCCCTGCCCGGCCGAAGTTCAAAATTCGGCCGGGCTGAACGTCAGCGGCATCGCAAGTGAGTGTTTGCCCAAGTTCCGAGTGATCGCGATCCGCTGACGTTTTCAAATTCGCCCTAAAACCGAACGAAAGACCTACGGCCCTAGCCCCAATCCGCAAACATCCACGAGGCGCTTGTGGTTTACATTTTCATATCGTTATGTTATTACATTTCATTATCTAAATTACGACCTCCCACCCCACGCCAACATGTTGCGAACCCGTCGCCCCATACCCACCACGAAAGAAGAAGTGTTTTTAAGCTATGACTGATACCCGCCTTCCCGTTACTGTCCTGTCCGGTTTTCTTGGAGCCGGCAAAACAACCCTGCTGAACCGGGTTCTCAATAATCGTGAAGGCCGGCGTGTCGCCGCCATCGTTAATGACATGTCCGAAGTGAACATCGACGCCGATTTGATCCGGGCCGAAACGGAACTCAGCCGGACCGATGAAACTCTGGTTGAAATGTCAAATGGCTGTATCTGCTGCACCCTGCGCGATGATCTTCTGGCCGAGGTCCGGCGACTGGCTGCGGAAGGTCGGTTTGATTATCTCCTGATTGAATCCACTGGTATCTCAGAACCCCTGCCCGTCGCGGCGACTTTTGATTTTCGCGATGAAGACGGCAAAAGCCTGTCTGACGTGGCCCGCCTTGACACGATGGTCACCGTGGTTGACGCGGTGAATCTGCTTAACGACTACTCCAGCCACGACTTCCTTCACCACCGTGGCGAGACCCTTGGCGACGAGGACGATCGCACTCTGGTGCATCTACTGACCGACCAGATCGAATTTGCCGACGTTGTCATCCTGAACAAGGTTGCTGATGCCGGGCCCGAACGCACCGATGCAGCGCGCAAGATCATCCGTAGCCTCAATGCGGATGCAAAAATCATCGAAACGAACCAATCCGAGGTTTCCAGTGTTGCCATTCTGGACACTGGCCTTTTCGATTTCGAAAAGGCGCATCAGCACCCCATGTGGGTCAAGGAGCTTTATGGGTTTGCCGACCACGTGCCGGAAACCGAAGAGTATGGCGTTTCGTCCTATGTTTTTCGCGCCAGACAACCCTTTGAGCCCCAGAAAATCCTGGTGCTGCTGAATGGCAATTTGCCCGGTGTGATCCGGGCGAAAGGTCATTTCTGGATTGCAACCCGTCCCGAGTGGGTGGCTGAGTTTTCCCTTGCTGGCGCTCTGTCCAGCGTGAAGCCAATCGGAACTTGGTGGGCGTCCGTGCCCGATACCAGATGGCCTGATCACCCGTCAGTGCTTGACTACATCAAACAACACTGGGTCGAGCCTTGGGGTGATCGGCGGCAAGCGATTGTGTTTATCGGTGCAGGTATCGACTGGCCATCCCTCAAATCCCGTCTTGAATCCTGCCTGCTATCTCAGGCCGCTGCACCCGGGCCGGATGCCCTTCCATCTGACTTGCCTGACCCGTTTCCGCTGTGGCACCGAGTGGAGGATGCCGCATGACCTATCATCGCACCGACCTGAACGGCGCAGCCGTCGGAGTGGGCGTATCGGATAAGCCGGACGGATTGGCCAAAATCGAAATGCCGGGGTGCGCGGCGACTATCTGGCGCCGTCAACTTGCGCCGGAATTTCAGGCATGGATCAACACCCTGGACCCATCGCATCTGCCCAAAGCGCGGCTAGTCCTACGCCCTCAGGCCGTTCCGGACGCCCTGAGTCACTTGTGCAACATGGCGGGGATGGACGAAGGTGCAGAACGCACTTGGTTAGAGGATGACATCTCAGACCTCGCCACGCGGTTTGCCGAGATGATGCGCGCACCCTATCTTCGACTTCGCCTAGACGCGATCAACACCAATGCCTGCAGGAAATTCCACATAGATGCCTTATACGCGCGCCTGATCTGCACCTATCGCGGGACAGGCACGCAATACGGTGTTTCAAGGGATGGCCTTGACCCAGACCGCGTGTTTACCGTGGCAACCGGTGCCCCCATAGTTATGCGTGGCACGCTTTGGCCACAGAACCCTCCGTCAGGGTTACTGCATCGCTCGCCACCAATTGCGGGAACAGGTGAGACCCGCCTTGTTCTGGTGCTCGATCCCATTTTTGACATCGAAGAAGACGTCTGATGCCGCGAAATCTTGGCCAGACGAAACTCAGAAAGCGACGCCGCGCCGAAAATCCGATGCGCGAGTTTGACCGCCTGCCTCCGGTCTTGCGTGCGTGGGTATCTCAGGCCGCGTTGCCTTGGCGTCCACGATCAGTCCTTCGTGCCTATCAGAAAGCGCTGGCCCATACAGGTGATCATGGCCGTGCCCTAGAGGAACTGGGCCGCCTTGAAGCCTTGCAACTTGCCAAAGATAGCAAAGGCGCAGCATTAGCATGATATGTTTGGACCTCACCGAAAACGATCTGAAAGGGCAACTTCCTCGCCCGTCAAACCAGCCCCCATAATCTCACGGTGTCCGGAGTTAAACAGCCTGTAGACTGTCGCAAGGTTGTGCAGTTGAACCGAATACGTGTAAGCGTCGTGATCACGACACTACAATGATTTGGGCGCGCCTTGGGCAACGACAATAATGATAATCCGGTGGATGACTTACTGCGCGCCCGTCTGCGCATTCCAGTTGGAGCAGACTTTAGGTTAAGGGTCTTGCGGTACCTGATGGAGGGCGTTGACTGGATCAACCGCACCACGACTGGTCAGGCTTTCTTTGCCCTGAAAGAAACCGAAGAGATATTGTCGGAGCTTGGTGAACGCACCGGGCCAGAGTTGGTGCGCGCGGTTTTGCAGATGAACCACGGAACCACGATACGCGCGCACGGGCTTGAGAATATTCCGACCCAAGGCCCGGTCGTCATCGCCTCGACCCATCCGATCGGGACCTTCGATTTTCTTGCCCATGCGGGGGCATTGCAGGACCATCGCGCGGACCTGAAGGTTGTCGCCGGGCGCGAAGCTGAAAGGTTTTTGGGCCGCGATCTGATCGTCCCGGTGGATCTGGATCAAAAGGACAGGGTTTTGACGGCCCGACAGACCCGTGCCGGAATGTTGCAACACCTTAAGAAAGACGGCGCCCTGCTCGTGTTCGGCTCTGGCCGGGTTCCGTATTTGAAAGGTGACCGTCTGGTCGAACCTCCCTGGAGGACCGGGGTAACCCGTGTTTCAGCAGAGGCCGAGGCGCCAATCGTTCCCGCATCGGCAAACATGCGCAACTCTCGGCACTACTACCGGACGCGCCGTCTGGCTGGGGTCCTGAGTGGGGGCAACGACGAGTTTGGGCGCAAAGTCGCGTCTCTGCGATACGTGTCAGAGCTGATTGCTAAGCTTGGCGGCTCATTTGATGTCTATTACGGCCCGGTTCAGCAAGCAGGCACCGCACCCGACATTCTGAAAAGACTGTCCGAAGGGTTGGTTCCCGACCTCTATGACCAATAGTGGCGCTTAGCTTTTCCCGGCCTTATAAATCCTGGTCCTTTGCCCGGTCGCGCTCCTGCAGCGCGCGGATGCGCATTCGTTGCGCCGCCTGGATATGAGCGCGCATTTCAGATTCTGCCGCAGCACCGTCGCGCGCTTTCAACGCGACCATTATGCGCCGGTGTTCCGCCACGGCTGACGCGGCCCGTTCACTGTCCAAAAGCTGTGAGGGTCCCAGAATCAACAACGCCTTCTGCAAGGACAATGTGGATTTCGTCAGAAATCTGTTCTTTGCCGCATCCAACAACGTGGCGTGGAAAATCTTGTTGATCCGCACGGCATCCGGCCCTGTGCCTGCCTCGGCCAGCCGGTCATTGAGAACGTCCAGCTCATCCAACTCAATGTCAGAGGCAGCGCGCGCAGCAAGTCGCGCCGCAGTCCCTTCAAGCACTGCGCGCATCTCATACAGCTCCATCACTTCGGCATAGTCGAGGCTGCGGACCGTCGCGCCCAGACGCGGAACATGCGTAACCAGCCCATCCGCCTCTAGCTGTCGGATCGCTTCCCGCACAGGGGTGCGGCTGACGCCCAGCCGTTCCGACAGCTCTATCTCGCGCAGACGATCCCCCGGCAGCAAAGCCCCTTCACGAATTTCATCCAGCAGGGGTTGATAAGCGGAGCTGCCCTGCGGTCCGGGCTTAATCTGATCGTCCTGAATGCTCATAACGCCTATACTTGCATGTTGCGTCCAATTGTATACATATGGATACAAAACGAGTCAATGCCGATGGAACACGAGAGTTGGCCAATCAAGACATTTTTCATTCTCTGCTGATGAAGCGGTCCGTGACCGCTGGCCTTGCGGTTCTGGGCACAGGGGTCTTTTGGGCATTAGGGCTGCCGCTGCCGTTTTTGTTCGGCCCGATGACAGCTTGCCTGATGGCTGCTCTGGCCCATGCGCCGATGGAAGGCTTCGGACAAGTTTCGGTTGCGGCGCGGACAATTCTGGGTGTTGCAGTCGGCGCGTCGATCACCCCCAGCCTGTTTGCCGAACTGCCCAAAATGGCGGCCTCGATCATGCTGATCCCGTTGTTCATCCTCCTGATCGCCCTGATTGGTGTGCCGTTCTTTCGCAAGCTATGGGGGTTTGACACCACAACCGCATTCTATGCCGCCATGCCCGGCGGCCTTCAGGACATGATCATTTTCGGCACCGAAGCCGGGGCCAACCCGCGTACCTTGTCCCTGATCCACGGTACGCGCGTTCTGATCATCGTGACGTTGGCCCCTATTTTCCTGGCAGTTTTCTACGATGCGGACCTGACAAACCCCATTGGGCAACCCGCCAGCGAGCTACCCATTCACGAGGTTCTGCTAATGGTTCTGGCCGCGGTTGTAGGCTGGAAAGGGGGTGAGAGGATTGGGTTGTTCGGCGCGTCCATTCTGGGCCCCATGATTTTGACAGCCGCGTTGTCGTTGGGTGATTTCATACACTCGCGCCCCCCACGCGAGGCTATCTTGGCGGCGCAGTTCTTTATCGGCTGCACCATCGGGGTGAAATTCGTTGGCGTCACTTGGCGAGAGCTTCAGCGCGTTGTCGCCGCCGGTTTCGCCTATGTCGTAGTGCTTGCGGTCTTGGCGGCAGGGTTCACAGCCATCGTTACCACTTTGGGCCTGGGGCGTCCGGTCGAAGCATTCCTTGCTTTCGCACCCGGCGGGCAGGCGGAAATGACGGTGCTGGCGATTGTATCAGGCGCGGATCTGGGGTTTGTCATCACGCACCACCTGACGCGAATTGTGCTGGTCATCATTGGCGCACCGATTGCCGCAAACCTAATCCTGCGACTGTCCAAACCGAAGGACCACCCCTGATTTGTAGTCGTTTCGCCTTGGGTCAGCACTTGGTTCAGTGGGTCTGCCGGGTGCCGAGATTTTCAGGCTTAAACAACAAGCCAATTAACGGGGTCGGGCATTGGCCGCCGCCACAGATTTAACGAATCTCGTTTATGTGGCATTCTCTGGATTGGGCGCTAATAGGCCAACCAATTTTGGCCATGCGCCCGCGCTTTGGGAGGAGCCAGATATGAACCTAAGACCTGATCCCACTTTTCACGCAACCCCTAAACTTGCGATGGAGGCTCCGGCGGAAACGCTGGCCTTTACATTGATGCTCAGCCCTGACGGTTCGAAACCGGATGGGTTAGCAGTTATCGACGTTGATCCGAATTCCAAAACCTACAGCAAGATTGTTCACAAACTCATTATGCCCAACAAAGGTGATGAGTTTCATCATTTCGGGTGGAACGCTTGCTCGTCTGCGCTGTCCCCCCTGACCGGGCACGCCTTCCTTGAGCGCAGGTACCTGATCATTCCCGGCATTCGATCCTCACGCATCTACGTGATCGACGTTAAAGAGCCGCTCAAGGCGAAAATCCACAAGATCATCGAACCCGAAGAGGTGTTTGCCAAGACAGGATACTCGCGCCCGCATACAATCCATTGCGGCCCCGAAGGTATCTATGTCTCGACGCTTGGGGGTGGTGGCAAAGACGGCACAGACGGACCACCCGGCATTTTCATCATGGATTGTGAAAGCTTCGAAATCCTCGGCCGATACGAAATGGACCGGGGTGAGCAAACCAAGCACTACGACTTCTGGTGGAACCTTCCGCGCGATTACATGGTGAGCTCGGAATGGGGCCTGCCCCCACAATTCGAAAACGGGATCGTGGCCGAGGATTTACTGTCCAACAAATACGGTCACAAAATTCACTTCTGGAACCTGCGCGAACGCCGCAACGTCCAGACCATCGACCTTGGCGAAAACCACCAGATGGCGCTGGAAATCCGGCCTGCGCATGATCCGGCAAAAGATTATGGGTTCTGCGGGGTCGTTGTGGATACGACCAACCTGCAGGGTTCGATTTTCACGTGGTGGCAGAAGGACGATGGCACGTTCGAGGCGAAGAAAACGATCACGATCGACCCCCGGCCAGAAAAGGCCGAAAACCTTCCACCCCTGTTGCAGGGGTTCGAGGCCGTGCCGCCATTGGTAACCGACATCGACCTGAGCCTGGATGACAAGTACCTTTACGTCGCATGTTGGGGTCAGGGTGAAATGCACCAATATGATGTATCCGACCCAATGAAACCCAAACTGACTGGCAAGGTCGAGCTGGGCGGGATTGCGCGTGGGACGAAACACCCCAACGGCAAGGCTTTTGCCTATGGTCCACAGATGGTCGAAATCAGTCGTGACGGCAAGCGGGTCTACTGGACCAATTCGTTGTATTCGACATGGGACGACCAGTTCTACCCCGATGACGAGGGCGGCCAGATGGTGATGGCCAATGTCGGCGAAAATGGCGGTTTGGAGCTGGACAAAGACTTCTATGTTACTTTTCCAAAGGGGTATCGCAGCCACCAGATCCGCCTAGAGGGCGGCGATTGTTCAACCGACAGTTTCTGCTACCCGTCTGTCTGACACGTGGACGGATTAGATACGGCAGCAGCCCTTTGGTGGGCTGTTGTCGCTTCGGGCATATATCACGGGGTCAACCCCGGTATGGGTTGGCCCTTGGCGGTGTCTGCGGCACTGATGGACAAAAGCGGCAACAGTCTGCTCAAGGCGCTGCTCGCCTTGGCAACCGGGCATCTTCTGGCGATGGCCGCGATACTGTTTCCCTTTACCGCATTGCTGTTTCTGGCCGAGTGGCAGCGAGAAATCCAGATTGCCGCGTCGTGCCTTGTGATTGGCCTGGGCCTTTACCTGCTTTTCAATCGCCGCCACCCGCGCTTCCTTGCGCGCGTGCCTCCGACAAGGCTTGTGCTGTGGTCATTTCTGGCTGCGATGGCGCATGGAGCAGGCCTGATGCTGGTTCCGATCTATCTGGGAATCTGCCGAACAGTTGCCACTAATGCAGGTCACGCAGCCGCGTCTGACCTGATGACCGGAAATGCCGGAATTGCGGTTGCTGTTGCCCTTGCCCACACCTTAGCCATGACTATTTCCGGCGGCCTGCTTGCCTTTGGCGTCTATCATTGGCTAGGCCTCAGGTTTCTGTCGAAAAGCTGGTTCAATCTGGATCTGGTTTGGGCACTAAGCCTGATCCTAGTGGGGACATTGTCGCTGATATTCACCCACTAAGCTGCCCAACCTTTGGCAGCTCAGCGATCGGAACTTGGTATGGTTCGCTGCGGAGATGAGCGAATGCCTTGCCATCCCGATGATCAAAAACGGATTTATGGCGTCTCGACCTTCGCGGGCTGAAAACACCGGGCGCAGTTTCTACTTTGTCCGTTCAACAGATTAACGGTTGAATTCGTGGTTGGCTGGGTTTTGGAAACAAGCCCAAATTAACGGCTTTGGACAAAGCGCATCCTGAGGTAAGTTATGGCCAGTTGTAAGATTTTCAGTTTTCGCGTTTTTTGGCCGTGTGCGTAACGCCTTGAGACAGAAAGGATTTTTCGTTTGAAGCACAAATTCAAGATACTGACAGGATTGGCGGTGCTGTCTTTCGTCTGCGCCTTCTTGTTTCAATTGCATCGCGCCTTTACAGACCCAGAGCTGGCCCTGGGTACAAGATGCAAAATCATGTGGCACGACGCAGGGTATCGAATTCCGTTTCGCAGAACCGAAGAACGTCACATCAGCCACGAAGGATTCCTGATCAGCATCGGGTTACAAGACCCTTCGGGAACTGAATTGGATCCCGGTTTTTGCGCATATGATCCGTTCTCGGACACTCTGACATTGGTTGAGATGCGCAATGGCTAAGTTCCACGGGCGAACATCGCAGGCTTCATCCGTTTTGGTTGACTAAGGGGGGGCACCGCAACGGCTGTGAGTGCGTGGTACGTTAGCTGCGGGCCGCACCCCCTTATCCTACCGAACTCCCCTCAGCGGACGATATCGCCACGCCATCCGGCAGGATTGCCGAATATGTGGCTGATGCCCGGCGATATGGCTTGCGCCCTGCCGCCAAATTTATACGCAGTTTTGCCAACACCGGTGCGTATGGGCGCGGCGTGATTAGACGGGAACTCATATAATTTTGGCGCAACCTCGCAAGCCTCAGGCGACCGGACGAACCACTTAACAATAAGTGAAGTGACAAACGCAAAGAGGATATCGAGATGAACAAAAGACCGTCGTTATCGTTGCTTATTGTCTTGGCTGTAACCGGCATTGCGTCAGCCATAGGGGGCCCCTTTGTCGGAGTTTCAGCATTTTTTGGCATCGTCCTGATAAGCGCCATCATCGTCGGTGGACGCGCAGAGAAACGCAGCCTTGCGGCCCAACGCGCCTGACGACCCGTGCAGAACCATACATCGTAC
The DNA here is from genome assembly GCF_013034565.1 of Ruegeria sp. HKCCA5491. Taxonomy (NCBI): domain Bacteria; kingdom Pseudomonadati; phylum Pseudomonadota; class Alphaproteobacteria; order Rhodobacterales; family Roseobacteraceae; genus Ruegeria; species Ruegeria sp. HKCCA5491. Next base: position 117,356 of record NZ_WQGG01000011.1, read on the forward strand.
GTTTGTGGCGGCTTACTGGTCGTGGCAGCCTCATAAGCTAGGCAGAAACAATGCCAAGCCGGGGAACGCGATCAGTAGAACCACCAACAAGATCGAGCAGAAAATAAACGGGAAAGCTGATGTATAGATTTCGCGCATTGTGGTACCCGGCGGCGCGACGCCTTTCATAACAAACAGCAACAACCCGAATGGCGGGGTGGTGAAGCTGATTTCAAGCGAAAGCAACATGATCAGGCCGAACCAGATCGGATCGAACCCAAGCGTCTGCGCCAGTGGAAAGAAGATTGGCACGGTCAGCAACATGATCGAGATCTGCTCCATGAACATGCCAAGCAGCAGCAAGACAGCGAACATCACGGTCAGCATGGCCAGCGGGGCAAGTTCAAATGCGATGGCCCAGTTCACCAATCCTCGTGACGCTCCGGAAAATGCCAAAAGCTGACTGAACGTGGCCGAGCCAAAGACAATCAGATAGGCCATCAGTGTAACCTTGAGGGCACCGATGACCGACTTTTTGATCGCCTCCCACGAGAGGCAGCGGAATATGGCGGCCAGGATCAACACGCCCAATGCGCCAAATGCTGCGGCCTCGGACGGGGTGACAAAACCTTTAATCATCAAGATGATGATCACGACCATGACGCCAACCATCGGCACGACCTCGGTCATGAGCAGTTTCAGGCGGTATCCCAAAGACATAGGCTCCACGTCGTAGGCCGGAGCCGCGTTGGGGTCCAACCGTGTTTGGAGCCAGATCGTACCAATGTAAAAGAAGGCGAGTATCAGGCCCGGAATAACGCCCGCGATCAGCAAGGCCGCCACGTCTATCTGTGCGAGCGTGGCCAGAAGAACGGCAAGCGCCGAAGGCGGTATGATGATCGCCAAGCCACCCGTTCCCAATATTGGTCCAATGCTCATATACGACTTGTAACCGCGGCGGTTCATTTCAGGCACCATCAGCGACCCCAAAAGCGCGGTTGAGCCCATTGACGACCCCGACAACGTGGAAAACGCGGTGCCGCCCAGAACCGTTACGTAGCTCAGCCGCCCTGGCAGGCGGCCCAACAGCTTATCTATCGCGCTGAACATGCGCCCACCTAACCCGGTGTGAAAGAAGATCTCTCCCATCAACAGAAACAGCGGGATTGGCATCAGCGCATATTTGGTCAACGCGCCCAGCCCGTTGTTGAGCAGTTGCGTAACCCCCCGTTCACCCCCCATGAAAATCCAGGCGCCCAGAATGTTGGCCGCAAGAAACGCCAGCGCAACAGGCATTCCAATGGCCATCAGGAACACTATTGACCCAAGCAGCAGGGCAAGCGCTTCGTACCATTCCATTATTCGTGTATCCCTGCTTCTCCGCTGTGCATCAGCTCGGGTCCGAAGACAAAGCGCGAAAATTCAACCGCCATCATTCCAAACGAAAGCGGAAAGGCGATCGTCAGCATCCATCGGGGGAAATAGTAAGCGCGGGTGTCATAGTCCCCGCGTTCGATATTCGTCAGGACCAAGTCGGCCCCTTGCCAGGCAAGGATGAGGCAGACCAGTACACAGGCGGCAGCCACCGAACGGCTGACAATCCGGCGCAAACCAATCGGCAGCGCCGCTGTCACCAGTTCGATGTGGACATGGCCCTTTTCCCGTACCAGCCAAGGCGCGCCCAGCATGGTCATGTACAACAGCCCGTATTCTGCAGACGTAAACAGCCAAGCAAAGGGTTGCAGCCCGGCATTTCGCATCAGAACTGACGTGATGACGGATAGCATCAGCCAAACCAGCAAAAGACCAGCGATTATGGCCATGCCAAACAGCACTGCGTCATAGATCCTTTTCATCATCCCGCCTGCTTTGCCCCAAAAATGTTATAGGCCCGTCCAACCAGAACGGGCCTGTCTTTGGACTTAGTTTGCAGCGTCGAGATCGTAGAACAGCTCGATCAGGCGATCATAGTTATCAGTGCCGCCGGGCTGTTCGGCCATCAGACCTTTCATACGCTCCCACGTCTTTTCGCGGGCCGCTGCAAGGTAGTTTGCCTTTGCTTCCCCTTCCAGACTGACAACTGTCATTCCCGCTGCATCAAGGGCCGCAAAGTCTTCGTCGCGTTTGCTGCGAAGGGCTTCAACACTGTCTATTTCGTGTTGGATCGCGACGTCTTGCAGGATCGTGCGCGCTTCTTCAGACAACGAGTTCCAACGGTCGAGGTTCACGATGACGCCAAGATCGGTCGAGAAGAAGCATGGCTCGATACGAAAGTTCAGGAACTCGTTCCATTTCAGGTCAATCAGGCCAATCTGGGTCCAGCCCGTCGCATCAACAACACCACGTTGCAGCGCCGAGTAAACCTCGCCAGTTGGCAGGTCGATCACCTGTGCGCCAAGGTAGTTGGTGAAAAAGGCGTTGTAGACGTTGTTGCCGCGCAGCTTCAGCCCTTCGACTTCCAGATTGCCGTCGGCATCAAAGCTGGGCTCGTTACGGGTCCAAAGGTTGTAGCAGACGCCGCTGTCGAACCAACCAAGGTACTTCAGGCCCATTTTGTCCTGATGAATTTGGTCGATCAGTTCTGTTCCGCCATTTTCGCGGGTTTCAATAGCGGTCAGGTTCGAGGCGACCATCGCGTCTTTCTCGGGCAGTGCGCCACCATAGAACGAGCCCGGCGTATATACCATGTCGACGACACCGTCGCGAACCGCATCGGGTTGTTGGAACATGCCAATGGCTTCCGGACCGCCGCGCACGTCTATCTGGATGACTCCTTTGCCCGCTTCGTTAACTTTGTCGACAAAGTCCAGAAAGCTTTGGGTGTAAATCAGCGTTTCGGGAAAGGCGTGAACGGCCGAGATGGTTTCTTCGGCTTTGGCCGTTCCGGCGACGATTACGGCCCCTGCCAACAGGGCAGCCAATGAGTTCATTTTCATAAGTCTTCCTCCACTTGTTGAAGGGGCATTTTTTGGTCTCACCCCATTTCAGGCCGCTTGGCCCGTATTGCGCCGTCTTCACGCGACGTGTCCTAATTCGGTTTGTTCGGCCACGCCCAAGGGGCGGCCTTGTTGCGGTTTTTCCTATGCGCGCCGATTGCCTGCATATGCTGCCGGGTCAGGTCGATGTCGTCCCAGCCGTTGATCAGTTTCACACGCCATCCTTCGTCCAGCTCAAAGGTCACCGTAATGTCCCCGAGGGTCAGTCGGCTTGCGGGCAAATCAATCGAAACCTGGGCCGGGGCATCCTTCAACGCGTGCTGTAGCTGCATCACCTTCTGGGCATCGACCTGCGCAGGCAGCAGGCCGTTGTTGATCGCATTGTTGGCGAAGATGTCACCGAAACTGGGCGCGATGACCGCGCGAATGCCCGCATCGACGAGCGCATAAACCGCAGCCTCACGCGACGACCCGCTGCCAAAGTTATGCCCGGCGACCAGAATACTGATCCCTTCGTGACGGTTCAGCGGAAATTCTGCCGTCAGTTGTTCGTCATCGTCCCGCCGCATGTCGTGCAGCAGATACTGGCCATATCCCTCGCTGCGTGGGGCCGACATGAAACGCGCCGGGATCAATTGATCCGTGTCGATATTGTCGATCGCCAGCGCCAAGGCGTGCCCCTTTTGTGTGCTCCAACCAGCCATTATGCCGCCCTGCCCTGAATAAGCGGCCTGACATCTGTGATTGTGCCCGTTACGGCCGCTGCGGCAACCATCGCCGGGGACATCAGATGCGTTCGCGCACCGCGTCCCTGACGCCCACGGAAATTGCGGTTGGTCGAGGATGCGCAGCGCTTACCCTCGGCCACAACGTCGCCATTCATGCCGACGCACATTGAACAACCCGACGCGGCCCACTCCAACCCGGCATCTTGGAAAATCCTGTTCAACCCTTCGGCTTCGGCCTGTGCCTTGACACGTTCCGATCCGGGCACAACAAGCCCCGGTACGCGCGCGCGGCGCCCTGACAAAACCAAAGCAGCCTCGCGAAGGTCTTCAATGCGCCCATTCGTACACGAGCCGATAAAAACCTGATCTACAGGGATACCGTCCAAGGGTTGCCCCGGTGCCAATCCCATGTAATCCAATGCTTCACGCGCCAAGTTTGACGTGGCTGGATCGCTGGGGTCCGGAGCGGGAATATTGGCCGTTATTGGCAGGGCCTGCTCTGGGCTGGTGCCCCAAGTGACAGTTGGCGAAATGTCAGCCGCGCCCAGGGTGATATCGCGGTCAAAAACAGCCTCTTTGTCCGTGACCAGACCGCGCCACACCTGTCGCGCGCTTTGCAGGTCTGCCCCCGAAGGTGCGTACTCGCGCCCTTCGAGATAGGCAAACGTGACCTCGTCAGGTGCGACCATGCCAAACCGCGCCCCACCTTCGATTGAGAGGTTGCACAGAGTCATTCGCCCCTCCATCGACAGATCTCGGATCGTTTGCCCTGCGTATTCAATCGCATGACCCTGCGCACCGCCGCTGCCCAGTTGCGCGATCCAGTTCAGGGCAATGTCCTTGGCCGTTACACCAAACCCTAAACGACCTTCGACATTAATGCGCATCGCCTTGGGTTTGCGCTGCCAGACCGTCTGCGTCGCCAGCACATGCGCAACCTCGGTCGCCCCGATCCCGAACGCCAGCGCACCAAATGCTCCGTGAGTGGATGTGTGGCTGTCCCCGCAATTGATAAGCAGTCCGGGCAAAGTCAGGCCCAACTCGGGCCCAATCACGTGAACGATGCCCTGCGAAGGGTCGCTCAGATCGAAAATCCTGAGGTTGTGAGCCGACGCATTGTTTCGCAGGGTTTCGATCATCCGGGCAATCTTTGGATCGGCAATCCGTTCCCGGCTTCGTGTGGGCGCGTAATGATCTGCCACCGCAAAGGTGAGGGCTGGTTCAGCCACAGGCAGGCCGCGCTCGGCCAGCTTGGCAAAGGCATGATGCGACCCTTCATGTACAAAGTGTCGATCCACCCAAAGCAGCGACACACCATCCTCGCGCCTCAGAACCTCATGCGAGGCCCAGAGTTTGTCGAGCATGGTGCGCGGTGCGTTCACTTCCCGACCTCCTCGCTGCGTCCGATCGCAGGTTCCCAATGCCGGGCCGAGCCGGTTCCCACACGCGCCAAGGGCATCTCGAGCCGAAACATGTCAGAGCGATAGAGGCCGGAAAGATATTCGACCCCATTGCCTTCAACGTCCCGAACGATCCGCTTGAGCGACAACAGAGCCGAGCCGACAGCGATGCCCAATGCGTCGGCCACATCAGGCCCCGCCAAGGTCGCCGAAACGGTTTGATGCGCTTCCTCGATCTGCACGCCGCTGCGCTCCAGCAGTTTGAAAAGCGGTGTCGTTGCGAGGTCACTTTCCGAATAGTTCTGCGCAATCGAAGCGGGTACGTAGGTCGTCAGATGTGAAAACGGAACATCATCAGTCAGGCGCACGCGCGTAGCGATCTGCACCTGCTGGTCACTCGGCAGCCCCATGGCCGATGCCACCACCTCCGGCGCCTTGCCGTATGAAAAGGACAAAAGCCGCGCGGTGGTGCTGTGCCCCATTTCAACCAGTTGCGGCATCAGCGTGTTGAAGTCCATCGCAGCAGGTGCCCCAAGGGTGGATTGGCCCGAAACCCGGGTGCCGCTACCTGCCTGACGTTCTATCAGACCATTTCGAGAAAGCGCGTCCAGCGCCCGCCGAATTGTGACACGCGAGACCCCGAATTTTTCAGCCAACCGCTGTTCACCGGGCAAAGTTTCCCCTGACGCAAGCTGCCCTTCGGTGATCTGATCATGCAGATGCAGATAGACGCGTTGCGCCTTGGTCCCGTCCGGAAGATTGGCCGCGTTGATCTTGTTCACCCGATGATTCCCCTTTCACAGCGCCTCCAATCGTAGAACCGGAACTCTAAAAAGCAAGCTTTAGTATTATTACAACTCGAAAAATAGTCTTACAATTATTTTCAAACCTGTATTACAGATAATACAACAACCGGAGGAGCTTTTGCATGCCGATTGTCGAATTGCATGTGATCAAGGGCTATAGCGCACAAGAAAAACAACGACTTGGCGTGGCGCTGACCAATGCAGTGCGATTCGTAGTGCCTGCCGCGCCAGAGCTTGTGACCGTCGTGATCCACGACATATCCGATCAAAACTACTATCGTGGCGGCAAGGTTCGGCAGCCCGCCCGGGCGAAAGACGACCCCGAACATATCGTGCGTGCGTTTCTATCCGATATGGGCGAAGGCGCGGTTGAAAGCGCGCGCAAAAGGCTAAGCCCGGACTTCGTGATGCAATTTCCCGGAACCGCGCCCAGGCGTGATCTGGGGGATCTCGGAAACTGGGCAGCCACCCGGTATCGCCGCATCGCAAAAACCTACGACGGGTTCGACGCGATGCAAGGCGATGGCGACGCTGCGATCGTTTATTGCAGGGGTACGTTATCCGGTGAATGGACTGATGGTTCACCATTCGAAGGCATCCGCTTTACTGACCGGTTCGAGATACAGAACGATTTGATCACACGCCAGGATGTCTGGAACGATATCGCAGAAACAAGGGCGCAGGCATGAGCGAAATTGACCCTATCACCCTTTCTGTTCTTGCAGGCCGCATGGAGCAGATCGCCGACGAAATGGACGCTACCCTGTTTCGGGCGGCTTTCAACCCGATCATTGCCGAAGCGCATGACGCCAGTCATGGGCTTTATTCTGCGACGACAGGCGACACTCTGGTTCAGGGCAAATCCGGTTTGCCGATCTTTGTGGGGGTGATGTCCTTTGCGGTGAAAGCAGTGATCGAAAAGGCAGCCTCGGACGGCGATCTGGAAGACGGTGATATCTATATCTTCAACGATGCGCATATCGGCGGCACGCATTTGTCCGACATGCGTCTGGTGCGTCCCTATTTCCGCGATGGCACGTTGTTCTGCTATCTCGCGTCGGTTGGGCATTGGCATGATGTGGGCGGCGCTGTACCCGGAAACTATAACCCGGCTGCGACCGAAGTTTTTCAGGAAGCCTTCGTTCTGCCGCCTGTTAAGCTGGCGCGCAAGGGCGAGATAAATCAGGACATAATCGACATTCTTCTACGGAATTCCCGCCTGCCTCAATCGGCGATGGGTGATTTGAACGGGCAACTGGGCGCTTTGGATCTTGGGGTCCGGAGAATGGACGAGCTGCTGGACGAGTACGAGGCTGACACGGTCTCAGCCGCACTTGCGGCGCTCAGCGATCGGGCCGAAGCTCTGATGCGATCCGAGTTGCAGGAACTGCCGGACGGCCGGTGGGAGACCGAGGATTTCCTCGATAATGACGGGATCACAGATGAGCCGCTTCGCATCAATCTGGCGCTTGAGATCAAGGGCGATCAAATGGTGCTGGATTTCACGGGTTCGTCCCCGCAATGCGCCGGGCCTGTGAACATTGCCCTGCCGACGACCGTTGCGACCGCCTATGTGGCAATCAAACACGTCTTCCCGGCGCTGCCTGCCAACGCCGGGGTAATGCGCCCCATCGACGTCATCGTGCCCGAAGACAGCCTGTTGTCGGCCAAGTTCCCTGCCCCGACAGGTGGATACACGGAAACTATTCTACGGATGATCGACGTGGTCTTCTCGGCCTTTGCCAACGCCGCACCTAATCGGGTTGTCGCCAATGCCTATGGGACAATCAATGCGCTTTCCATTGCTGGGAAACGCTCAAACGGGCAGCCATGGGTGATGTTCAGCTTTTACGGTGGGGGACACGGCGGCTCGGTCGAAAGCGATGGGTTGAACCACGGCAACGCTCCGATCTCAACGGCGACGATCCCGCCGATGGAAATTCTAGAAGCCGCCTATCCGGTCATGTTCCGTCAATGGGCTTTGCGCCCTGACAGTGCAGGTGCAGGCACCCATAGGGGCGGGCTTGGGGCCATCTATGAGATTGAAGTAATTGAAGAAAATGGCGCTCAGGCTTTTCTGTTTGGCGAACGCGGCAAGTTCGCCCCAAAGGGGATCGCCCAAGGCGGCGACGGGGCCATGAATGTCTTCACCTATGAACAGGACGATGGGTGGAAGGCACCGCCCCTGGTTTCAAAAATGAGAGGGATCGAATTGAAGCAAGGACAAGCGGTGCGCCTAGAGACACCCGGCGGCGGGGGTTATGGCGCTGCGGGTCGCCGTTCACCCGAAGCGATCGCTCGGGACGTGGCACGCGGACATGTAAGCGCCGAACAGGCGGATCAGGACTATGGCCCCGCATGGCGCGAGGTGGCACCATGAGCGGGCGTATGATCGGTGTGGACGTTGGCGGCACGTTCACGGATGTCTTTGTTCTGAACGAAGCGGACGGCAGCGCAACCGTCGCCAAAGTTCCCACCACACGCCCGGATCAGTCGGGCGGGTTTCTCGACGGGATCGGGCGCGAGGTGGAAGACCTATCCGAGATCTCTGTTGTCGTACATGGCACCACAGCGGGCACGAATGCTCTGCTGGAACGCAAAGGTGCCAGAACGGGCGTTATCTGCACCGAGGGCTTGCGGGACGTGTTGGAGATGCGCCGCAGGGATCGGCCGCGCACTTGGGGGCTGCGCGGTGATTTCGAACCCGTTGTGGATCGTCGCGACCGTCTGGAGGTGCCGGAACGCACGCTTGCGGACGGCACCATTCGCACGCCGGTTGATTTGGACGCCGTGCGCAAAGCGGCAAAGCAATTGCTTGAACAAGGGTGCGAAGCTGTGGCGATCCTGTTCGCCAATGCCTATGCCAACCCAGATAACGAAGCCGCTGCTGTCGCGGCCATACGCGAAATCTGGCCAAATCCACATGTGTCGGCCTCGTCAGAAATCCTGCCGGAAATCCGTGAATTCGAACGATTTTCAACCACGGCACTGAACGCCTATCTGCAACCCGAGGTTTCGGGCTATTTGACCCGCTTGGAAAACGCCCTGCGATCCGGCGGATTCGATGGTGAGTTCATGATTGTGCAATCCAATGGCGGCGTCATGGGGGTCAACACCGCGTCCCGCCTTCCAGTGCGGACGGCGCTGTCTGGCCCCGCAGCCGGTGTGATTGCGTCAGGCTACATCGCGCAATCGGCGGGCTTTGACAACGTCATCACCGGGGACATGGGCGGCACCAGCTTTGATGTTTCGTTGATCTCACAAGGGCAGACGATGCTGTCGGCCCAGACCTCCATTGATTTCGGGATGGTTGTGCGCAACCCGATGATCGAAATAACGACCATCGGCGCGGGAGGCGGGTCGATAGCGTGGGTCGACAAGGGCGGATTACTGAACATCGGCCCTGAAAGCGCAGGATCAAATCCCGGCCCGGTCGCCTACGGCCTTGGCAATGATCGCCCGACGGTAACGGATGCCAATGTCGTGCTGGGTCGTATCGACCCGGACAACCCGATTGGTGGCAAACTGGAGAGGCTGGACGTAGAGGCCGCTGGCAAGGCCATTGATATTCACGTCGGCGAACCTTTGGGTTTGACGAGGCTTGAGGCGGCCGAGGCCATTTTGCGTGTTGCCAATTCACGTATGGCTGGGGCGATCCGGCTTGTAAGCATCGAGCGCGGCTTTGACCCCAAGCGTTTTGCCTTCATGCCGTTCGGCGGTGGCGGCGCGTTGCATGCCGGGGCAATGCTGGCCGAAGTGGGGATCGCCCGCGCCATCGTTCCACGTTATCCCGGCGTCACCTCGGCACTGGGCTGCGTGATCGCGGATATGCGGCAGGACTTCGTTCAGACCATCAACACATTGGTCGCGCAGTTAGACAAAGCTGCTTTGGGCGCGTTCATGCAAGAACACGTGGATCAGGGAATGGCGCTTCTTGATGCCTCACGGACGACGTTCGACAGGCGTGAGATTTCATTCGAGCTGGACATGGCCTATGTGGGTCAAACGCATACCGTACCGGTTCCGCTGACTGTGAAGATGACAGACGGCAAGGTGACCGCGCCCGGCAAAGCCGATATCGAACAAGCCTTTGATACGGCTTATCACGCCACTTATGGAAGACTGCTGAAAAACGGTGTGCGACGCATCCTGAACCTGCGCAGCGCGGTTACGGGCAAGCGGCCGAAATTCGATCTTTCGTCCCTTGCCCCGGCAACGGAAGGCAGCATTGCGCCCTCGTCGACGCGCAAAGTTCATTTTGGCAATACCTGGCATGACACGGCCATTTATGATCGCTTGTCTTTACCGGTTGGCACTGCAATCAAAGGGCCAGCCATTTTGACCCAACCGGACACGACCGTTCTGATCGAACCGGATTTTCAAGGACGCGTAGACTCCTTTGGCAACACGATCATCGAACCACTGGGGGAGGACTGAATGAGCGAACCAGAAACCTGGGACCCGCGCAAAACGGCGCTGCTGACCATCGACCTTCAGAACGACTTTATCCATCCTAAAGGTGCCTATGGCCGGGCAGGCCAGTCAGCACAAGAAATCGCGGCACTTCCCGAACGCATCGCCCCCTTGGCGCGAAAACTGCAAGCCGCTGGCGGGTGCTATTTTTCAGCGCAATTTACACTTGTGCCGGACCGCAACGGCGAGCCGTTGATTGCTCCGCATCTGAAGAAGTTGCGCCCGTTTCTGACCAAAGGCGACTTCGCGCCGGGCGGATTTGGTCACAGTCTGGTCGATACCCTGCAACCTTGCGATTTCGTAATCGAAAAGGTTGCCTACTCGGCCTTCTACCAGACGCGGCTGGAATATCTGATGCGCGCTTTGGGTATCGAAAACCTGATCGTCGGGGGCATCGTGACCAATGGCGGCGTGGCCTCAACTCTTCGAGATGCCCATTTGCGGGATATCGACACCGTTATGCTGACAGATGGGTGCGCCGCATTTCGGCAAGAGGTTCACGATGCAACGCTCCTGTCGTTGGGCACTGTTACACACCAGCGAAGTTGCGATCACATGATGAACTGGCTGGAGGGAGCCAAATGAGCCTTAAGTCCCGCCTGAAAAAGAAAGAAATTCTTGTCGCCCCCGGCGTGTATGACGGCTTGACCGCATCTCTGGCTGAAAAAGCTGGTTTCGAGGCGCTGTATCTAAGCGGTGCAGCCGTTGCCTACACGCGGTTGGGCCGCCCCGATATCGGACTGTCCACCGCGTCTGAGATGGCAGACACCATGACCCTGATCGCAGATCGGGTCTCTTTACCTGTTATCATCGACGCTGACACCGGCTTTGGTAACGCGCTCAATGCCCAGCGAACCATGCGCCTGTATGAACGCGCCGGCGCATCTGCGCTTCAAATCGAAGACCAGACCTATCCAAAACGCTGCGGGCATCTGTCGGACAAGTCGCTTATCCCCGCGCAGGAAATGGCTGGGAAAATCGCAGCGATGGCCGACGCGCGCGCCAATAGTGACACCCTGATCATTGCCCGAACAGATGCCATCGCCGTCGAGGGATATCAGGCCGCCACCGACCGCGCGGAAATCTATCTGGAGGCTGGTGCAGATGTTCTGTTCCTCGAGGCCCCTCAAAGCCGCGAACAACTTACATCCATCGCCGATCAATTTGCCCCGCGAGTCCCCCTTTTGGCGAACATGGTCGAAGGCGGCGCGACCCCGATACTTGGCGCCAACGATCTTGAGGCACAGGGATATTCCATCGTCATTTTCCCCGGAGGGATTGTCCGGGCTTTGGCCAAAACCGCTCAGGCATACTATCAAAGTCTGGCTGTCAACGGCTCAAACAAGCCCTTTGCCCAGAACATGTTCGACTTCGGCGGTCTGAACGAAGTCATCGGAACTGCTGAGATGCTGGAAGCTGGGGCCCGCTATGATGACACCCAAGGTTGAGAGCGTTCCGCCGGACCGGTTCGATCTGACGACCGGCACGCTGATCATCGGCGCGGGGGCTTGTGGTCTGGTCGCCGCCCTGTCGGCATCGGAGACTGGACAGGATGTGCTGGTCATTGAGGCCGATCCAGTTCCAAGCGGTTCAACCGCGTTGTCCGCCGGGTTGATCCCGGCTGCGGGCACAAAGCTTCAACGGGCTGCAGGGATCACGGATGATGCCGCACTTTTTGCGCGTGATATCCAGACAAAGGCACATGGCGAAAACGAGCAGGCTCTGGTCGATCTGTTGGCCAGCAACGCCGCCGAAGTCATCGACTGGCTGTCTGAACGCCACGCCCTGCCCTTTTCGGTTGTCGCGGATTTCGACTATCCCGGTCACTCGCGCCGCCGGATGCACGGGCTGCCGTCACGGTCGGGCCAAGAACTGATCGACGCCCTGCGCAGCACTTGCGAGCGTGAAGGTTTAGACATCATATGCAATCGACGGGCGGTAACGCTGTATCGGGATCAAGACCGGATCTTGGGTGTTGCCGTGACTGGCCCGGACGAAACCGTTGAAACCATTGCATGTGATCGGCTTATTCTTGCCTGCAACGGTTTCGGTGGCAATCGCGCCTTAGTGTCCGCGCATATGCCCCAGATCGAAGAGGCGCTCTGGTTCGGGCACAGCGGCAACCGGGGCGAGGCTATCGTTTGGGGGGAAGGGCTTGGTGCAGGACTTCTGAACTTAAGCGCCTATCAGGGTCACGGAAATGTCGCTCACCCTCATGGGATATTGATTACGTGGGCGGTGATCACCGAAGGCGGTGTACAGGTGAACCGCAATGGCCACCGTTTCTGGAACGAAGCGCAGGGCTATTCGGAAGCCGCCCGTGCGGTTCTGGCGCAGCCCGGCGCAGAGGCTTTCGCCATTTTCGACGACCGTATCGCAGCGATTGCGCGCCAGTTCGAGGATTTCAAGCGCGCAGAAGATTCAGGGGCAATTCAATCCGCTGAATCCATCGAAGACCTGTCAAAAGCACTGGGTTTGCCGTCTGCGGCTTTGGAGCAAACCATTCACGACATTCCTACCGGTCACACGGATGAATTTGGCAGGCCCTTTAACCAGCTGCCTTTAGCACCGCCTTACAAAGGCGTTCGCGTCACTGGCGCTTTGTTTCACACCCAAGGTGGATTGCGGGTCGATTCCTATGCACGTGTTCTCAAAGCTGACGGTACTAGATTCGCCAACCTCTACGCAGGCGGCGGCGCGGCTGTTGGCGTGTCTGGCAAAGGGGACAGCGGGTATCTTTCCGGAAATGGTTTGTTGGGTGCCGTTGTGCTAGGTCGAATTGCGGGCCGGATCGCTTAATATCAGGCTTTGCACCTGAATATTCCGATCATTTCTACCTGTAGGCAGGAATGCAGCCTCGTCGTATTTCGGATTTGGAGGCAAAACTAAAACGCCAATTTGAATGACAAACGAATTTACCTTTCAAAATAAGACGTTTCCGTTTCTTCCGTTTTCATCTGTTCTTGATGCAAGCTCATTCTAGGTGTTTTATCCACATGACGCTGGTCGTCATAATTTGCCAGTCGTCATAATAGTTACGCTATGTATCTTGAGCAAAACGGACCATTTGAACGACCCAGGAGATTTCATAATGGAATTGATTACTGAACAGCTACGGGCATTTCCGATCATGGCGCTGTTTCTTTGCCTGGGCCTTGGATACGGTCTTGGAAAGTTTCGGGTTGGCAAATTCGAACTGGGTGGCATCGCCGGAACCCTTCTGGTGGCAGTTTTTGTGGGCCAGATCGGTGGCATCAACCTAAGTCCCGACGTTCAGAACGTTTTCTTTTCGCTCTTTATTTTTATGGTTGGCTACAATGGCGGGCCTCAGTTTTTTGCGGCTCTGAACCGAACCGCCCTCACGAAACTTCTGGCCGCGTTTATGATGACGCTTTGGGGGCTGTTCTTTGTCATCGTCGTCGCACGATTAGCTGGGTTGGACAAAGGCTTGGCCGCCGGGTTGGCCGCCGGAGGGCTGACCCAATCCGCAATCATTGGCACCGCAGGAAACGCGATAGACCTATTAGGGTTGGCCGCGGACGAGGCTGAAAAGCTGAAAACCAACATCGCCGTCGGGTATTCGGTGACTTACATCTTTGGCTCGATCGGCCCAATTTTGGCGGTAAGCGCTATTCCAATCATAATGCGCGTCAACCTGAGGCAAGAGGCAATCAAGCTTGCTCAGAAACTCAGCGGCGGGGGCCGCAAACTAGAAGAAGGCGAGTTTCTTCCGATGAACCGCTTCGATGCCCGCGCTTATCGAGTAAATGCGGATGCCTCGGTTTCCGGCCAATCGGTCAAAGCGATCGAAGGCGCCTATAACGGTGATCTGATCGTCGAAAAGCTGCTGCACGATGGGGTCCCGGTGGACCCGACCCCTGAAATTGTTGTGTCGGCAGGCGACGTTATTGTCGTATCTGGCCTGGTCACAACCCTGACCCAGTTCGAGGGCACCGCAAGCGGTGAGATTGGCGAATTCCCGCCCGAACTGACCGTTGTCGAAGAACGCCGCAATGTCGTTGTCACCAATCGCAAGTTGGCGGGCAAGACTCTGGCCGAAATCCGCGAAGCCCTAACCGTGGATCAACGCCGCGGTGTTCATATCTCAAAGATCACGCGGGTTGGTCACGACGTACCGGTTCTGCAAAACACCGTGATTCAAGCAGGCGACGAAATCAGCATTGTCGGCCACAAGGACGACCTTAACAGAGTGGCTAAAGAGGCTGGATATGTTCCCCCTTCGGCTTCGGTCACCAATTTCATCGCGCTGGGGATCGGTGTGGCGGTCGGCTATTTGATCGGTGAGATCAGTTTTGTCATTGCAGGGACAAAAGTCGCGCTTGGCTCGGGCCTCGGCTGTCTCGTGACCGGGCTGATCATCGGATATCTGCGTGTTCGACAACCCAAGATTGGCGGTATCAACCAAGGGGCTGCGAATTTTCTGCAGAGCTTTGGTTTGGCAGTTTTCGTCGGGGTCGTTGGTCTGAACGCTGGAAAACCCGCTTTGGAAGCGATTCAACAATATGGCGTCATACTGCTGTTGTTGGGTGTTGTCGTCACTCTGATGCCCATGATCGTTCAGTTCCCGATCAATTATTACTTCCTGCGGATTAAAAACCCGATCGAGGCCTGCGCTGTCGTGACAGGATCACGCTCGGGCAACCCCGGTTTTGCCACGCTGTTAGAAAAGGCCGGGAACTCGACCCCTACACCAGCATTCACCATGACCTATGCGGTTGCGAACATTTTCCTGACGCTATGGGGGCCGCTGGTCGTCGCGTTTGTGCCGTAGGTTACAAAGGCAAGATCACGATGTTTGACCCCACAGGGTCGGCATCGCCCTCGGACCATTACATCTCGGACTCATCTGGGGTTGGGTATGAAGACAAAACTCTGAACTGCAACGTCTTGGGCCATGCAATTACCACTCAACAGGTACAAACTGGGATAGTCGTGAAAATCCAACAAGCCCCGCTCGCGCGGCAAAAGCCGTAAATCACACAGTCTAAAAGAACTCTGTGCAGATCATCGCAGTTTGAGGAAATCACCAAGTGGCGGACCGAGGAGGATTCGAACCCCCGACCCCTTGATTCGTAGTCAAGTACTCTATCCAGCTGAGCTATCGGTCCGCGTTGGTGAGGCGCTATGTAGACCCGGTATTCGGGACGTGCAAGTCGATTCTGCAAAAATAATTCAAAAAGTACCACCGCCCCGTGGAAGCCTTATTTCGAACCTTGTTCCGTCAGGGCCGGTTTCGGCAAGAACCAGATCGCCGCCGTGCCCACGCACCAGTTCCTGCGAGATCGCAAGCCCAAGACCAGAGCCACCTTTACGCACCCCTCCCTGAAACGGGGTAAACAGGTTTTCGCGCGCCTTCGGCGGCAAACCGGGGCCTGTGTCCTTCACCTCAAGGTACCAATTGGCCTCATCCTCATAGCCGGAAATCGTGATATTCCCGGGTTTCGCTGACGCGACCAGCGCCTGACGCGCGTTGCGAACCAGATTCATGATGACGCGGAACATCTGTTCGGGATCAGCGCGCGCCACAAGATCCTCTGGCACCTCGTTAAGGATTTGCACACAGCCCCCAGTAACGGACAGCAATTCGCTGGAGACAACGTCATCTGCCACGTCATGCAACGGCACCATCGTCAGCGTAGGTGCCGGCTCTTCGGCGCGACCAAAGGCCAATGTGCTTTCGCACAGGGAAACCGCGCGAGTGATCGAATTCACCAGTTTAGGCGCCATACGCCGCACCAACGGGTCATCGCTTGCTTCGATCCGGTCTGTAAAAAGCTGCGCCGACGTGAGGATGTTGCGAAGATCGTGGCTGACCTTGGCCACCGCTCCGCCCAGTTGCGCAAGACGCTCGCGTTGCTTCAGGGCTTGGGTCAGCTCTTTCTGCAACTGTTCCAGTGCTTCTTCTGCCTCGCGCAGTTCGGTCACTTTCGAGTTGGGCGAGATGATTCCCCGCGCATCCTCGGGCGCGCCAGCATAGCGCTGCATGTAACCTACGACGCTTTTGATTGGCTTCACCAGAACCACGCGCACAGCCAGAAACAGAAAAAACGCCGTGATAATCGAAATTACGAAAGACAGCCCCAGAATACGCAGCCCGTAATCTGTCATCGCCATGCGCAGCGGTTCGCTGTCTGTTGTGACTTCGATCAGCAAGCCCGCGTCTTTCACTGGCTCACCTATCACGCGGATCACCTCGTTCTCAGGGGTAAACAGCCGGGCCACAGCGTCACGGATCAAAATCCATGGGGTCGCGTCGCGCAGATCGTAGGTGTTGGTGATCCGATCAGGGATAGGAGAAGACAGCATCAACTGCCGCACCTCATCGCGGCGCAGCACCACGTTATAGACACCCGCATTGGCCAGCAGCTCAGCCTCAAGATCATCAGCCAGCATGTCGTCGGCCAACAGCGCCAGGGATGCGATCTGGGCGCGTTCAAGACGGTTTAGCAGGAAATCCTCGCGGAAACGCGCGATCGAGGGGACAAAGATCAAAATCTCGGCCAACATGACGAAGACCGTGGTCAGGATCAGAAATCGGCCTGACAGAGAATTCAATCTGCTCTCCCTTCCCGGTCAGGGCAGCCAGCGCTGGACGAACCTGACCACTTGTTTAACCGTCTGATTCTCAAACAGCCTTGGCGAGAAATAGGCACCCGCCACCCGTTTGTTAAGTTCTCCGATCGTCGGATAGGGCGAAACCATCGCGGCGATCTGTCCCATCTTGAGGTTATTGGCCAATGCCAGAGACCACAAGTTGATCAACTCTCCCGCCTGATGCCCAACGATTGTCGCACCGACCGGGCGGCCTTTTACGACCATGACCTTAATGAAACCTTTAGTTTTGCGTTCGGAAATGGCGCGGTCGTTATGGTGATAGTCAAAGCGCGCGATTTCCACCTTGTCGCCATGCTGCGCGCGGGCCTGAGCCTCGGTCAGGCCGACCTGAGCCAGTTCAGGATCGGTATAGGTGGCCCAGGGGATATGCGCCGTTTGCGCCTTGGAGGGCAGGCCAAAGAGGGCCGAGCGGATGATGATGCCCGCGTGATAGCCCGCCACATGGGTAAACTGCAGCCCACCCGCCACATCACCAATGGCGTAGACCTTTTTGTTGGTTGTGCGCAGCGCGTCATCCACCTTGATACCGGTGCGCGTGGGTTCGATCCCAGCCGCCTCAAGGTTCAGCCGGTCGGTATTGGCCTTGCGCCCTGCGGCCAGCAACAGGTGCGAGCCCGCATAGATCTGGCCGGTTTCGGTTACAACTTCGACCTTCCCGTCCGCGCCGCGAATCTGGGCGACCATGGCCTGTTCGTGGATCTCGACGCCCTCAGCACGCAATGTGTCCAGCACGATCGCCGCCGCCTCGGGGTTGTCCTTGCCCAGCGCCTGCATCCCTTCGATCACAGTGACCTTGCAGCCCAGACGAATATGGGCCTGCGCCATCTCCATCCCGATGGGGCCGCCGCCGATGATCAGCAGATGCTCGGGCTTGTCGCGCAGGTCAAAGATCGTCTCGTTAGTATAATACGGCACCTGATCCAAACCAGGGATCGGCGGCACCAACGGCGACGAGCCGGTGGCGATCACCACCCGCCGCGCGGTGATCAGGTGGTCGCCCGCCTGTACCTGCGTGGGCGAGATGAACTGACCATATTCGCGGATCACTTTGACGCCAAAGCCTTCGAACCGCTCCTGACTGTCCATCGGCTCAATCTGCGCGATCACGTCATGCACGTGGTCCTTGGCGGCGGCATAGTCCACCTGCGGCACCACATCCGCCACGCCCAGCGCCGAGGCATGAGCCTGCCCAAAAGCCGCCTTGCCACTGGCGATCAGCGCTTTGGACGGCACGCAGCCAAAGTTCAGGCAGTCGCCGCCCATCTTGTGACCTTCCAGCAAGATGACGTCCGCACCCATCTGGCTGGCACCGGCGGCCACAGACAAGCCACCCGACCCGGCGCCGATCACCAGGATATCTGTCTTCAGCTCTTGCATGGGGTCAGGCGTCCTTTTTACCACGTATCGCTTTGATAACTATCGGCAAAGCCGCTAGTACACACAAGCCGATGATCGGGCCAATCACGAAAGGCTCCCACAGCAGCGACACATCCGGCGTCTCGCCCCGGTCAAACACGCCGCCCAGACCGACACCAATCCAAGTATAGACGATGCCCCCGGGGATGATGCCCAGCGCAGTGGTGATCAGGAAGTTGCGGAATTTGACGCCCACCAGCGCGGGCACCAGATTGGCCACGAAAAACGGTACCACCGGCACAAGGCGCAGCAGGAACAAGACCGAGACTTCATTCTCGCGCAGCCCATCCTTCAGCTTTTTAACAGTACCTTCCGATGATTCCAGACGTGCGGTCAGGGTTTCCCCAAGCCCCCAGCGTGCTGCCAGAAAGATTGCGCAGGCGCCGATGGTCGCGGCAAAGACGTTGAAGACCGTGCCTGCAAGCAGGCCGAACAAGAACCCTCCTGTCATCGAAGCCACCGCCGCTCCGGGCAACGAAAATGCAACGATCACGATATAGATCGCGACAAACGCACCGGCCATGGCCCAAAAATGGCTGTCACGCCATTCCAGCAACGCCTCGCGGTTGTCACGCAACGTTTCAAAGGTCAGGTAATCGCCCAGTGCGAAAAACCCCACCGTGGCCACAGCAAGAATCACCAGCAAAGGAATATGCCGCGTAAGCCCAGCGCGGGGGGCCTGCGTTGTGTCGCTCATGAGGCTGTCCGATTTTGTACGTTTCATCTTGCCCCCAACATGCGACGTCTGGCAGTTCGACAACAGGTACCTCACGCTGCGTTGATGTTAACCGTAGGGAATGTGAGGGTTTGAGGCAGTAAAACCCCCAAATTGAAACCTTTCGGGTTGCGCGGCTACAGAATTGTTGCAAAAGGCGTGAAAACCCCCACCTAGGGGTTTGACTTACCCCCCGCTACCCAGTAGAGGACGGGCTTCGAACACTAGGGCCAGGCGAATCCGCGCCGCACCCGACCGCTATAGATTGGAGACGGAGCGATGAAACGCACCTATCAGCCTTCGAACCTGGTTCGCAAACGCCGCCACGGTTTCCGCGCGCGCATGGCCACCAAGGCCGGCCGCAAGATCCTGAATGCACGTCGCGCACGCGGCCGCAAATCGCTGAGCGCATAAACCGCTCACCGATCAGGTTATGAACATGACGCCGCCGGAGGCCCCTGAGGATGGTAACAACCAACCGAGGGTGAAGCCCCCGGCGGCGTCCGTTTGCGCGCCTGAAACTCTCATCATCCTCAAAAAACGGTCCGATTTCCTGAAAGCCGCCCGCGCGCGCAGGCAGGGGACACCGTCGATGATGGTTCAGGCCCGAAAGCGCGCCGATGACGAAGCGGACGGTATTCGCGTCGGCTTTACCTGCTCCAAGAAAGTTGGCAATGCCGTGGCACGCAATCGCGCCAAGCGAAGACTGCGCGAGGCGGCACGTGCGGTCCTGCCGGACAATGGGGAAAGCGGTTGGGACTATGTCCTTATAGGTCGCGCCGAGGTCACCGCAGGACGCCCCTATGACGCGCTTCTGGGCGATTTGCGATACGCGCTGCGCAAAATTCACAGCGCGAAGACGTGACGCTGCTTTCCCATATCCTCGCCCTGCCCATCCGGATCTA
This sequence comes from Ruegeria sp. HKCCA5491, assembly GCF_013034565.1. NCBI lineage: Bacteria > Pseudomonadati > Pseudomonadota > Alphaproteobacteria > Rhodobacterales > Roseobacteraceae > Ruegeria > Ruegeria sp. HKCCA5491. Next base: position 137,350 of record NZ_WQGG01000011.1, read on the forward strand.
TCGTTTGGTCTTCAGCCCTTGGGTCGGTTTTAACTGCCGGTATCAACCAACCTGTTCGGCCTATGCCCTTGAAGCGTTGGAAAAGCACGGGCCGGTCAAGGGAACTTGGCTGACCATCCGGCGCATCGGGCGCTGCCACCCTTGGGGCGGGGATGGTTATGATCCCGTACCGGGCTGTTCGGACTGTGAACGCTCTTCCCACGACCCGCAGTAACACTTGACCCGTTCCGATCCGCGCTGAACAGTTGCCCTATTCAGCCGGAGGCCCAAATGACATCCCAGGCGCGTCACACTCTGCCCACGCATGACGTCGTGAACCAACCTCCTTTGCGCGGTGACAGCGACCTTTGGGTGGCTGATCCTGTTCTCCAAAACCTTCTGCACAATTTTGGTGGGCGCGCCGACCCGGTATTGACCTATGGTGACATACTGGGCCGCGCCAAAACGCGGGAATTGGGGCGCGAGGCCAATCGACACCCGCCGGAACTAATGCTGTTCGATCAAGGCGGCCGTCGCATCGACGAAGTCAGGTTCCATCCCGCGTATCACCAGATGATGCAGATCAGCCAAGCCGCTGGCTACGCAGCGTTGGCCTGGGACGGACAGCCCGGTGGCCACACCACCCATGCGGCAATGGTATATATGGCCAGTCAGGTCGAGCCCGGACATTGCTGCCCTCTGACAATGACCTATGCCGCAATTCCTGCGATCGAAGCTGACGCACACTTGGCTTCGATCTGGCGCCCAAAACTGTCCGCCTTCGACTACGACGGGACGATCAACCCCATTTCCGACAAAAGCAGCGCCACGCTGGGCATGGCAATGACCGAGAAACAGGGCGGCTCGGATGTGCGGGCCAACACAACAACCGCTACAAGGGACGGCGATCACTGGCGATTGCGCGGGCATAAGTGGTTCTGCTCGGCCCCAATGTCGGACGGATTCCTGACCTTGGCGCAGGCTTCGGGCGGCTTGACCTGTTTCCTTGTTCCCCGCTGGTTAGAAGGCCAGCGCAATGCGATTCATCTGATGCGCCTGAAAGACAAGCTGGGGAACAAGGCGAACGCTTCTTCCGAAATCGAATACCACGACGCGCTCGCTTATCAGCTTGGTGACGAAGGGTCCGGAATACGCACGATTCTGGAAATGGTGCATCACACCCGGCTGGACACCGCCATCGCCCCGGCCGGATTGATGCGCGCCGCGTTGACCGAAGCCCACCACTGGGTCTTGCATCGTAGTGCTTTTCAGCGTCGGCTGATCGACCAACCGTTGATGCGCGCCGTCCTTGCCGATCTGGTGCTGGACTGGGAGGGCGCATTGACGCTGGGATTGCGTGTCGCCCAAGCGTTTGATGGCACCTCTGCCGAGGATCGCGCCTTTGCCCGCATCGGCGTCGCACTGGCCAAGTTCCTGAACAACAAACGCTGTCCCGTCGTCGCTGTTGAAGCTATGGAGATTCTGGGCGGTATGGGATACGTCGAAGACAACCCCCTGCCGATGATCTACCGCGAAGCCTCCCTGAACGGGATTTGGGAAGGGTCGGGGAACGTGATCTGCCTCGACATACTCCGAACTTTGACGCAAGAGCCGCTGGCCGCCGAGGTTCTGCAAGCGGAACTGAACGCCGCAACGGGTGCGGATCGGGAATACGACGCCGCGCTAAAGGCACATCGCGACCGCTGGCCGGGCATCCCCCCCGAAACCGAGGCGCGCTGGTTCGCCGAACGCACAGCGCTTTTGCTGACCGCGTCCCAGTTGCTGAGACACGCGCCCGGTCCCGTGGCCGATGGTTTTGTCGCCACCAGAATCGCCGAACACAGCGGTCGGATCGCGGGATCGGTCGCAGGTCTGGACACAAACGCGCTGCTGGGGCGCTTGGGATGACCCGGCCACTTGCCGGGTTCCGTCAACTATTGTAGGGGCTGCGCATGTTTGACGAAGCTGACGATATCCACCCGCTCTTTGCCGGTGCGCCCTCGACCACCGAGTTCAAGAAGCTGCGCAAGCGCATCGTGCGCCAGACCCGCGAGGCGATCGAGCAGTACGGGATGATAAGTCCGTCAGCCCACGACAAGGATGGCAAACCCCCTCGTTGGCTGGTCTGCCTGTCGGGCGGCAAGGACAGCTATACGCTTCTGGCGGTGCTGTATGAGTTGAAGTGGCGTGGCCTGCTGCCGGTTGATCTGCTAGCGTGCAATCTGGATCAAGGTCAGCCGGGCTTTCCCGCCACTGTTCTTCCTGAATTTCTGGAACGGATGGGTGTTCCCCACCGGATCGAATATCAGGACACATACTCTGTCGTGATGGACAAAGTTCCGCAGGGCCAGACGTATTGCGCACTATGTTCACGCCTGCGCCGGGGCAACCTGTATCGTATCGCGCGCGAAGAGGGGTGCTCGGCCATTGTTCTGGGCCATCACCGCGACGATATCCTTGAGACGTTCTTTATGAACCTGTTCCACGGCGGACGTTTGGCGACGATGCCGCCTAAACTGGTGAATGAGGAAGGCGATCTGTTTGTCTTCCGCCCTCTGGCCCATGTGGCCGAGGCAGATTGCGAGAAATTCGCCAATGCAATGAGCTATCCCATCATCCCCTGTGACCTGTGCGGCAGTCAGGACGGGCTGCAACGTCAGCAGGTAAAACAGATTCTGGATCAATGGGAAAAGAACAGCCCCGGACGCAGACAGGTGATGTTCCGCGCGCTGACCAATGCAAGGCCCTCGCACCTGCTGGACCCAAAGCTGTTCGATTTCGAAGGTCTGAGCCTGAACACTGACAAAAAGGACGAAATTGAGGACAAAATTCCTCAGTTGCGTTAACGACTGACTCAGATAGGTTTTCTACGGTTACCCTGAGCGTGCGATGCCCAAGGGAAAGGCCGGAAACCTGATGTGGAAACATGTCTCTGTTAACAGAGCTCTCGATTTTCTGGCCACCGTGTTCAGCGGACCATCCGTTCTGGCATTCGCGCCGGCGATCTGCCTTGCTGCGTTTTGGATAGGCGGAGAGCGTACGCTTGTTCTCGTGGCCCTCATTCTACCTGTATTGATCGCCGCAATCATGGTGCTTGTCCGCAAGGTCCAACCCGATTCCACCGATTTGAACGCAGCCAGCGGCCTGATGGCCATTGATATGTTCGCCGCAGAGATGGAAGGCTTTTTTGAGGCCAGCCGAAACATGCAGCAGGACTCTGCCTGCATGATTGTCGCACTGGACGGGTTTGCCGACATTTTAGACCTGCATGGTCAGGCGGCGGCAAATCATTTGGCAGAACAGTTCTGTGACCGTGTCCTGTCGTCGATTCGCACGCATGACATCACGACAAGACTGGATCAGAACTCGGTCGCAATCGGCTTGCGCCCGTCCAGTCATCTGGATCTTGAAGCGTGCATTCAAATGTCTGGCCGCATTCAGGCCGCCATAGAGGAACCGATCAGCGTAAACGGTGCCAGCATTTATGTTTCCTGTTCCATCGGCTTCTGCCTTTTGTCCAGCGTGAAGGAAGACGGGTTCGACTACTGGATCGACGCAACGAACGCAGCCTTGAGCGAGGCGCAGCGAAACGGACCATCAACGATCCGTGCCTATTCCAGCGAAACCCGCCGCAGGTCGCGCACCCGTGCAAACCTGCGCAAAGAATTCGAGGCTGCGCTGGACAGCGGTGAAATCCGCCCATGGTTTCAACCTCAGATATCCACAGACACCGGCAAGGTAACTGGATTCGAGGCCCTTGCCCGGTGGGAGCATCCCCAAAAGGGCGTCATCGGCCCGCAGGTGTTTTTGCCCTTTGCCGAGCAAACCGAATTGATGGAGCGATTTGGGCAGGCTATGCGCCACCACGCCTTCGCGGCGATGCAGAAATGGGATCACGCCGGGATCGGTGTGCCCCGGATCGGCATCAATATCTCGTCCGACGAATTGCGCGACCCTGCCCAGATGGATCGGCTGAAATGGGAACTGGATCAGCATGACCTTACCCCTGACAGGCTCGCGGTAGAGATCCTTGAGACCGTGTTTTCCCGGCACCCCGATGACGTGATTACCCGAAATGTAATCGGTCTATCCAGCTTGGGTTGCTGCATTGATCTGGATGATTTCGGCACCGGCCATGCGTCGATCGCGTCTATCAAACGCTTTGACGTATCCCGGATCAAAATCGACCGCTCATTCGTGGCCAAAGCCGACAAGGATGCCAGCCAGCAGCAAATGGTCAGCGCGATTCTGACGATGGCGGAAAGGTTGAACGTGGAAACTCTGGCAGAAGGTGTGGAAACCCCCGGGGAACATGCATTGATGGCACAATTGGGCTGCAATCACGTTCAGGGGTTCGGTATCGGTAAGCCGATGCCGTTTGAAAAAACTCTGGATTGGATGACTGCGCACTGGAACAAGGTTGGGGGTGTACCCAGGATCGGGCGTCAGGCGGGATCATAAACGCGAAATTACGCCACAAAAGCCTTATACGCGACTATAGCAAGGGCGATTCCGCTTGACCTTTGGGGCTGCACTCTGTTGAACCCACCGGGTGTGTTTCACTGCTTAAGGTGGCTGTCCCAGATGGACGATCAGAATAAGAATCTCATCCTCGCAACCGCGCTCAGTTTCCTCGTGATCCTCGTTTGGTTCGTGCTCTTCCCGCCGCCTGAGCAGGCCACGTCACCGGAACAGGCCGAAATCAGCGCGACCGAGGCCAATGAGGTTCAAACCCCCAGCGCCACAGGAACCGGCACTGTAGGCGAAGCAACCGCTGCGGCCGAAGAAACACTGCCCGACGCACAGGCCCCGCGGGTTCAGATCGACACGCCCCGTTTGGAGGGCAGCCTGTCCCTGTCGGGTGGGCGCATCGACGAGCTGTATCTGAAGGACTACAAGGTCTCGATCGAAGAAGGCGCTCCGATTGTCGAGCTTCTGTCACCGGTCGGATCTGAGTCCGCCTATTACGCCCTTTATGGCTGGGCACCGGGTGCAGGTGTCGCCGGCACGGATGTGCCCGGTCCGAACACAGAGTGGTCCCTGGAACAAGGTGAAACTCTTGGCGTAGACTCTCCTGTCACGCTGAAGTGGGACAATGGAAACGGCCTGACCTTCCGCCGCACAATTGCGGTGGACGAGAACTATATGTTCGAGGTCACCCAGTCCGTTGAAAACAACACCCAAGCCGAAGTCGGCATGGCCCCTTACGGTATTCTGGCCCGTCACGGTATCGGCGAGGATGGTGATCTGCCCGGTCTCAAAAACTTCTTCATCCTGCATGAAGGCGTGATGGTCATGGCCGACGGAGTTCTGGACGAGATCGACTATGGCGATGTCCGTGATTTTGACATTGACCCCAACGAACGCGCGCAGGCCGAGGTGTTTCAGGTCAAAGAAGGCGGCTGGGTCGGCTTCACCGATCACTATTGGATGACCACCCTGATCCCCGAGGAAGGCTCGGCCTTCAAGGCCGCCGCGAAATACGACGCGCGTCGCAAAATCTATCAGACCGAGACGGTTCTGCCGACACTCACAGTGGCTCCCGGCTCAACCGAACAGATAACCACGCAGCTTTTTGCTGGTGCAAAGGAATGGGAAACCATTCGGGAATATCAGGCTGACGGCGTTCAGAAGTTCATCGACAGCATCGACTGGGGCTGGTTCTACTTCCTGACCAAGCCGATCTTCTGGCTGCTGCACAACATCAACGCGCTGATCGGCAACATGGGTTGGTCCATTATCGGCCTGACCCTGATCATCAAGGCAATCCTGTTCCCGCTGGCGTTCAAATCTTACGTCTCGATGGCGAAGATGAAGGAACTGCAGCCGCAGATGGAGGCCCTGAAAGAAGCCGCTGGCGACGACCGCCAGAAAATGCAGCAAGGCATGATGGAGCTCTACAAGAAGGAAAAGGTGAACCCTGCCGCGGGTTGTCTGCCGATCCTGATGCAGATCCCGATCTTCTTCTCGCTGTATAAGGTAATCTTCGTCACGATCGAATTGCGTCAGGCCCCGTGGTTTGGCCCCTTCCAGGACCTGAGCGCACCTGACCCAACCTCGATCATGAACCTGTTTGGCCTGCTGCCTTGGGGTGGCCCGCAGCCAGACACGCTGATGGCGCTGATCTTCATCGGTATCCTGCCGCTGTTGCTGGGTATCTCGATGTGGCTGCAGCAAAAGTTGAATCCAGCGCCAACCGATCCGACGCAAGCAATGATCTTTGCCTGGATGCCATGGGTGTTCATGTTCATGCTGGGCAGCTTTGCCAGCGGGCTGGTGGTCTACTGGATCGCGAACAACACGATCACCTTCACCCAGCAATACCTGATCATGAGAAGCCAGGGTTATAAGCCCGACGTGTTCGGCAATATCAAATCCAGCTTCAAGCGCGCACCAAAGACGGATGACAAATGAGCGCAGAAGTAACCAGCCTCTGGCGGCATCCGATCAAAAGCCACGGCCATGAAGCTGTGGAAACCGTAACACTGAGCCCCGGGCAGACCATGCCCGGGGATCGTGTTTGGGCAATCGCCCATGAGGCGTCCAAAGCGGACGGTTCGGAATGGGCGCCCTGCGCGAATTTCAGTCGTGGTGCCAAGGCCCCTCAATTGATGGCAATCACGGCGAAACTGTCAGGTGATACGGTGGCACTCAGCCACCCACAGCGCCCAGACCTGAGTTTCCAGCCGGACGCAGAACAAGATGCGTTCCTTGATTGGGTAAAACCATTGATGCCCGCTGACCGCGCCGCGTCTGCACGTATTGTTCGCGTACCCGGGCGGGGAATGACCGACAGTGACCTCCCATCCGTCAGCCTGTGCAACATGGCCTCGCACAGAGCGGTCGAGCAGAAACTGGGCAAAGACCTGTCGATCAGGCGCTGGCGCGGCAATATCTGGTTCAACGGCCTGCCCCTGTGGGAAGAGTTCGAATGGTTGGGTCGCGAGGTTCAGATCGGACAGGCCGTGTTCCACGTGCGTGAGCGGATCACACGCTGTCTGGCCACAACCGCAAACCCGGATACCGGTGAACGCGACGCGGACACTTTAGGCGCGTTGAACCGTTGGAACCACCAGGATTTCGGCGTTTACGCCGAGGTGATCCGAGGTGGAGAGGTAAAAACCGGCGATACGGTGCAAGTGCTATGACAACGCTTCCCTTCCCCCTTGCCGAGACACCCGACGAATTCGCGCTGGAGCGCGGGCGCAAGCTGTTTGCCGGGTCCTCGGAATTCGTCAAAGGCGTTGTGGCGATGAATGGCCTGCCTGCCCCGGATCGGCTGGAGGTCTGCTTTGCTGGCCGTTCCAATGTCGGCAAGTCCAGCCTGATCAACGCGCTGACCGGGACCAAGGGTCTGGCCCGCGCCTCGAACACGCCGGGCCGGACACAAGAGATCAACTTTTTCACCCAAGGCCCCGAGCTGTATCTGGTTGATTTGCCCGGCTATGGCTATGCCAACGCGCCGCTCAAGGTGGTGGAAAAGTGGCAGCGGCTTCTGAAACAGTACCTAAGCGGCCGTCAGACCCTGCGCCGGGCTTTTGTTCTTATTGATTCCCGCCATGGGGTAAAACCCGTCGACGCCGAGATCATGAAGTTGCTGGACACCAGCGCCGTGACGTTTCAATGCGTGCTGACCAAAGCTGACAAGGTCAAAGCCAAGGATCGGGAAAAGGTCTTGGATCAAGTGCGCAGTGCATTGTCCAAACATCCCGCCGCCTTCCCGGAAATCGTGTTGACCTCATCCGAAAAGGGCGACGGGATCGAAACGCTGCGCGCGATTATTGCCGGGCTGGAGTAGCGACGCAGAATCGCGCAGCGCTTCATCGGTAGTTGGTACAGGTATTGCAGCCCGCTTCCCATTTATCCCACGTACCACCTAAACCCGGCGCGAAGAAATTCACGCCGGAACTCTTCCCTTTTGCCGTGAGGTTGGACGCCAGACTTCTCGCACCCACCTCTTGGGGCTTGCTGGCAACGCTGCGGTGAACGCCGCGTTTTGCCGGGCGTCGGATTTGCAGGCCGGTCAACCTATGGCACCCACAACAGCGATCTTGGCTTACGCGTCCAAAACGCCTAACACGAGGGGAAGAGGACAAGACATGAAGACAAGAGATATGAACCGGGACTGGATCGCTACTGCTGCAACTCTGAACAGCGCATTGCCATATCTGCAGCGCTATGATTGCGCGGTCGTCGTTATCAAACTTGGCGGTCATGCCATGGGCAGCGATGAGGCCATGGAAAGCTTTGCCCGCGACGTCGTGCTGATGCGTCAGGTCGGTGTGAACCCTGTGATCGTCCATGGCGGCGGACCGATGATCAACGCAATGCTGAAACAGTTGGATATCCAGTCCGAGTTTGTGGGCGGCAAACGCGTGACGGACAAGGCCACCGTAGAAGTGGTCGAAATGGTTCTGTCAGGGCTGGTCAACAAACGCATCGTTCAGGCCATCAACGGTCAGGGCGGCACAGCCGTTGGCCTGTCGGGCAAGGACGCCAATCTAATTGTCTGTGACCAAGCCGATCCCGCGTTGGGATTTGTCGGCGCTCCGGCGCAGATGAACCCTAAAATACTCCACGATTTGTTCGCACATGATGTGATTCCCGTAATTGCCCCCTTGGGCGCGGGTCGCGAAGGTGAAACTTTTAACATCAATGGTGACACGGCAGCGGGAGCGATTGCCTCGGCCCTGAAGGCGGATCGCCTTTTGCTGTTGACCGATGTGTCCGGCGTCAAGAACGCAGCCGGCGAGGTGGTGACAGAACTCAAGGCCGGCCAAATCCGCGAGATGACGATGGATGGCACGATTGCGGGCGGCATGATCCCCAAGACTGAAACCGCGCTGGACGCGCTGCACAGCGGTGTCCGGGCGGTGGTTATTCTGGATGGGCGCGCGCGCAATGCCGTGCTGCTTGAACTGTTTACCGAGCACGGCGCGGGGTCGCTGATCCGGCCCGACTAATCCCAATGCGGAGGTCCCATGACCGGGCAGTCCACCCCCCTCACTTACGCTCCGGCCATTAGTTATGGCTGGGTCGGGCGTGTTGCGCATCAAGCTGGCCTGATTGTCATGGGCGCGACCCATCCTCGTAAAAGCGGTGCCAAGGGACTGGACGGGGGCACACTGGTTCTATTGGGCGCGGGTTCGGCCTTTTGGACGGTGCTGAAAACCTCGCTCGAGTGGCAAGGCCCTGATCCAGTGGATCGCTGGTCTGCGCGCGTCATTGGCCAAATGGCGCAGGAATTGGGCGGGCAAGCCCATTTTCCCTTTGGCGGACCGCCTTACGCCCCGTTCATAGACTGGGCGCTGAAGTCACAACGCACCTTCAGCAGCCCGGTTGGGGCGTTGGTTCATGACACGGTTGGCATGATGATTTCGTACCGTGGCGCGCTGCATTTCCCGCAAGAGTTCAACATCCCCGAAGTCACAACCGCTTCGCCCTGCGTCGAATGCCCGGCACCCTGCACGACGACCTGTCCGGTCGGTGCGCTGAATAGTCAGGATTTCTATGATGTTGCCGCGTGCCATGCCCATCTATCAACCGAAGAAGGCCTGACCTGCATGACGGGCGGTTGTCTCGCGCGCCTGTCCTGCCCGATCAGCGTCGGGGCCGACCAGGACCCCGAGCAATCCGCCCATCACATGAGGGCGTTTCACCCCGCATGACCTTGACCCTGATCCTGACACGACACGCGAAGTCCAGTTGGGGCAACCCGATGCTTGACGATCACGCCCGTCCTTTGAACAAGCGCGGAAGTAAATCCGCCCCTGCTATCGCCACATGGCTGCGCGACAATGGGTGGCTTCCCGACGAAGTGCTCAGCTCAACCTCGGCCCGCACGCGTGAGACATGGGATCGGATGGGTTTGCAGGCAGACAAGGTTTGCTTTCATCGGCGTCTTTATCATGCTGCACCCGAAGACATGTTGACCCAACTTGCTGGTGCAACAGAACCCACGGTCCTGATGCTGGGTCACAATCCGGGCATTGGCGATTTTGCCCAGCGGATCGTTGGCAAAGCACCAAACCACCCCCGGTTTCAGGATTATCCCACCTGTGCCACGGCTGTGATTCAATTCAACATCTCAGACTGGGCCAATATCAAATGGCAGAGCGGGGTTGTTCTGGATTTCACCACACCGCGCGAGCTGTTGGAATAGAAAAAGGCGAGGCCAAAGCCCCGCCCTTTCCCTGACTCCAACCGGATCAGTGCCCCAGGATTTGGCTGAGGAAAAGCTTGGTCCGTTCACTTTGAGGGTTGTTGAAGAACTCTTCCGGTTCATTCTGTTCCACGATCTGGCCAGCATCCATAAAGATCACACGGTTGGCGACCTGACGGGCAAAGCCCATCTCGTGCGTGACGCACAGCATGGTCATGCCTTCCTCGGCCAGTTCGATCATGGTGTCGAGCACCTCTTTGATCATCTCGGGGTCCAGCGCCGATGTCGGTTCATCGAACAACATAATCCGAGGCATCATGCAGAGCGAGCGGGCAATCGCCACACGCTGCTGCTGACCACCCGAAAGCTGGCCGGGATATTTCAGCGCCTGATCGGGGATTTTCACCTTTTCCAGGAAATGCATCGCGCGCTCTTCGGCCTCTTTCTTGGGCGTCTTGCGCACCCAGATCGGGGCCAGCGTGCAGTTCTCCAGGATGGTCAGATGCGGGAACAGATTGAAGTGCTGGAACACCATGCCAACCTCGGACCGGATTTTGTCGATGTTCTTCAGGTCATTCGACAGTTCGGTCCCGTCTACGACGATCGTGCCCTGCTGGTGTTCTTCCAGCGCGTTCAGGCAGCGGATCAGGGTGGACTTACCCGAGCCCGACGGCCCCGCGATCACGATCCGCTCGCCCTGATTGACGGTCAGATTGATGTCGCGCAGCACGTGGAAGGACCCGTACCACTTATTCATGCCGTTGATTTCGATGGCGACCTCGTCGCTCACCTGCATCTTCGAGCGGTCGATTTCGCGTTCTACTGCAAGTTCAGACATGTGTTGAACTCCTTAGTGATGATCCGTGGCAAGGCGACGCTCGAGCCACTGGGAATATTGAGAGATGCCGTAACAGACGACGAAGAACAGAAGCGCGGCAAAGCCCAGAAGCTCCCAATAGACGCCGTTCCATTCGGTTGACGCCAGGATGGGGCCCCGGATCATGCCCACCAGATCGAACATCGAGATGACCGAAACCAGTGTGGTGTCCTTGAACAGGCCAACGGCCACGTTCACGATACCGGGGATCGAGATCTTCAGAGCCTGTGGCAGGATGATCAGCCGCATCGCCTGCGGGTAATCCAAGCCAAGACTGTCTGCTGCCTCGTACTGTCCGCGCGGAAGCGCTGCCAGACCGCCGCGGATCACCTCGGCGATATAGGCGGCCGAGAACATGGTAATCATGATCACAACGCGCAGGAACAGGTCGACCGTGCTGTCAGGCGGGAAGAAATAGGCCAGCATCACCGAAGCCACGAACAGCAGCGTGATCAGTGGCACGCCGCGGATGAATTCGATGAAGATGACACAGACCCACTTGATCAGCGGCATATCGGACTGACGGCCCAGAGCCAATGCAATGCCCAAAGGCAGGGACAGCGACACACAGGTCACGCCCAGCATCAGGTTCAGCATAAAGCCACCCAGATCACGGCTGGGAACAGCCGAAAGCAGCGCGCCCTCGTTGGCATCATCGGGAATCAGCGCCCCGCCGATATTCCACACAACCAGCGCCACAACGATGCCCCCAAAGAACCCGGCTGCAAAACTGTTCTTGCCGAATTTCTGAAACACCACGGCGGCTGCGACACAGCCCAGCAGTGCCACGATGGGGACCATGATGGTTCCGCCCCAGATCAGCCAGAACGCAACGAACGGGTACACCGCTGTAAACAGCAGCAACTTGCGCGGCAGGTCGAAGAACAGCACGGGTGCCACCGCGACCAACATCAGCAAGAAGGCCAGGTTCGGGCGCCAATAGGCATCGTCAGGGTATTTGAACCCATAGATCAACTGGTGCCAGCGCTCGGTCAGAACCGCGAAACAGGCTCCGGTCTTGCCGTCCAGAATCTCACGGCATTGCGCCAATGAATCCGCGTTCCATACACCATTCAAAATCCACGGAAGCGTGTTCTTGAGCAGCACATAGATCAACAGGATCGACAAAACCGTCAGGATGGTATTCGCCACGCCCGAGAAGAGATTCTCGCGCAGCCACTTGATGATACCGGTCTGGTTTGCTGGCGGAGGCGATGGCGGGATTGTGCCATCAGCGACAAAGGCGATCGGGTTTGTTGTTTGATCAGCCATAACTCAGCGCTCCTTCAACTTGACGGATGCGTTGTAGATGTTCATCGCCATCGAAATCAGCAGCGAGGCCGTCAGATAGAACAGCATCAGCAGCAGGACGCATTCGATTGCTCGACCGGTCTGGTTCAGCGTGATGCCGCCCAGCGTGGCCGTGATATCCGCATAGCCCACAGCAATCGCCAGTGACGAGTTCTTGGTGATGTTCAGATATTGCGAGATCAACGGCGGGATGATGACCCGCAGCGCCTGCGGCAAGATCACAAGGTTCATGATCCGTCCAGGACGCAGGCCCAGCGCAGCCGCAGCTTCGGTCTGACCCTTCGAAATCGCCTGAATACCAGCACGTACGTTTTCTGCGATGAAGGCACCCGTATAGATGGATAGAGCAAACCACAGCGCGATCAGCGGACCGCCAACCTTGATACCCCCGCTGAAGTTAAAGCCCTTGAGCGCGGGAACTTCCCATGTCAGGCCCATCAAAACCATCAGCAGCGCAAACGGCACCAGCCATACGGCCAGTTTCACAAGACCGGTTTTTGGACGCTCACCCGTCTGTTCCTGCTTCAGCGTGGCGCGCTTTTCAATTTCACGAGTTGCAAACCATGAGCCCACCAGTACTGCAATGACCAACAGCCAATTCAGGAACGTCGCGCCAAACAGACCATTCGCAAACTCGGGGCGCGGAATGTAAACGCCTCGGTTGGTAAATGCGAACAGATCAAACAACATGCTGGATGTCGGGTTATCCCCGCGAAATTCCCGCGGACCCGGCAAAACCGCCGTCATGATCGTGAAGATGATGATGATCCAGATCAGAACCGGAATATTCCGGAAAATCTCGACGTAAACCGCCATCAGCTTGGACACCAGCCAGTTATTGGACAGGCGCAAAACCCCGGCGATCACACCAAACACAGTTGCGGTGATACAGGCCAGAAACGCGACCAAAAGCGTGTTGAGAATACCGACAACAGCCGCACGTCCGTGCGAGGACTGGCTGTCATATTCGATCAAACGCTGGTTGATGTCGTACCCGGACGGATCGCCCAGGAAGGAATACGAGATGTTGAGGCCTGCGGCCCTGAGGTTCTGGATCAGGTTGTTGCCCAGATACCAGATACTTAGCGCAATAACGATCGCCGCGATCACCTGGAACGTCAATGATCTGTAGCGGGTATCGTTTATGAGCATCGACAACCGAAAATCTGCTTTCGGCGGGTCAGTCATAGTCGACATATTTTGGGATCCCCGTGCTTTTCGGGTGCTTCCTTCCCGGCGAGGTTTTCCCCGCTCCTGAGCAGCCCGTAGCATTCTGTTATGGAAAAAGGGCGCAGGTTAACCCGCGCCCTTTTCTGTGGATTTTAGCGGAACGGCGGCGAGTACAGCAGACCGCCGTCGGTCCATTGTGCGTTCAAGCCACGTGCCAGACCGATCGGAGTTTCCTCACCGATGTTCTTGGCAAAGACTTCGCCATAGTTACCACCGGATTTGATCGCCTTCATAGCCCAGTCAGCGTCCAGACCCAGCATCTCGCCCAGCGTACCTTCGGTACCCAGCAGGCGATTGACTTCAGGGTTGTCGGTGCCAGCGGCCATCTCGTCGATATTTGCCGAGGTCACGCCCAGCTCTTCAGCCGAGACCAGTGCGTTCAGAGTCCAACGGACAACGTCGCCCCACTCGTGATCGCCGTGACGGACCAGCGGGCCCAGCGGCTCTTTCGAGATGATTTCGGGCAGCAGGACGTGGTCACCGGGGTTTTCGAACGTGGCGCGGGTTGCGGCCAGGCCCGATGCGTCGGTGGTGTAAACGTCACACGCACCAGCCAGGTACTGCTGCTGCGCTTCAGCGTTGGTTTCGATCGGAACCGGCTCGTAGCTGATGTTGTTCGAGCGGAAGAAGTCCGCCAGGTTCAGCTCGGTGGTGGTGCCGGTCTGGATGCAGACGGTCGCGCCGTCCAGTTCTTTGGCCGAGCTTACGCCCAGTGCCTTGGGAACCATGAAGCCTTGACCATCGTAGTAGTTCACGCCCACGAATTCGAACTTCAGGTCGACGTCGCGGCTGAAGGTCCAGGTGGTGTTACGGGCCAGCATGTCGATCTCGCCTGAAGCCAGCGCGGTAAAGCGTGTCTTACCGGTGGTCGGAACGAATTCAACGGCGCTTGCGTCGCCCAGAACGGCTGCAGCAACTGCGCGGCACAGCGAGACGTCAAAGCCCTGCCATTCGCCATTCGCGTCGGGTGCGGCAAAGCCAACCAGACCGGTGGTCACACCGCAGTTCAGCTTACCGCGCGCTTTGACATCATCGACAGTCCCCGCTGCCGCTGCGCCTGCAGCAAGGCCGGCAACGGTTGCCACGCCCAAGATTACGGATTTTTTCATTTTTACCTCTTCCTGATTTTCCGCCCCGACTCTGGGACGGTTCTGTCCGGCACCTTTGGTACCAGAAAGGTTTCCCCAAAGGTGTCTCCCCTTTAGTGGGCTTGAGTTTGGGCGCATTCATAAACAAACGTCAAGGGTCGGATCAGCGAAAACGATGGTTCATCTTACAGATGTTCGGCACAGCGGCGGATTTTCAGGCGTAAGAGCTCAAACCGAGAGGTCGAAGAACCTTTTGGCGTGTAGAAATGCAGCCCTTTTGACTTCGGAGGCGGCGTGGGCCTCGTCGTCATGACCCCATTGTTCGATTTGCCACAACTCGTCCAACCTTGAGATTTGCCAGATATCCTCGGCAGAGCGCCAGTCCGCAGCGGCTGCAAACCCCAGCACCAGCGACCCGGACAGGCTGACCAAGTCGTGGAAAGCGGCAAGCTGGAAGTTATTGAAATCATGGACACGTTGGCGCAATTCGTGCAAAACCGATGCGTCCTGGGGCTGATGCAA
The DNA here is from genome assembly GCF_013034565.1 of Ruegeria sp. HKCCA5491. Lineage (NCBI taxonomy): Bacteria > Pseudomonadati > Pseudomonadota > Alphaproteobacteria > Rhodobacterales > Roseobacteraceae > Ruegeria > Ruegeria sp. HKCCA5491. Next base: position 152,519 of record NZ_WQGG01000011.1, read on the forward strand.
AACACCGGCGACCGGCAGCAAACGCGCCGTGAGCGCCTCGGCCGCCCAATCCAATGCCGGGTCCCACTGTTCGGCCTGCCGTTGCTGCAACTCCTGCGGGTGCGTGGCGCGATAGCATAACAGGTCCGAATCGCCGTAATCGGCCAGCATGTCCGCAACTTCGGCGTGCTGATGCTGGACCTTGTCGATGGCTGCGTTCGCCGAACGGGTAAACGGCATCGTGGTCGGGTCTACTTCTTTTTCCTGCGCGTTCCACTCGGCAGCGATTTCCTGCGCCAGGGCTTGAGTGGGCACGATCAACCCTACCTTGGCCGGCGTTTTGACGCGCCGACCATCCAATTCCACAGTAAACCCGCCTTCTGCGTCAACAACCGCGCTTTCGGTCCAGAATCGTTTCGGTTTCCAATCGCTCATCACTTCAGGTCCAGATTTGATCCAGCGCGCCCGGCAACTGGTCGAAGGTTTCGATTATGGTCGTTGCGGCATCAAGTGCAGGGCGCGTATGATACCCCCATGTCACACCGATGGCGGGGACACCGGCAGCAGCGGCCATATCCATGTCAAACCGGGTATCGCCGATCATGACCGTATTCACCGCCTCAACGCCCGTTTCGGCCCGGGCCGTGTCAATCATCGACGGATGCGGTTTCGAAGGGTGGTGATCGGCTACTTGCCGCGTAACAAAATAACCTTGCAACTCGTGCCCTTCGATCAGCGCATCCAAGCCGCGCTGAGATTTCCCGGTTGCAACGCCCAGCAAGACCTCGGGGATGGCGTGCAGCGCTTCGATTGCCTCTCGCGCACCAGGATAAAGCGGCGACCCTGCCATGCCCTGTTCCAGCCGATGCGCATGATAGGCTTGCTTATACCCTTCGACCAACCGCGCCTGATCCGCATCAGACTGAAGCGGCGCAAGCTGTGCGATGGCTTTGGGCAGCGACAGGCCAACGATGGACAAAATCGCCTTGCGATCAGGCACCGGCAGGGACAGCGCGTCAAAACTGGCGGTCATCGCGCCGACGATACTGCCCTGACTGTCGACAAGGGTGCCGTCCACGTCGAACAGCGCCAAACGCAAGGGTGCGCTCATTGCAGCTCCTCGAACGGGTCGTCGGCGGCCAGATCCTCGGTCCAGCCTAAGGTATCCCAGCTGTGTTTCATGTGGTCCGGCAAGGGGGCTTTTACGGTGATCGTCTTGCGTGTCACCGGGTGCTGGAACGACGCTTGCCGCGCATGCAGGTGCAGCTTTTTGCTGATGATCCCGCCCAGTTGTGCGCCCCAACCGTCACCGAGGTTTTCCTGACCCGAACCGCCATATTTACCGTCACCGATAATCGGATGACCGATCGCGGCCATATGTGCCCGCAACTGATGCGTTCGACCGGTAATCGGCTCCATGGCCACCCACGCGGCGCGCCCTGCCACCCGGTAAAGAGTGGCATAGAGCGTATGCGCGCGTTTCGCACCCGGTGTATCGTTGACCTCATTCAGGTGAACGGCGACCATCTTTTCGCCTTCGCCCTGCTTTCCATGGCCCGACGCCTTGACCAGACCAGTCTTGATTTCGCCCAGATACGGCGTCGGCACCCCGGCCACCAACGCCCAATAAATCTTACGCGTGTCGCGGTGGCGGAAGGCTGCGGTCAGGCCCTTGGCGGCTTCGCGTGTGCGTGCCATCAGTAGAACGCCGGAGGTGTCCTTATCCAACCGATGAACCAAACGCGGATTTTCGTCATAGCCAAACCTCAGTGCTTCGGACAGGCTGTCCACATGGCGGGTTTGGCCGCTGCCGCCCTGCACAGGCAAGCCATGGGGTTTGTTCAACGCCAGCACGTGATCGTCGCGGTAAATCACGCAGGATTGGATCATCTTGGCGTCCGCGTCGGAAACCCGGCGTTTGACTTCGGCCGGTTTGTGATCAACGTCGGGCAGAGGGGGGACACGCACAACTTGTCCAGCCTCAAGCCGGGTCGAGGCTTTGACCCGGCCACCTTCCACACGCAATTCACCCTTGCGGCACATCTTCTCGATACGGCCCTGACTGACATGTGGGAACAGACGGCGCAGCCAGCGATCCAACCGCTGGTCTCCGTCACCTTCTGCCACGGTGATCATCTGTACGCCGCTCATGCCAATATCCCCTGCGCCGCGCGGTGATCCCGCGCGAAATGCGTATCATTCAGTGCCATAGAAAACATGCGCGTCTGTGGCGTGCCCAACCGCAAGAGTCAAGCGGGCGTTAGCCGTTGCGTTGCGCGCGAAGCTTGGCGAAATATTCCAGTCGCTTTTTCAACTCGCGCTCGAAACCGCGTTCGACAGGTTGATAGAGATCAGGCCGCTGCATGCCGTCCGGAAAATAATTCTGACCGGAAAACCCATCTTCGGCATCGTGGTCATAAGCATAGCCCGCGCCATAGCCCTGATCCTTCATCAGGGATGTTGGGGCATTCAGAATGTGCTTGGGCGGGGGCTCGCTGCCGGATTGTTTGGCCAACCGCATGGCGGCCTTGTACCCTACATAAGCGCCGTTCGATTTGGGCGCCAAGGCCAGATAGACCAGCGCCTGTGCCAAGGCCAATTCCCCCTCCGGGCTGCCAAGACGTTCATAGGTTTCCCATGATTGCAGGCATATCGCCTGAGCCTGCGGGTCAGCCAACCCGATATCTTCAACCGCCATCCGGGTGATACGGCGCGCCAGATATCTAGGATCCTCGCCCCCCGTCAGCATCCGCGCAAACCAGTACAAAGCCGCGTCGGGGTCGGACCCCCGCACGGATTTGTGCAGCGCCGAGATCAGGTTGTAGTGCTCATCACCGGACTTGTCGTATTTTGCGGCCCGACGCATCAGCCTTGTGGACAAGGCACCCGGGTCCAGCGGCGCATCAACCTGCCATGCCGCAACCTGTTCGATCAGATTCAACAAAGCCCGACCATCGCCATCCGCCATTTCCTGAAGCGCTTCACGGGCAGTACCCGTCAGAGGCAATGCCCGGTCCAATTCTTTTTCGGCACGTTGGGTCAGATGCTCCAGATCAGACAGGCTCAGACGCTCAAGCACCAGAACCTGCGATCGGCTCAGAAGGGCGGCGTTCAGTTCGAAAGAGGGATTTTCGGTCGTGGCCCCGACCAACAGGATCGTTCCGTCCTCCATATGCGGAAGAAACCCATCCTGCTGCGCCTTGTTGAACCGATGAATCTCATCCACGAACAAAAGCGTGCCCTGCCCGTTCTGACGCCGTATCTTCGCGGCCTCGAACACTTTTTTCAGATCCGGAACGCCGGTAAATATTGCGCTGATCTGAACAAAATGCAGGTCCGTTTCCTGCGCAAGCAACCGCGCGATTGTGGTTTTTCCAACACCCGGCGGCCCCCAGAATATCAGGCTCGACAAACTACCTGACGCCAGCATGACGCCCAACGGCGCGTCCGGGCCCAGAACCTGCTGCTGCCCAATCACCTCGGACAGTGCTTGCGGCCGCAGGCGATCCGCAAGTGGCCGGTGGGGGCTTGTTGTGGGCTGCTGAGTGGCCCCGGTATCGAACAGATCGCTCATTGCGTCACAACCGGAACCGCAAAGACACGGTGCGTCCACCGCGCAGGATGTCGAACTGCAGCCTGCGGCCCGGATCAGTTAGCGCGTCGACCAGATCGTTGGGATGCTGAATGTCCTGACCGTTGACGCTGTTGACCACATCGCCCGCACGCAGACCGGACCGCCCGCCATAAGGGCCGGCATCAACCACGACGACCCCGGTCTGTGACAACAGCAAACCCATCCGTGAAATCACTGCCGGATTGATGCGCGACACCTCTAAACCGGGCATGACCGTTTGATCATCCAGCGTAGTTTCGTCGGCTGATGGTGTTTCCGGGGCTTTGATCAGCGCGATCTCAATCTCTTCGCTGCTGTCGCCGCGCAACAGGGTAAGAACCGATGTTCCGCCAACACCCGCGACAGACATCCGAAACTTCATCTCGGCGGGTGAGTTCACCTCATCCCCGTCAACATGGGTCACGACGTCACCAACACGCAATCCAGCCTCGGCCAAAGGACTCAGTCCGTGCAGGTCCGAGATCACGACGCCCTGCGGGATGACAAGCCCCAGAGACTCGGCGATATCGGCGCTCATATGCTGCCCGGCCATCCCTGCCCATGGGCTTACAAAGCTGTCATTGCCGGACTGCGCTTGCCGCAGAAACTCGGCCACCAGATTAGCAGGGATGGCAAAGCCGATGCCGTTCGACCCGCCGGATCGCGTCAGGATAGACGTATTGATCCCGATAAGGTTCCCGTTCACGTCGATCAATGCGCCGCCCGAGTTGCCGGGATTGATCGCAGCATCCGTCTGAATGAAGTAGCCCCGCGCATTGCCCGTCGCAGTACCCGTGCGCGCCAGCCCTGAAATAATCCCCGACGAAACGGTCTGCCCTACCCCAAACGGGTTTCCGATGGCCAAAGCCAGCTCTCCGACCTCGACCTGATCGGAATCGCGCATCTGAAGGTATGGCAGGTCCGTCGCATCCTCCAGCCGCAGAATGGCGATGTCACTTTCCTTGTCACCTAATACAACCTGCGCCGAGTATTCGCGGCGGTCTGTTGCCACGACACGAATCTCGGTTGCCATTCCGACGACATGGTAATTCGACACCACGTAGCCATCGTCTGACAGGATCACACCGGACCCCAATGAGTTCTGGACCCGTTGACGAGGCTCCGAGAATCCGCGGCCGAAAAAGTCCTGAAAGAACGGGTCAGAAAACAGGGTGTTCGCACGCCCCTGACGGATGATCTTGGCATAGATATTCACGACAGCCGGCGACGCCTGCTTCACGACCGGCGCAAATCCCAATGAGATTTCGGCCTGTGACTTGGGAACACGGGTTTCTGCCGCAGCAAAAGACGCGCACGCTATGAAAAGTGCGAAAAGGGACGGGCGGAGCATTGTTTCCTCGACCTGCAAATCTCAGATGGATATGCGGCTCCGTGCGCCGTAATGCAAGCGCCGACGCACGAAGATGGCGGCTTCGGTGCCTGGGCTGAACGTTAGAAAAGGACGCCTCGGCGTTCACTGGTGGCGCGTCATTCTATCGGTGACCAATCTGGGCCGGGATCATAGGCTTCGATATCTGCGCTTAGGTCCAGCGTTTCCGGCCCCAAGTCAGCCTCGTATACGATCCCGTTTTCGCCCACTAGGAACGAGTGAATGCCCGTCTTGCCATAATCCGCCGGAACCGCGAGCATCGCGTGACCGGCCACGAATCTGTCGCCGACCATATAAGAATAAGCGCCACCGGGGGCACTTGGCCCCTGCCCCTGCAAGATCGTGTAATAGTAGCCAAGAAACGGCTCGGCGTCGTAATCCGCTTCGCCGTCGCTCCATCCGGATGCCGCGGCCCTTGCAAGGGCTGCACCGACAAAACTGTCCTCATCCGGCCAGAATAGCCCGTTGCGCGCGCCCGGATCGGCAATGATGTTGCGTGCAAATTCCATGACACCGTCGCCGTCGTGATCGACCAGCCGGAACGCCGCCTGCAGATCAACATAGGCTTCGAGCAGGTCGATCACTTCCAGCTCGTTCAGGCCAATCTCACGCGCGGCGACTTCTTCAGCGCCCACTTCGATGTCGAATTGCCAAGCCTCTGCGCTGCGCAGGATCGGGATAGGGAAAGGCCAGCTATCCTCGCCCAAGAGGATCACAACCCCGTCGTTTTCAGGCTGAAAGCGATAGCCCTCGGCGTACATGGCCAGCACCTCACGCCGCCTTTGCTTGTCCTCAGCAGGATCGCCAGAGCCAATCAGATCTTCGGCTTCAGGCCCAAAAATGTCCAGAAGGGCATTGTGATCATCCGACCTGAGAGCATCCACAAACGCGTCCAGCGCCGACTGAGGCGTGTCAAATCGCGCGCCCTCGGACATTGCCAGACCAGCAGATGCGAGAAGAAAGAATACAGAAACAACCGCTTTGCGCATATTACCTTCTCCGTGCTCCCTTGGCCGCGTGTCCACGTTTCGACGCGCTTTTGGCCCTGTTACCAGAGGATTTCTTTTTCATGGCCGCGCCCTTGGCAGCAGATGGCTTCCGCTGAGTCGTCGCCGGTTTCTTGGCCTGAGGTTTCTTGACGCTTTGTGGCTTCTGCTTGACCGGTTTCTTGGCAGCGTCCGGCCTTTGCTTAGTGCGGTCAATGGCCTGCTGCTTGGCGGCGGCCCTGTCCCCGTCCACGTTGCCACGGTTCACCTTCGGCAGTTGCTTGTCGCCGCCACGGTTGGCCAAAGCACTTCCGGCGACAGCTCCGGCACCAGCGCCGGCAGCGGCGCGATCACGACTGATATCCGCCGCACCGGATTCCCGGCTTAGCTTGGCTCGCAGTTCATCCGTCCGCCCGTCCGGTCGGTTGACAGGTAAATCGCCGCGCCCGCCTTCAGGCCTTTTGTGATCCGATATCTTGTCGCGCGCCTGTTCTTTCCGCTCGGGGTCCGGAGTCCAACCGATATCCGTCCGGTCGCCCCGGTCAATCTCATTACCGATATTGATATTACCATCCACATCAATGTCGATGTCGGGGTTTCTGACGATGGGTTGACCGTTCCATCCACCACAATTCCGGCAGCCCCAGTAGTCATTCCAATCGTCATCGTCGTCAAAGATTTCGTCAATCAGGGCAACGGCCCCAAATGTCAGCAGCGCGGTTCCGATCACGTCCCCGGTCGAGGGACCGGTGTAGACGGTCTGCGGATCATATTGCGGGACATAAACCGTTTCCGTGTTCGTCGGCGTGATCACTACCGTTTCGTCTTCGGTCACCTCGACGGTTTGTTCCGGCCCCGAGACCAGCGCGCCACTGTCAATCGCCTGATCCCGCATGACCTGTACGGCGTCCATCACATCATCGGACTGAGCCAGCATTGCCGTCCCCATAGTCTCGGTCCAGTCGATATGCGTAGCCATCTGCCCTACAACTTCGGGGAAGGCCGTTGCCAGTACGCTGACGGAAGGATCCCATCCCATGGCGTCGATCTCTGACTCCAGCTCTGTTGGATCGCGATCGGCGTTGTCCAGCAGGAACCGCTCGGCCTTAACGATCTCCAACGGTTGGGTGGCCGCCACGAAAATCTGGATGAGTAACGTGTCGGGATACAGCGCAACCGGCGCGACCAGCGTTTGCAGTTCGGCGTCGGTCAACAGGGTATCGTCGGTCTGCGCATCCTGAGATGCCTCCTGCGCAAACATAGAAACCGGTGCGCAAAACCCGAGTAAAAGGACAAGATATCTAAACATATTGCGATCCTTCAATTGAACCAAGGATCGCCCAAGTTAATGATTCTGGCAACAAAACCGCTTTTTGGCCGCCAAAACGAAAAAACCCCCACGCCTGTAGCGCAGGGGTTTCGTTCAGAAAGACGGGCTTTCTTATTCTTCGTCTGCGGCTTCTTCAGCAGCAACGCGGGCTTTGTCAGCCGCGCCTTTGGCGTCGACGTCACGATCAACGAATTCGATGATCGCCATCGGTGCCATGTCGCCATAGCGGAAGCCAGCTTTCAGGATGCGGACATAACCGCCCTGACGCTCGGCATAGCGGGGGCCCAGAACTTCGAACAGCTTTGCGACGTCCTTGTCTTCTTTCAGCTGTGCTGCGGCCTGACGGCGGGCGTGCAGGTCGCCGCGCTTGCCCAGAGTGACCAGCTTTTCGATGATCGGGCGCAGTTCTTTCGCCTTGGGCAGAGTTGTTTTGATTTGCTCATGCTCGATGAGCGAGCCAGCCATGTTCGCAAACAGAGCCTTACGGTGCTCATGAGTACGGTTCAGGCGGCGGTAACCACGTGCGTGACGCATTTTTCAATTCCTATCTTGCGTTTTGCTTTGTCTGGCCGGCGATGCGTGTCACCGGCTCTCCTTGGAGCGGAAGTGCCCATTTTGTCCCCGGCAGCCCGGGCATTGGGGAAGACGCGCTTAAAACGCGTCTTCGAATTTCTTCGCCAGATCTTCGATGTTATCGGGCGGCCAGTCCTCGACATCCATGCCGAGGTGCAGACCCATGCCGGACAGCACTTCTTTGATCTCGTTCAGCGACTTGCGGCCGAAGTTCGGGGTGCGCAGCATCTCGGCTTCGGTCTTCTGGATCAGGTCGCCGATATAGACGATGTTGTCGTTCTTCAGGCAGTTTGCCGAACGGACCGACAGTTCCAGCTCGTCTACTTTCTTCAGCAGCAGCGGGTTGAACTCCAGACCATCGTCCTCGTCCTGGCGGCCAGCCGATTCCGGCTCGTCGAAGTTGACGAAGATCGACAGTTGATCCTGCAGGATACGAGCGGCAAAGGCCAACGCATCTTCCGGCGTGATCGAACCGTCGGTTTCGATCTTCAGGGTCAGCTTGTCATAGTCCAGAACCTGACCTTCACGGGTCGGCTGAACGTCGTAGGCGACCTTCTTGACCGGCGAATAGATCGCGTCGATTGGGATCAGACCGATAGGCGCGTCTTCCGGCTTGTTCTTCTCAGCCGAGACATAGCCCTTACCGGTGTTGACGGTCAGTTCCATGAACAGGTCGGCGCCATCGTCCAGGTGGCAGATGACGTGATCGCGGTTCAGAACCTCGATGCCGGCGCTTTCGCTGATGTCGCCAGCGGTGACAACGGCTGGGCCTTTAGCATTGATCGACAGGCGCTTGGGGCCTTCGACTTCCATGCGCAGGGCAACCTGCTTGAGGTTCAGGATGATGTCGGTGACGTCTTCGCGGACACCTGCGACCGATGAGAACTCATGCAGAACGTTGTCGATCTGAACGCTGGTGATGGCCGCACCTTGCAGGCTGCTCATCAGAACGCGGCGCAGCGCGTTGCCCAGTGTCAAACCAAAGCCACGCTCCAGCGGTTCAGCGACCAGAGTCGCCTGACGCGCGGGGTCGTTGCCCGGTTTGCCTTCCAGTTGGGTCGGCTTGATCAATTCTGCCCAATTCTTGTGGATCATGTAATCCCTCCATTCCTGTCCGCGCCCCATGACCAACAAGGTGCAGACGCCCGAGGTTCAAAATGACGTGCTGGGGCCGTGCAAAAACACTGGCCCCAGCTCAATTCAAAATCGCTTAGACGCGGCGACGCTTCGGCGGGCGGCAGCCGTTGTGAGCAATCGGAGTCACGTCGCGGATCGACGTGATGTTGAAGCCCACGGCAGCCAGCGCACGCAGAGCCGATTCACGACCCGAACCGGGGCCCTGAACTTCGACTTCCAGCGTCTTGACGCCATGTTCCTGCGCCTTCTTGCCTGCATCTTCTGCAGCCATCTGAGCGGCGTAAGGTGTCGATTTCCGCGAGCCTTTGAAGCCCATGGTACCGGCAGACGACCACGAAATGGCGTTGCCCTGTACGTCCGAGATCAGGATCTTGGTGTTGTTGAAGGTCGAGTTCACATGGGCAACGCCCGATGCGATGTTCTTACGCTCTTTGCGCTTAACGCGAGTCTTGTCACGTGCCATCAGTCAGACCCTCCCTTATTTCTTCTTACCAGCAATGGCCTTTGCGGGGCCTTTGCGAGTACGAGCATTGGTGTGGGTACGCTGACCGCGAACCGGCAGGTTGCGGCGGTGACGCAGACCGCGATAGCAGCCCAGGTCCATCAGGCGCTTGACGTTCATCTGAACTTCGCGGCGCAGATCGCCTTCGACGGTGAAGTTTTCGTCAATGAATTCGCGAATTTTCAGAACTTCGGCATCGGACAGTTCATTGACGCGACGGGTCGCTTCAATGCCCACAGCGTCGCAGATCGCTTTGGCCGAAGTGTTGCCGATTCCGGTGATATATGTGAGGGCGATAGGTACCCGCTTTGCAGTCGGGATGTTTACGCCGGCAATACGTGCCACGTGTCACTTTCCTTTTCGTTGCGGTTCCGTAGCTCCAGAACCTTTTTTCACAACGCCTAACCGTGGCAGTGTCGCCAGAGGGCTCAGCATTTTATGATATGATCATGTGAACGGATTGCCCGCACACAATTCGATTCTCTTCCGAGATAGCGTCCAATAGTGTTGCGCGACCCGCGCGTCAAGCGCAGATCGCATATTGATCCCGAATTCATTCCGCAGGCTCGATTTCGGGGAAGGTCCAGGTCCCGTCAATCACTTCTGGCGCTGGTTGGTACAGGCGCACAGCATAGTTCCAGCCCTCCATGATCGGCAAGCAGTTCACACGGCCGTCTTCGCATTCACCGAAGTGCACGGTCAACGATCTATCCGGGTTGCGGTCGCCCGTCACCGAGTTGATCACATAGACACCTAGATCGTTCTCTTCAAAGAATCCGGCCGAGTTATACAGACTGACGGACCAGAATGCGCCAACCGGAACCTTGGCCGGAACGTCCAGCTTATACGCCCCCAACGCCAGACCCGGATCGACGTTCAGATAAAAGGCCTGTGCCTCTGGCAAGCCACCCCAGCCAAACCCTGTTCCCAGCAGGTGCCGCACAGGGTCAACCTCGTCTTTCGCGCCGAATGTGCCAGTGCTGTCGGGAGAAAACCGCGCCAGTTCCAGCACCGCGCTCAACACCTTGTCAAAAGCATCTTTATCGTAATGCGCTTCGTCAAAAGGTCGCGCGGAATTGGCCTGAAGCGTAACCCCGTCCTGCAACGCGATCACTTCGGCAACATCCTCGGGATCCTCCGAGTTGACAAGATACCGAAACAGGAGCGCCACATAAGGCGTATCGAACTGATCAACAGTCAGCTCATAAGTACCGCCGCCCAGAAACACATCATTGACGTAGTGATCCTGATTGACCACCTGAACCGACACGTACCGATCACCGGATTCCGGCACAGTCAACACCGCCCCGTCCGAGATATCCACCACCGACATACTATACAGCGTATCGCGGTTCATGCGGATAGTCGGCTGCATATCCAAGGGCGTCGGCCCGCGCACATGAAACAAAGCATTCACAGCGCCCGAATTTTCAAGATATTTGCGAAACTCGATATCTGTTGCAGCGCGGACAAAATTGTCGACGTTGACCGGCGTTGTATCCGCCAACGCGCCAAGGGCCAAACTGGTCAAACCCGATGCGACCGAGAGCATTCTGAGCAATTTCATCAAATCCATCTCCCAAAAAAATGCGCGCGTTGGCAAAGGTGATACCTCGGCAAACACACGCATTCAATTAATTAGAGATGTTACCTTAGGACACCTGCGATCGCGCCCTGAACCTCATCAATTTCGCCCAAACCATCGACCCAGGACAGGTTGCCCTTGGCATGGTAATAGCCGATCAGCATCGAGGTCTTCTTGTAGTATTCCATCAGACGGGTCTTGAGGCTTTCCTCATTGTCGTCCGCGCGGCGTTTAAAGTCATTTTGCTTGCCGCAGTTGGTGCATTTCCCATCTGCCGGGATCGGTTTGGTGATGTCGTTATAGACCTCACCGCAACCAGCACAGGTCGACCGGGCCGTGATCCGCGCGACCAGAGCGTCATCGTTGACCTCCATCGCGATGACAGCATCCAGAGACTCACCCGTGCTGTCCAGCAACTCACCCAGCGCGTCAGCCTGGGCCAACGTGCGCGGGAAACCGTCAAAGATGAAACCACCTTTGGCACCCTGCTCCAGTTTTTCGCGGATCAGACCAATCACGATCTCATCCGTGACCAACTCACCCTTGGCCATCACTTCGGCCACGCGGTTGCCCATCTCGGTGCCGCTGTCCTTGGCCTCGCGCAGCATGTCGCCGGTGCTCAGCTGGACCATGCCGCGTGTTTCCACCAAGTGGCGCGCCTGCGTCCCTTTACCTGCCCCCGGGGGGCCCAACAAAATAATGTTCATCGACGAGCGGGTCCCTTCCTGCCGCGTTTCTTACCTTTACCGCGCAACTGGGACTTTTCAATAAGCCCTTCGTACTGGTGCGCCAGCAGGTGGCTCTGGACCTGTTGGATCGTGTCCATGGTCACAGAGACGATAATCAGAACCGAGGTGCCGCCGAAATAGAACGGGATGGCGAACTGGTTCCGCAGAATTTCAGGCAGCAAACACACCGCCGCCAGATACGCCGAACCCAGAACCAGAACGCGGTTGACCACATATTCCAAATATTCAGCGGTTTTCTTGCCCGGACGGATACCCGGAACAAAGCCATTCTGCTTTTTCAGGTTATCCGCCACATCGTCCGGTTTGAACGAAACGTTGAACGTATAGAAATAGGCAAAGAACACGATCATCGAAGCGAAGAACAACAGGTACAAAGGTTGTCCGGGGCCAAAGTTGGCCAGCAGCCATGACATGATCGGCCCGTTGGTTGCACCTGACGAAAAGGTCGAGATGGTCACCGGCAGAAGCAACAACGAGCTGGCAAAGATCGCCGGGATCACGCCTGCCGGGTTTACCTTGACCGGAAGGTGGCTGGAGCCGCCCTCATAGATCTTCATACCGGCCTGACGGCGCGGGTATTGAATGTGGATCTTACGCAAGGCGCGCTCCATGAATACCACAAAGGTAATCACGGCAATCACCATCACGATCACACCGATGATCACTGCAGGGCTGATCGCGCCCGAGCGGCCCGAGGCAAAGAACTGCGCCAGAGCAGCCGGAACTTCGGCAATGATGCCCACGAAGATAATCAGAGAGATACCGTTGCCGATGCCGCGTGCGGTGATCTGTTCACCCAGCCACATCAGGAACATCGTACCACCGACCAGCGTGATCATGGTCGACAGACGGAAGAACAGGCCCGGATCGGTTGCCAGATCGCCCGATTCCAGTGAAACGGCCAGACCATAAGCCTGTACGGTGGCCAGTGCCACGGTGCCGAAACGGGTATATTGGTTGATCTTCTTGCGCCCCTGCTCGCCCTCTTTCTTGAGCTGTTCGAGCGCGGGAACCATAGATGTCAGCAGCTGCACGATGATCGAGGCTGAAATGTAGGGCATAATGCCAAGGGCAAAGATACCCATCCGCCCAAGCGCCCCGCCGGTGAACATCGAAACCATGCCGCCGATGCCCTGCCCCGCTTGCTCCATGAACTCGCGCAATGCTTGGCCGTCGATGCCCGGAACCGGAATGAAGGTGCCCAGACGATAGACGATCAGCAATGCAAGCGTGAACAAGATGCGGTTGCGCAGATCGGTGGCTTTACCAAGGGCAGACCAGCTTGTGTTGGCTGCCATTTGTTCTGCTGCTGATACCATAAATCGGTCTCTCTTATGAAAACACCGCCCGGAACCGTTTTCCGGCTCGGGCGGCGTCTTGGAAAACTCTGAGGTCTATGTAAGCGGGTCTTGGCCCGCTCACAAGCGCTTACTCTACCGCAGCGGCTTTTGTGACCTTAAGTGAGCCGCCCGCTTTCTCAACTGCTTCAACAGCAGACTTCGAAGCGCCGGTGACTTCCAGGTTCACTTTGGCGCTGATTTCACCTTTGGCCAGAACGCGGACACCGTCCAGCTTTCGACGAACCAGACCGGATTCAACCAGTACATCTTCGGTGATCGCAGCTTTAGCGTCCAGTTTGCCGGCATCGACGAATTTCTGGATCAGGCCCAGGTTGATAACGGCGAATTCCTTACGGTTCGGCTTGTTGAAGCCACGCTTGGGCAGGCGTTGGTACAGCGGCATCTGGCCACCTTCGTAGCCATTGATGGCCACACCCGAACGGGATTTCTGGCCTTTGATACCACGGCCACCCATTTTACCCTTGCCAGAACCGGGACCACGGCCAACGCGGGTCCGTTTCGGTGCAGCGCCGGGATTATCGCGCAATTCGTGCAGTTTCATATCGCTTCTCCTAAGCCGGATGTGACCCCCGAAGCGTGATGGGCCAAACACGGCGTTTCTTGGTTTTGATTCTCGTGGACGCAATGCCACCGGGGCGGGTTACAGCGTCGCGTTGCAGGATGCAAGTTTTGTTGTCCCCAATGTTCAAGATTTCGGGAAAAACAAACAAGCTCGCCCCCTAAAACCCAAAAGAGACGCCAATTGGCGCCTCTGGGTCAGGTCAACGGTCTGATCAGTTTATCAGCAGTAGACATGCTTTTGAGCGATATCGCGGATATCGCACCGACGCACACCGATATCGTTTAACTCACGGTCCGACAGGCTTTGCAGCTCTGAATAGGTGCGGTTGTACTCGGCACGCAGGGTATAAGCCTCTTTGATGCGAGCGACGAGCGTTGCGATGCGGGCGTTCAGGCCAAAGCCTTCGCGGGTGTATGTTGCAGTATTTGCCATAGTTCATTTCCTTTCTAAGCCCGAAGCGAATTCCCCGGGATAATGATTGCGTTCCTGTTTGGGACACGGCTCAGATAAGGAGGGCGGGTATCGCTAACAACGGATGTTTCGGTCTATCCGCTATGCGTTGGGGGAATGGCGAAACAGGAGTATGTACACCGCTTAACGCGATGAATGTCCACTTGGCGGAAGGAAGCGGCCGTTAGTTGCACCGCTGCACAGGACATTGGAGGGAGTACTTTAGAGTTGAATAGTAACGTTTCTCTATCGACTGTTTCGCCTGGCACATTTTCGTAGCTCGAAAAATTGACGGGCTTTGGCCAATATTGCGAGCGAATGCGCGTGAAAATTTGCAAACCCATCGCTGGAGAATTGAGTGTTCGAAGACAAACCGAATGACACGAGCCTTCGGCTGTAACAAGATGATGGTGGAGGTGTAAGGTATGGCGGATGTTTTCGACCGCATTGCAGATTGGCTGCAAAAGCTGGCCTTTTTTGATGCTGATCTTGGTGGACTAGTCGAGCAGTTAAGTAACAGGCTGATCGATGGTGGCGTGCCGGTCACGCGTGTTTCCTTGGGCCGTCTGATGATGCACCCTGTAATTGGATTACTCGATGCAACGTGGGATGCATCGAACCATCGAATTGAATGGACCGTTCTTCCACGCAGTTCTGTAACGGCTGATCTCTTCGACAAAGCACCCTTCGGAGAGAATTCGAAATTGGCCAATGAGATTGCGAAACAGCACTTTAATGAGGAAGTTTGGGACTTGGCGGACGGACTTACCAACGGCACAATCAAGTTTCCTTTCATGCGAGCAAATCTGACTGACCAAGCGACCCGTGACAAATTTCCGCTATTCCGAAAACTCGCTGAAGCAGGTGTCACCGACTATGTCGTATGCAGTGCACCATTCGGCAATCGTACCGTTGTCTTTGACGGAAAGATGGAGTGGGCTTTGGGCGCGTCAGTGTCTTTTGCTACAAAGCGTCGTTCTGGCTTCACAGATCGTGAGGTAGATGGTCTGTCGCGGCTATCTTTACCTTTGCTTGGTGCAGCGCGTGTACTGTCAGAGCAGTTCTTGGCAGCTGAGTTGATGGAGGTCTATCTAGGCAAGTTGTCCGGGCGATCCGTACTGAACGGTCAAATAGCCCGGGGAGATGTCAGCATAATTGACTGTGCTCTATTGTTCAGCGATATGCGCGGCTCTACGGCTTTGAGCCAGCGCTTGTCTTCGGAAAAATATGTCGCGACGGTTAACCAATTCTTCGATTGTGTCGGTGGGGCGGTACACGATCACGGCGGAGAGGTTCTTAAATTCGTTGGCGATGGGTTGCTTGCGATCTTTCCTTTTGATGGTCAACGAAGACTACCCGAAGACATGTGCGAAGCAGCCCTGTCCGCGGCACGTGAAGCGTTCCAAAGGAATGAAGAACTTGATCCATCAGACCGTGCTGAATTTGGGGTTGGATTGCACACTGGGGCGGCTGTCTACGGGAATGTTGGCACTGAAAAGCGTTTGGATTTTACGGTAACTGGCCCATCAGTCGCGATAGCCAGCAGGTTAGAGGGCCTGACGCGAAAATTGGAGGCGCGGCTTTTAGCAACGGGTGATTTTGTGAACTTGGTATCTGAAGAGCCGAAAAAATTGGGGCGGCATTCTTTGCGGGGTTTTGAGGAAGACTTAGAAGTCTTTTCTTACGAAATTTTCACATAACGCTGAATTGTGTTAGGCGAATGGCAATCATTCGTTTAGGCGCGGGTACTGGAATGAAACCGGTCAGCTTTGACCTCAAAGCGGGCAAACATGATCGTAAGCATGAAAAAAGCCCCCGCAAACAGCGGGGGCCTTTCAATTCTAAAAGAGGCTGCGCTTAGCCGCGCTCTTCGATGATCTCAACCAGATGCGGGATCTTGTTGACCATGCCGCGAACCGAAGGCGTATCCTCCAGCTCACGGGTGCGGTGCATCTTGTTCAGGCCCAGACCGATCAGGGTTGCGCGCTGTTCGGCGGGGCGGCGGATCGGGGAGCCGATCTGCTTGACGACAATGGTTTTTGCCATGGTACGCTACTCCTTACGCTTCGGCTTCAGCCGGTGCTTCGTCCCGCTTGGGCAGGATGTCGGCAACTTTTTTACCACGACGTGCGGCAACCGAACGCGGGCTCTGCTCTTTCTGCAGGCCGTTGATGGTGGCGCGGATCATGTTGTACGGGTTCTGCGAGCCCAGCGACTTGGACACAACGTCCTTCACGCCCAGCATTTCGAACACAGCACGCATCGGACCACCGGCGATGATACCAGTACCTTCAGGTGCGGTGCGCATAACCACTTTACCAGCGCCGTGACGGCCCTCGATGTCGTGGTGCAGAGTACGACCTTCGCGCAGCTGCACGCGGATCATCTGACGCTTGGCTTGTTCAGTCGCCTTGCGGATGGCCTCAGGTACTTCTTTCGCTTTACCTTTGCCAAAGCCCACGCGGCCTTTCTGATCGCCGACAACCACCAGAGCGGCGAAGCCAAAGCGCTTACCACCTTTTACGGTTTTCGACACGCGGTTGATTGCGACCAGACGATCTGCAAATTCCGGTGCTTCTTCACGGTCGCGGCCACGGCCCCGACGGTTTTCACGTTCTGCCATTTGGCATCCCTTTTCTCATATGGCGTTTGTGACGCCGTTTTCTTCAATCGAAGTGAGCGTGAACGCCCCCCGATCATCGAGGCGAGATAACCCGCCTTCAGGTGCCGAAGCCGGGCTGAAGCCCGGCCTACAGCGATGTCGTAGGCAGGCCGGGCCTCAGCCCGGCGCACCATCAGATCTTCAAACCACCTTCACGCGCGGCGTCGGCAACTGCCTTCACCTTGCCGTGGAACAGGAAGCCACCACGATCGAAATAAGCCTCTTCGACGCCTGCCTTCTTGGCACGCTCGGCGATGGCCGCGCCCACTTTGGTGGCCGCTTCGACGTTGTTCTTGCCAACAACACCCAGATCTTTTTCCAGGGTCGAGGCTGCGGCCAGGGTCACGCCACGAACGTCGTCGATCAGCTGAACGCTGATGTTCTTGTTCGAACGGTGAACCGACAGGCGTACGCGGCCCGCGTTGACTTTGCGAAGTTTGTTCCGAACGCGCAGGCGGCGCTTCAGAAACAGGGTTCTTTTGCTGTTTGCCATTGTCTGCGTCCTTACTTCTTCTTGCCTTCCTTGCGGAAGATGAACTCGCCCTTGTAGCGGATGCCCTTGCCTTTGTACGGCTCGGGACGGCGCCATTCGCGAATTTTGGCCGCGACTTCGCCCACCTGCTGCTGGTCGATACCTTCCACAACGATTTCGGTCTGCTTCGGCGCGGTGATGGTCACACCTTCCGGAGCAGTGAAATCAACATCGTGGCTATAGCCCAGGTTCAGCTTCAGGGTGTTGCCCTGCATCTGAGCCCGGTAACCAACACCCTGGATCTCCAGCTCTTTTTTGAAGCCTTCGGTCACACCGGTTACCAGGTTGGCAACCATGGTGCGGCTCATGCCCCACTGCTGGCGGGCACGCTTGGACATGCCACGGGGGTCGATTTTGACCACGTTGTCTTCAACCGACAGCGTCACGTCGTCGGTGGCGGTGAAGCTACGGGTGCCTTTCGGACCTTTGACTTCGATGGTCTGACCCGACACAGAGGCAGTAACGCCGCTGGGCAGCTCGACCGGTTTTTTACCAATACGAGACATTGCAGACCTCCTTAGAAGACGGTGCAGAGCACTTCGCCGCCAACATTGTTGGAGCGAGCGTTTGCGTCCGACATCACACCTTTCGGAGTGCTGACAATCGACACGCCCAGACCCTGACGGACCTGCGGGATGTCATTGACGCCCATGTAGACGCGACGGCCAGGTTTCGAAACCCGCTTCAGTTCGCGAATGACAGGGGTGCCTTCGTAGTATTTCAGGCTGATTTCGATGGCCGGATGACCGTTTTCACCGGTCGTGTTTTCGTAGCCACGGATGTAACCTTCGTCCGCCAGCACGTCCAGAACCCAACCGCGCAGTTTGGATGCGGGTGTGGAAACGGTGGACTTGCCGCGCATTTGCGCGTTGCGGATACGGGTGAGCATATCGCCGATAGGATCATTCATATCTATGTCTCCCTTACCAGCTCGATTTCACCATGCCGGGGATCTGACCAGCAGAACCCAGCTCGCGCAGCGCGATACGGCTGACCTTCAGCTTACGGTAGTAAGCGTGGGGACGACCGGTCAGCTGACAACGGTTGTGCAGACGGGTAGCCGAGCTGTTGCGCGGCAGTTTCGCCAGTTTCAGACGCGCCTTGAAACGCTCTTCCATCGGCTTGCTCTCGTCATTCGCGATTTCTTTCAGCTCGGCACGCTTTGCGGCATATTTGGCCACCAGGCGTTCGCGCTTCTTCTCGCGTTCGATCATTGCTTTCTTAGCCATGTCTCAATCCTCCCGGCGCTTACGCGTTGAACGGCATGTTGAACGCTTTCAACAATGCCTTTGCTTCAGCGTCGGTTTTCGCTGTGGTGGCAATTACGATATCCAGGCCCCAGACCTCGTCGACCTTGTCGAAATCGATTTCCGGGAACACGATGTGCTCTTTCATGCCCATGGCAAAGTTGCCCTGACCATCGAAAGACGGCTTAACACCGCGGAAGTCACGAATACGCGGCATCGCGATTGTGATCAGACGATCCAGGAATTCGTACATCCGGTCACCGCGCAGGGTCACTTTCGCGCCCAGCGGCATGTCTTCACGGACGCGGAAACCCGCGATCGACTTCTTCGCCTTGGTTGCAACAGCCTGTTGGCCAGCAATTGCAGTCAGATCTTCGACAGCAGCTTTCGCTTTCTTCGAGTCCTTGACCGCCTCAGCACCACAACCGATGTTCAGAACGATTTTGTCCAGCTTGGGCAGCTGCATGTCGTTCTTGTAGCCGAACTCTTCTTTCAGAGCGGCACGGATGGTCTCAACGTACTGAGCTTTCAGACGCGGGGTGTAGGTTGCGGAATCAAGCATCGATCACGTCCCCTGTGGTCTTGGCGAAGCGGACCTTCTTGTCACCTTCCATGCGGAAGCCAACGCGGGTTGCTTTGCCGTTCTTGTCCAGCAGCGCCAGATTCGACAGTTGGATCGGGTTTGCCTGGGGCAGACGACCACCTTGCGAAGTTTGCGACTGACGGGTGTGACGGATGGCAATGTTGATGCCTTCGACAACAGCTTTACCGGCTTTGGGATCAACCGAGGAAATGGTTCCCTCTTTGCCCTTGTCCTTGCCGGCCAGCACGACGACCTTGTCGCCTTTGCGGAGTTTAGCAGCCATGATTACAGCACCTCCGGAGCCAGCGAGATGATTTTCATGAAGTTCTTGCCGCGCAGTTCACGAACAACGGGGCCAAAGATACGTGTACCGACTGGCTCGTTGTTGTTGTTCAGGATGACGGCGGCGTTGCGATCGAAACGGATCGCGGTGCCGTCTTCGCGACGGACTTCCTTGGCGGTGCGTACGACGACGGCCTTACGGACGTCCCCTTTCTTTACGCGGCCGCGCGGGATGGCTTCCTTCACCGAGACGACAATGATGTCGCCGACGGAGGCGTATTTACGCTTGGAACCACCCAGGACCTTGATGCACTGAACTCGGCGTGCGCCGGAGTTGTCAGCGACATCCAGATTGGTCTGCATCTGGATCATGTGGTTTCTCCCGACCTGTGGGGGCTGGTCTAGTTAGATCCCCCAGGGTTTCGACAAATGGGAAAATCCCGGAAACTTACGCTTCCAGAACTTCCCAACGTTTCGTCTTCGATTTCGGCGCGCATTCGATGATGCGGACTGTGTCGCCGACCTTGAAGGCGTTCTTTTCATCGTGAGCCCGGTATTTCTTGGACTTACGGATGGTTTTCTTCAGAACCGGATGCGTAAAGCGGCGCTCGACGGATACGGTTACGGTCTGTTCGTTGGCGTCGCTGGTCACGGTGCCTTGCAGGATACGCTTGGGCATCTGATTACTCCTCGGATGCCGCTGCAGCGGCCTTTTCGTTCAGAATGGTTTTGACACGGGCAGCATTGCGGCGAGCCGCTTTGATACCAGCAGTGTTTTCCAGCTGACCGGTTGCCTGTTGAAAGCGCAGGTTAAAGCTTTCTTTCTTCAGGTTGGCCAGTTCCTCGCGGAGCTGGTCCGGGGTCTTGTCACGCAGTTCTTGGGCGTTCATCGCCTTTTTCCTTTGCTCAAAACACCAGAAGGCCCCCTGACAGGGTCACCTTGGACCTGGTGGATGAATGATAGACATACGAATCGCCCGACAACGCCGGGAGATCGCAGGATGCCGCCGTATAAGGGTTTGGGGGGTGCGTGGCAAGAGGAAGTTTGGCGGAGCTGCGTTAAGTTATCACGATCTAAATTGATCAGCCCGCGCACGCCTTAAAGGCCGCCCACGAGACATAGAGTGCCACAGTCAATATCATCACCCATAAACCAACTTCAAATCTTGGCAAAAGATGCAGATGCGACCGCCACAAGGCTGCCAAAAGGCTCTCTTTGAATTTCCATCCAGAGCGGCGCAAAGTGATCAAGTAAAGAACGAGAAACCCACCCCAGAAAAACGGCGAACCAGCACTCACGGCCTCGCCGATGCAGGAGTCACTCCCACTTGTAGTTAAAGCTGACACTGATCCGCTCTTCCTCGGCCATGTTCATCGGCACCTCGTGGCGCAACCAGCTTTCCCACAGCAACACGTCCCCGACTTGCGGCTTCATGTAAATGAACGGCTGCAAATCCCGCCGACCACCTTTGATCCGCGTCGGCGCAGCCATCATGCGACCCGAACGCGGGTCTTCCAGTTTCAGCGCGCTCGCCCCTTCGGGCATCGCCACATAGGTTGTGCCCGAGATGACGCTGTGCGGGTGCAAATGGCTGGAGTGCATGCCGCCCTCAGGAAGGATGTTGATCCACAGGTCTTCCAGCTTTAGCTCACCCTCGCCCAGATCAAACTCTAGATCCTTGGCAAAGGACGCCACGTGCTGATCCAATGCGGCGACCAGATCGGCAAAGATCGGGAACCGCCATGGTAGGTCGGTAAGCGAGGCGTAACTTGTATAGCCGGGATAGCCGTTTTCCTCGCACCATTCCTGCCCGGCCTCATCATCCTCGGCGATGACAATGCACGAGCTTTCCAACTCCTCCGCGTCGATCTTGGGATCGAACTCGGACAAGGTTGCGCGATAGAGACGGGTAACGAAGAGTGATTCAATCTGTGCCATGTCCCGGCTATAGCCCAGCCGGGACGCAAGCGCGAGACCAGCCGCCCCAGAAAAGCGGCTGGTCGGGTGCCTTAAAAAAAGTAGCGCAGCCAGATATAGACGTTGGCGATCATCAGGGTCAGGATCATGATCGGAAAGGCCATGATCGCGAATTTGACAAAACCGATCGGCTGTTTGGCTTTCTCGGCAAAGGCCGCAACGGTCAGGTTCGCGCTGGCGCCCAACAGGGTCCCGTTGCCACCCAAACAGGCACCCAGAGCCAGCGACCACCACAGCGACTCGATCGCATCCGGGCCGCCGAATGTGTCAGCGGTGGATTCAATCAGCGGGATCATCGTGGCAACAAAAGGGATGTTGTCCAGAATTGCCGACAGAATGCCCGACGCCCAGAAGATGAAGAACGCGGTCCACATCATGTCACCTTCGGTCAGTTCCAGCACCTTCTGGCCGAAGAACTCCAGCAGCCCCACATGCTCGACACCTGCGACAATCACGAACAAGCCACCGAAGAAGAAAATCGTGATCCATTCGACCTCACCAAAAATATGGTGCACGGACTCGGATTGCTCTTCACCGCTTTGGTGACCGTAGGCCAACAACATCAACAACCCAGCCCCAGCCAGCGCGGAAGTCCCCGGTTGGATGCCGTAACCATGGCCAAGCGTAAAGCCCAGAAGAACCAGCGCCAGAACAGACAGGGATTTGATCATCAGGCGAACGTCCGTGATCGCCTCGTCTTCGTTGAACCGCATGATCTTTTCGCTGGCCGACTTGGGAATGGCGGTCAGAGTACGCCGGTTCATCAGGTAAATGATCCCGGTCAGCACAACCAGACAGATGGCTGATATCGGCGCCAGGTTCACCAC
This sequence comes from Ruegeria sp. HKCCA5491, assembly GCF_013034565.1. Lineage (NCBI taxonomy): Bacteria > Pseudomonadati > Pseudomonadota > Alphaproteobacteria > Rhodobacterales > Roseobacteraceae > Ruegeria > Ruegeria sp. HKCCA5491. The sequence continues at coordinate 174,847 of NZ_WQGG01000011.1, forward strand.
GAATTCATTGAAACTGAGCCCGGCGGCCGAGCCGATGATGATGTTGGGCGGGTCACCGATCAGGGTCGCCGTCCCTCCAACATTCGACGCCAGAATTTCGGCGAAGAAAAACGGAAATACAGGCGTATCCAGCGCGTCCGTGATCAGCAAGGTTATCGGGGCAATCAGCAGAACGGTCGTCACGTTGTCCAGCAGAGCAGAGAAGACCGCGGTAATCAGGGTCAGCATGATCAGGATACCCGTAGGGTTGGCCTTGACCACCTTGGCCGCCTTGATTGCGACGTACTGAAACAAGCCGCACTTACTGGTGATACCCACAATCACCATCATGCCGATCAACAGGGCCAGGGTGTTGGCGTCCACCCCTTCCACGGCCTGTTCTTGATTAAGGATGCCAAAAAGCACCATCAATGACGCCCCCAGCATGGCCAAAATTGCGCGATTAACTTTTTCGGAAATCAGGACAGCATAAACAGCAATCAGAATACCGGTGGCGATCCAAAGGGGATCAATTCCCAACAGTTGAGGGACAGAGAACGCGTGTTCTCCGTGCGAAACGGAATGGTTGGTCAAGGGTCTGATCCGGTATTTAGGGGTTAACTTAGCGCGTGTTCAATCAGCGAATTGGGGCTGACTGTGCCCACAAAATGATTGGTATCGGGCTCAACAAGGAAGACGTGGCGCTTGAATTTGTGGATCAGGAAAATGCCTTCCATGACCGGAGTGTCTGGCGCGGTCACTGGAATATTTGCGGGTTCAGACATGTGATCCCCGACCCGTTCTTCGTTCAGACGCTTAATCTGCTCTCCGAAGTCCTCTTTGGTCAGGTCCATGAAGCTGAGATTTGCGATCGGCACACGGGCCGTTTCAGAGCTGACGCCAATCCGTGCGGCTTGAGGCAAGATCATCTTGATGAGCGTTGGAGCGGTAAACACGCCCTGAAAGCTTCCGTCGTCGGAAACCACAGGCAGGAACCGGGCCCGGCTGTCGCGAATGATCTCGAACGCCTTTGCGACGGTATCATCGGGATGGATTGTCTTCTGAATTTCTGGGGGGACCATGACGTCCCTGCAAGTAAGGCCCATTCGTGCTCTCGGTCTTTCAACGGGGTGGCAAAGCCAGGATATCATACGCGCTCAAACCAAGTTGAGGGATTGAACTGCCCAAGCTTTGATCGGGAATAAGTGTGGGGACTTCTTTTCACCAGATCAGGGGATTTTCCACCCCTGAGCTGCATGATTTTTGCAATGCCGTTATTGAATTTCGGAAACAACACACTGGTCGCTCATCGCAAACAGCTAAAACGAAAAAGGCCCCCGCCGAGTGTTCGGCAGGGGCCATGTTCTTTGGGGTCTCCCCAGACTGTTTACCAGTCTTCGCGAACCACGACGCGGGTCTTGATCGGCAGCTTCATCGCGGCCAGGCGCAGGGCCTCGCGGGCGATGTCGTCATTGACGCCATCGATCTCGAACATCACGCGGCCAGGCTTGACTTTGCAGGCCCAGCGGTCGACCGAACCCTTACCTTTACCCATACGAACTTCGATCGGCTTGGCCGTGACCGGAGTGTCGGGGAAGATGCGGATCCAAACACGACCCTGACGCTTCATGTGGCGCGTCATGGCACGACGTGCAGCTTCGATCTGGCGTGCGGTTACACGCTCAGGCTCAAGAGCCTTCAGGCCGTAGGTGCCAAAGTTCAGATCAGAGCCACCTTTGGCGAGACCCTTGATCCGGCCTTTGTGCATCTTGCGGAATTTAGTACGCTTTGGTTGAAGCATATCTTTCCCTCCTTAGCGACGACCGCCACCAGCACCACGAGGTGCAGGGCCGTCCTGGAGTTCCTGTGCTTTACGGTCACGTGCCTGCGGATCGTGCTCCATGATCTCACCTTTGAAGATCCAGACCTTGATCCCGATGATCCCGTAGGGGGTCATCGCTTCGGCATGTGCGTAATCGATGTCGGCACGCAGGGTGTGCAGAGGCACGCGGCCTTCGCGGTACCACTCGGTCCGTGCGATTTCGGCGCCGCCCAGACGACCAGCGACGTTCACCCGGATACCCAGGGCGCCCATGCGCATGGCGTTCTGAACCGAGCGCTTCATGGCGCGACGGAACGAAACACGACGTTCCAGCTGCTGAGCGATGGACTCGGCAACCAGCTGCGCGTCTAGCTCGGGCTTGCGCACTTCGACGATGTTCAGGTGCAGTTCGCTGTCGGTCATACGAGCAAGCTTTTTGCGCAGAACTTCGATGTCCGCACCTTTCTTGCCGATGATGACACCGGGACGTGCGGTGTGGATCGTAACGCGGCACTTCTTGTGCGGACGTTCGATGATCACACGGGCAACACCGGCCTGCTTGCACTCTTTGTTAATGAACTCACGGATTTTGAGGTCTTCCAGCAGAAGATCACCGTAGTCCTTGGTGTCGGCGTACCAGCGGCTATCCCAGGTGCGGTTGACCTGTAGGCGCATGCCGATCGGATTTACTTTATGACCCATTAGGCTTGCTCCTCAACTTGACGCACCTTGATGGTGATCTCCGAGAACGGCTTCATGATCTTGCCGAAACGACCACGGGCACGCGGACGACCGCGCTTCATGACCAGGTTCTTGCCAACCCATGCTTCGGCGACGATCAGCTCGTCAACGTCCAGGTTGTGGTTGTTTTCAGCATTCGCGATTGCGGACTGCAGGCACTTCTTGACGTCCTGCGCGACACGCTTGTTGCTGAAAGTCAGGTCGGTCAGAGCCTTCTCAACTTTCTTGCCGCGGATCATTTGCGCAACCAGGTTCAGTTTCTGCGGGCTGGTGCGAAGCATACGGGTTTTCGCCATTGCTTCGTTTTCAGCCACGCGGCGGGGGTTCTTTTCCTTGCCCATGACTTACTTCCGCTTCGCTTTTTTGTCTGCGGCGTGGCCATAATAGGTACGGGTCGGCGAGTATTCACCGAACTTCTGACCGATCATGTCTTCCGAGACGTTGACGGGAATGTGCTTCTGGCCGTTGTACACACCAAAGGTCAGACCCACGAACTGGGGCAGAATGGTGGAACGACGCGACCAGATTTTGATGACTTCGTTGCGGCCCGACTCGCGCGCTGCTTCGGCTTTTTTCAGCACGTAAGCATCGACGAAAGGACCCTTCCAAACAGAGCGAGACATAGATTAACGTCCCTTCTTCTTGGCGTGCCGCGAGCGGATGATCAGCTTCTGGGACGCTTTGTTCTTGTTGCGGGTACGCTTACCCTTGGTGTCCTTACCCCACGGTGTAACCGGCGTACGGCCACCCGAGGTACGACCTTCACCACCACCGTGCGGGTGATCGATCGGGTTCATTGCAACACCACGAACCGACGGACGAACGCCCTTGTGGCGCATACGACCGGCTTTACCGAGGTTTTGGTTGCTGTTGTCGGGGTTGGACACGGCACCAACGGTGGCCATGCATTCCTGACGGACAAGACGCAGTTCACCCGAGCTCAGACGGATCTGAGCGTAGCCGCCATCGCGGCCAACGAATTGCGCGTAAGTACCGGCCGCACGTGCGATCTGACCGCCTTTGCCAGGCTTCATCTCGATGTTGTGGACGATGGTACCAATGGGCATGCCCGAGAACGGCATTGCGTTGCCCGGCTTGATGTCGGCTTTTGCCGACGAGATGACCTTGTCACCAACAGCCAGACGCTGCGGAGCCAGGATATATGCCTGCTCGCCGTCTTCGTATTTTACCAGTGCGATGAATGCGGTCCGGTTCGGGTCATATTCGATCCGCTCGACGGTTGCCGCGACATCAACTTTGTTCCGTTTGAAGTCAACGATCCGGTAGAGACGCTTTGCGCCACCGCCGCGGCGGCGTGAAGTGATCCGTCCGGTGTTGTTCCGGCCGCCCGATTTGGTCAAACCCTCAGTGAGAGACTTGACCGGACGTCCTTTCCAAAGCTCCGAACGGTCGATCAGCACCAGCCCGCGCTGGCCCGGCGTCGTCGGCTTGTACGACTTGAGTGCCATGCTTTCTGTCTTCCGTTTAGCAAGTGCAGGGGATTTCCCCGCTATGTGATAGGCCCCCGTAGGTGCCAAGGGTATAGGGCCCCGAAGGTCCCCGGTTACAAATATCCGAGGCCCCGGAACGAATCCGAGGCCGCAAGATTGGGAGCGTTTAACAGGGTTGGGGGTGGGTGTCTATAGCATAAGGCAGATTTCTAATCTGGTCGCCTAAAACATGCTCAGGCAACTTTTCGCGTCAGTGGAAACAAGTCTCTTATATCGTATTAATAACAGCGATGTCATTTCCAAACTATCGGAGACCTGGCCGCCAATGTAGTTGGCCAAGTGCTTCATGATTGATCGGCAACGCCAATTGCGGGAGGTCATTGTCGTATCTACGCCATCAACGACAGCCGCTTGGGTGCTTACGCTTCACATCCAATGTTCATTATATTCAGTTTTCCTGATCTGTATTAACGAAATCAGCAGACATAAAGCCTTCAGTTCTAGACCGGAGTCATTTCTGCGGAGGAGATCATGTCTTGTAAGTCTATTTCTGTAGCTTTAGCCCTTATATGCGGACTTGCGTCAGCGTCATGCACCGGATTGAGTTACGCCATGGAAACCTATGGCGAAGTCAAGCCAGTGAATTTTGACGCCTATGGGCGAACCTGGCGGGTTTTTGACAAATCGGAAAGCGGTTTGATTATGCTGACACCAAGCGTAGGCGACGCCGCAATTGCCGGCGCAGCCGAGGGTGCAACATTGGGCTTGGCTGGCAGCATGGATGCAACTCAGTTGGTCTTTCAGTCTGCTGCCAAAGATTATCTCGCGTCTACTGGTCGGAATTGCCAGATTCTGGCAGCTCGCTTAGTGGTGGACCCTCAGTGGGAGTTTTCCTATGCGTGCTGAGTTAGAGTTGGCAATGTTTTCACCAAAAAGAGAACGCAATGCGTCTCTCAGTATTCGGAATATCGGCATAATACTTTGTTCTTCTGCGGTAATCTCAGCCTGCGCTGAACAACCTAGCTCGATCATACCAGTCGCGATGGGCGATGTTTACGCGAATGTACCTTGCAACAAGGCGAGAGAGCTCTATCAAAAAGAAACTGCAAAAGTCCCTGGGTTGATTGCTGGGCAAAAACAGGCCGTTACAGGTGACGCAGTAGGAGTATTTTTGATTGGTGTTCCGGTTTCCAGCCTCTCAGGTGATGATCTGGAAGGTGAAATTGCCGTTACTAAAGGCAAAATTGCTGCCCTTGCAGTGCGGCTCGATGTTTGCGGAACACCGCCACCCGCAATCGTCTGGGACTGATTTGAACGCGAGTGTTTAGAGCCTATTACATGGCTCCATTCGCTCAAAGTTTTGTGCCCCGCTCAAAACCTGTACAATCAGCTTGGATACCCGTTCACCAAACCGAGTCTTCTCTGGAAACCAGATGAAGGGAGAAATTGTATTACTAAGTTGTAGCCCTGTTCCAGATTAAAATAAGTTCCTGCACAACACCACTAGAGCTGCCAAATCTAATACTCACCCCAAAGAACGCCTGCGGCAAAGCGGCTCGGCTTCCACCGCGATCCGCTGTTTAAGTTTGATATGCCCCAGCACCTCGCGAAAGGCGCGGTGTTTGGGTTTGCCTTCCAGATAATCCGCCAGTTTGAGCAGGTTGATCTGGTGTTTCGAAATCAACGCCTCGATCCGCTGCACCGCGTCGTCCAACTCATAGTGATCCACGTACTAACAGGCCACTTGCGTGGGTGTCAGCAGGCAGTAGTCTTGAGGGCGTTTTTCAGTATAGCGTGCGATGTCGAAGGGCGACGCGCCGAGAGCATGAAACTTGGGGATGTGCACGCGCATATCGGCCTCGGCGTGCTCCAAAACCGTCCCCGAGGTATGGTGGAACCCGAGCGGACCAAGTTTGCCGACCACGTGCTTGCGCATCGCCGGAGAGACCATGTCCACATCCGCCCGGTCGTATTTCAGATCATCGAAGACCGACAGAAGCCCTAGCTTCTCATCTGTGATCTGGAAATAGGGCCCGGCGCTGAACGCCCGCATCTGCTCCAGCACCTGCGCCCGCACAGTTTCAGGGTCTGAAACGAAATCGGCCCCGGCGGGTTGAACCGCCGAGGCCGTGAATAGTCGCACTAAGCGTCCGATCAGAGACCGGTGCTCACGTCGATGGTGTTCCCCTCTTCGAGGGTCACATATGCTTTTTTGACGTCTTTCCGACGACCCAGCTGGCCGCGGAACCGCTTGACCTTGCCCTTGGTCACGGTGGTGTTCACCGCTTTGACCTTCACACCAAACAGCGCCTCAACGGCCTCTTTGATCTGGGGCTTGTTGCTGTCGATCGCCACTTCAAAGACAACCGCGCCGTTTTCGGACGCCATGGTCGACTTTTCAGTAATGATCGGCTTGCGGATCACGTCGTAATGTTCTGCCTTCGCGCTCATTTCAGACGAGCCTCCAGTGCTTCGACAGCCGCTTTGGTGAGCACCAGGGTGTCACGCTTGAGGATGTCATAGACGTTTGCGCCCATCGACGGCAGGATATCCAGACCTTCGATGTTCTTGGACGCTTTCAGGAACCCTTCGTTCACGGTCGCGCCGTCGATGACCAGAGCGCGTTTCCAGCCCAGGTTTGCAACCTGTTTGGCCAGAGCGGCAGTCTTGCCTTCGGCTTCGGCGTTCTCGATCACAACCAGCTCACCTGCTTTGGCTTTGGCCGACAGAGCGTGGCGCAGGCCAAGCTTGCGGAACTTCTTCGGCAGGTCGTGGCCATGCGAACGCGGGGTCGGGCCTTTGTAGATACCACCCTTGCGGAAGATCGGCGCGTTACGGTCACCATGGCGTGCGCCACCGGTGCCCTTCTGGCGATAGATCTTCTTGGTCGAGTAGCTGGTTTCCGAGCGGGTCTTCACCTTGTGGGTGCCAGCCTGCGCGTTGTTGCGCTGCCAACGGACCACACGGTGCAGGATGTCCGCGCGCGGCTCGAGGCCGAACAGGTCAGCATCCAGCTCGATGTTGCCGGCTTTGCCGCCGTCCAGTTTGATTACATCAAGTTTCATGCTTCACCACCTTCCGCGGGAGCTTCTTCCGCAGGTGCTTCAGTTGCGGCACCTTTTACGGCTGCCGGGAAAGGCAGGCCTTCGGGTGCTTTCTTCTTGACGGCGTCCTTGACGGTGACCCAGCCCGATTTCGGTCCGGGAACGGCGCCTTTGATGAAGACCAGGTTCCGGTCGGCGTCGGTTTTGACGACTTCCAGGTTCTGGGTGGTTACACGGGCAGCACCCATGTGACCGGCCATCTTCTTGCCTTTGAAAACCTTGCCCGGATCCTGACACTGACCGGTCGAACCGTGCGAACGGTGGCTGATCGAAACACCGTGCGAGGCGCGCAGACCACCGAAGTTGTGGCGCTTCATCGCACCGGCAAAGCCTTTACCGATCGAGGTGCCCGAAACGTCAACTTTCTGACCTTCCAGGAAGTGTTCTGCCGAAATCTCGGCGCCCACTTCGATCAGGCCGTCTTCGGAGACGCGGAACTCGGCCAGCTTACGCTTAGGCTCAACCTTGGCAGCGGCATAGTGACCGCGCATGGCTTTCGAGGTGCGTTTTGCCTTGGCAGCACCGGCGCCCAGCTGAACAGCGGTGTAGCCGTCTTTGTCAGCGGTACGCTGTGCAACAACCTGCAGGTTGTCCAGGTGGAGAACGGTCACAGGGATCTGCTTGCCGTCTTCCATGAACAGGCGGGTCATGCCGACTTTTTTTGCGATAATACCAGAGCGCATAATCTATACCCTCCGATCTTACGACTGCAGCTTGATCTCGACGTCCACACCAGCAGCGAGGTCGAGCTTCATCAGCGCGTCAACGGTCTGGGGGGTCGGATCAACGATGTCGAGCAGACGCTTGTGCGTACGGATCTCGAACTGGTCGCGGGATTTCTTGTCAACGTGAGGGCCACGGAGAACCGTGAACTTCTCAATCTTGTTCGGCAGCGGGATCGGGCCGCGCACGTTCGCGCCGGTCCGCTTGGCAGTGTTGACGATCTCTTGCGTGCTGGCATCCAGAACGCGATAGTCAAATGCCTTCAGCCGAATACGGATGTTTTGGCTTTGCATATTAACAGCCTTTTTTAGGCGTTGAGGTTGAGAGGAGGACAGACGCGCATCGCCAACCCTCTTCGAACCCAAAAGGCGGGAATCACCCCGCCTTGACGTTCTTATTGAGAACTCGCGCGTATTAGTGGGGTTGGTGCGGTTTGGCAAGAGGCAAACGCCATAAAGACAACCCTCTTATTGATCGTCAGACATGCGGTTGCTTAACCATGGATCTTCAACCTTCATGCCTTGATAAACTGCGTGCAGGAAAAGATGAGCAATCACAGGGTCATTTGAAAATGGCGAGAATTGCAGGTTGCCTTCTTTGACTTCCTCTACGGCTTCATAGACGACCTCGTCGCCCTTTACCGTCAAGAGCACTTTGAGTTCGGCCAATGTCTCTGGGTCAACTGCCGTGGGATCGTCTGACAAGATTACAAAATCTGCCACTTTCCCCATTTCGATCGAGCCTTTTTCGTTCTCCTCGAAATGCTGCCAGGCGGGCCAGATTGTCATGGCTTTCAAGGCGGTCATGACACTAACCCTTTGATGCGGGCCCAAAATGTCGCCGGACCGAGTGCGCCGGGTGACGGTTGCGGCCAGGACCCGCATACTGTCCGGAAAGGCCACCGGGGCATCATGATGCGTGCCAAACATCATGTCACGCTCGCGCAGCCACCCGGTCGGCGAGATGTTGTCCGCATTCACCGGCCCAACCGTGTGGTCCCGGTGCCAGTCGCCCCAATAGAATGTGTGCATCGGGAACAGGGATGGGAAAACACCCAACCGCTTAAAGCTTGCGACCTGATCCTCCCTTAGAAACTGCCCGTGAATAAGAACTGGGCGGTTACCGGGGTCGCCATACTTGATCTGCGCTTCTTCTAAGGCCGCAATAAGCATGTCAGATGCGCCTTCGCCATTGGAATGAACGAGAATTTGGAAACCGTTCTCAAAACACCAGTTCACCGCGTCTTGGAGTTGCTCCATCGTGATGGCGGCGTATCCCGCATACCCGGGAACATAGTTCCCTACCGGATCGTAATAGGGTCGATCCCTCAATGCTGTGAACCCCTGAGGCGAGCCGTCAATCGTAAGCTTGCAGCCCCCGACCCGGACACGGTTTTCATAGTTCCTAGACGTGTTCGCGCCGATAAAATCCCGCGCCTCAAGAACATCCGGAAACGCGACTACGTCAATGGGAAGCCCGTCTTCGGCGGCAACCTTCCTCAGAACCTCGACAATTTCGCCAGATGAGCGACCTTCTTGTCCGGTCGTATACCCAAATTTGGCCCAAAGCTGTGTGCCCGCTTTGGCAAATTCTGCCAGACCATCTTCACCCAGATTTCCCAACATGGGTACAAGGACCGAAAAGAAAGCGTACTCTTCCAGCACACCGTTCGGCTCACCAGTCTCGTCACGTTGAATTACACCGCCCGGAGGAGCCTCGGAAGCGGCAGTGATGCCAGCCAGTTCCAAGGCTTTTGAATTCGCGACACCCAAGTGCCCGGATTGATGAACGATTATGACAGGAAATTCCTCAGAAACCTGGTCCAGCTCTTGCCGTGTTGGGTGGCGAAGCTCCTTTAGCTGGGCATTGTCGTAGCCGAAGCCAATGATCATTTTAACCTGTTCGACAGCCTGCGCATTCTCGTCGGCCCAACTTGAAAGCGTGGATTGCAGACTTGCGATATCAACCACCTCTCCATCCGGCGGCGCGAGAAGGTTCGCAGACAAAGCCTGCAAGCCCCCCATGACGACATGCCCATGGCTGTCGACGAAACCCGGAAGCATCGCCCGCCCTTCCAAGTCGAAGGTTTCGGTTGCGCTCCCTTGATGGGCCGACACATCAGAAAGCGCTCCCACCGCAAGAATGCGCCCATCTTTGACTGCGACAGCTTCGGCTGACGGAGCCGCGTCGTTCATCGTAACGATTGGTCCCCCGAGATAAATCCTATCCGCGGTTTCTTGCGAGGATGCCGAGGTAGATAAGCAAGCAACAGCCGCGACAAGACAAACTGAACGAGCCGAGAAAAGCATCTTATGACCTCTTTTTAATTGCAATTTGTTAATAAGAATGAAGCTAGCACCTCAGGTAGCTTAGGCAAAAAAGAAAAAGGCCGCTCCTTTGGGAGCGGCCTTTCTTAATTCATAACCGAGTTGCTCTCGGCAGATTTTCCTTTGGAAAATCGCCTGTCGCAACCAGGCGCGACAAGCGCGCCCTATTCGATGATTTTCGACACAACGCCGGCGCCAACGGTACGGCCGCCTTCACGGA